>JBBDYD010000056.1:0-1073 GCA_040901865.1 Bacteroidota bacterium | reverse complement strand
GTCGCGGAGTCACAAAGACAACTTCTTTCCCATCATAGCTTGGTTCAATGGACCGATTCCTCAATCCTACAAATCGTGCGGGAAGAACAGTCTCCTTGCCTCCCGTAAAAGAAATCGAACGCACTTTGTCAGGAGATTCGAACTGAAGAAATGTTCCCGTCTGTGAGGGACGGGATGTCCATCGCCCGCTGAGAAAGCCGCGAGAAGAGCTGATCCTTCTTGGCGGGCCGCGAAACTTCGGCATGATGACTTCACCCGTCTGTTTCATAAGGTCCGCTGCGGTGACTGGCTGAATATCAACGATCCACCACCCCGCCGTGGCCGATCGCCAGTCGTAGTAGCCCACAGACCTCTCCTGATCGAAATACCACACCGCAAGAGAGTCACCCATAAAACGTTGTGTGGTACCTTTTAAAACGGTGAGGAGGTATGAATGGCGGCGATCAATGGCGATGATGTGATCGTTGTCGGTCCAGAGATGCCCCACAAAATTGCCTGCGAGCCTCGGTGCGCCCGGATTTTCAGAGTCGACAACAAATGTTCGGGGGTTTAACGTATCAGCGCCTGCACCGGAAGGCAATACAAAATAACTCAACCAACGGCCATCCGGAGACCATCTTGGACCCCGAGCGTTTGGAAGCCCATTAGTTAGTTTCCGCCGATTGTTGCCATCACGGTCGACAACATAAACATCACTTTGCACCTTTAACGGATCGGGATCGGCCATGACGAAAGCAATCTTGCTGCCGTCCGGGGAAAAACTGGGCTCCCAGATTTCTCGCTCATCAAAGCTGATCTGGCGCAGAGAGCTTCCGTCGATATTCGCGGTCCAGAGAAAACCAACTCGCTGTTGCTGTAAATAGACGAGATCGTTTCCGGAAGCGGCGACGCTGACCGCGATATCCGGCCCGGCGCCCTTGGTTACCTGAATGGCCTCCCCTCCGGTTGCCGGAACGGCCCACAGGTTCGTATTCCCCCCTCTGTTCGACGAAAAGATAATTCGATCGTCTTTCGTCCACTCCATGGCATCAATGTTTTCCTTTCCGTCCGTCAGTTGTTTTTCGCTTCCAGTT
>JBBDYD010000055.1:0-41340 GCA_040901865.1 Bacteroidota bacterium | reverse complement strand
GGAGGGAGAATGAGAACGGAACCAACTGTGTTCAAAAAGTAGGGAAAAAAACCTGCTCCCGCAACCTGAATCGGCGTTTCGCAGCCCGTAACTTCACAGTCGTAAGAGGGTTGCCGTCGTTCTTCTGTTTTTCACCTTGACTTTCCTTCGGCCAATGGGTAAATTTATGGAGACTTGAGGGGTATAATCACACTCTCTACATTCAATGACCAACGCCCGCGTGTTTGACACAATTCGTTCCTGGGTGAACCAGATGACGTTAGCACAGGAATTGATTGCGTCGGCGGGCGTTGTCGCTTTTATTGCAGGGTTGGTGGTTTCTGACCCTTTCTGGAGAATCCTGGCGTTGGCCGCAGCCGGCGCGAGCATTGCCTATATTGTGGTCTCAACCCGGTCAAGGTCCCTGCCCGATCTTGAATCCGAAGAAGAATATCCCACCACGAGCGAGGAGCCAGAACCCGAGATGCCACGTCCGGACTACGAAGATTCCTTGAGTGCGGGAGAGTCAGACCGGGCTAATGAGCCGGATCAGCCGGCGATTCCTTCGTTTACGGGGATGGGCCGGACGGCTCCAAAAGTCGAATACGAATTCAAATTGTCCGATTTTCTTGATGTTCAGGAGGATGTCCTTTTGAAGGACATGGGCCCGAAGTCGGAATTCAGTTACCTGATGAAGAAGGTGCTGACGGTTGTCAAAGAAGTCACCTTTGGACATACTGTCGCGTTGTTTTGGATCAACGGGGACAAGCAACAACTGGTGCTTGACAGCTATGTGACAGACAGCGAATGGTTTACGAACCACCGCAGGCGGGAACTCGGCTCCGACCTGATCAGCCAGGTAGCCCGGAGCGGACATCCCCGGATTCTCAATACCGTCAACAGCGCCGGTCAATCCGATTTGCTCGGGTACTATCAGACGACGGTGCCCATCCAATCCTTTACAGCGGTTCCCATTTTTTATCCGAGGAACACCGGAAAGGCGGAGGATCCGGTTGCGGTTCTCGTTATCGACTGCCTGGGCGAGGATGCGTTCGGTCCGGAAACGATGACGATGCTTGGAGATTATGCCAAGTTGATCTCGGCCCTCATCAAAAGCTACACGGGAAAATACGACCTCCTCCTGGACTCAGAAGTGCTGCGGTCCGTTACAAGGATACGCGACCAGATGAAGATGGAGTTCAGCACGCACACCATCGTCAGAGCCCTTGCAGAAGAGACGTCGCGATTGGTGTCATGGGACTATGTCAGCATTGTGCTGTTCGACGAATCCCGGAAGACATGGTTAATCCAGTTTGTGATGAACCGGATGAACGATTCGTACGTCTCGATCAGCCAGGAAATTGACCCCAATAACAGTGCCGTGGCGAGTGTGATTCAAAGCGGCATACCCAAAGTTATTGACGACGCAGCGGGGCTTGCGCTTCCGAGGTTTTATCGTGCGGAACGTATTGAATCGGCTGGTGCGATGATGATCCTGCCGATCAATTCACTGAGCCGGTGTTACGGGGCCCTCGTGATAGAGAGCAAGGACGGGAAGACCTATTCTGAGTCCGACGTCAAGGTGATTCAGAAACTTGTTGACAGCGCTTCATGGGGCCTGGAAGTCTCAAGCCTTACCGATGTTGTCAATAATTACGTTTTGCTGGATGAAGCGACGGGGGTGGCCACCAGGAAGTACTTCATGGAGCGGGTGCACGAAGAAGTCCAACGCGCCAATGATTTTGAAGCCGACATTACCCTGGTCATGATTTCGATCGATCGAGTGAACGAGCACCTTAGCCGGTACGGCAAAGAGGGATTTGATTTCGTGCTGCAGAATGTAGGCCGCATGCTGCGATCTGCCATTCGGCCGTATGACCTCGTAGGCAGGTTCGATTTCAACCGGTTTGCCATCCTCCTGGTGAACACCACCGCCAACGACGCGTACCTCTGGGCGGAGAAGTTTCGGAAGAACATGGCGAGCAATGTCATGAACCTCGATCAGAAGAGTTTTTCGGTGACAGTGAGTGTTGGGGTATGCGGAGCAGTCAATGACATCAACGATCTTGAATTACTGGAGAATGCCGGTCACGTGTTATCGAAAGCAGTGGAAGCCGGCGGAAATATTGTCCGTGTGTATTGAAACATCAGAAAGGATGTGAGAAGTCATGGCGAAGCAGCAGGATTTTGCAGAAAAAGCGAAAAAGGGCATGATGGAGAAAGGCTTCAAATGCCCGAAATGCGGCACCATCAAGGTTGCATTGCTCTACGTCCAATCCGTTCGTTCCGCGCAACGATCGTACCGGTTCAACCGGCAACGCGTGCAAGTCTGCAAATGTAACGAAAAGGAAGTCTACGCGTAACGTTCGGCATCTTTCCCCGTATTCCCACTTATTAGAGGTAGTTGATCGGTCGTAACGTCATATTCGTGGTGCTCGACGGCGTCGGTATCGGCGAGCTCCCGGATGCGCCGTCCTATGGCGATCGGGGGGCCAACACCATCGGGAACATCGCGCGGACGCTTGGCGGCCTTCATCTTCCGCATCTCGAACGATTGGGCCTGGGCCGAATTACACCGGTGAAGGGTCTCGATCCGAGGAATCCTGTTGAGGGATGCTTCGGGAAGATGGCGGAGCGATCGAAAGGAAAAGACAGCACCACGGGGCACTGGGAGATTGCAGGGATTATCACTGAACGGGCGTTTCCACTTTACCCAAAAGGATTTCCCACGGATGTTATTGAGCGTTTCCTCCATGCAACGGGATGCAAAGGTATTCTGGGAAACATGCCTGCATCCGGCACAGAAATCATCAAGAAACTTGGAGAAGAACACGTGCGGACGGGATACCCGATTGTCTATACGTCGGGGGATTCAGTTTTCCAGATCGCCGCACATGAAGAAGTGATTCCGCTGGAGTCGTTGTACAGGATCTGCCTTGCGACAAGGCAAACGGTCATGGTTGGTGAGCATGCAGTGGGGAGAGTGATTGCGAGACCTTTTGTCGGCCAGGGCGGTGATTTTCGCAGAACACCCAACCGACGGGATTTTTCGCTGGAACCTCCGTCTGATACTGTACTGGATCTTTTGACCCGTGAAGGGTTTGAAACTGTGGGGATCGGCAAGGTTGTGGATCTTTTTGCCGGACGCGGATTCTCGAGAACGATCCATACGAAATCGAACTCAGAAGGAGTGGGAGCCATTGTGAGGGAGGGGAGGATGATGTCGTCAGGATTCATCATGGCAAATCTCGTCGATTTTGACATGCTCTACGGGCATCGGCAGGACCCGGAGGGATTTGGCCGGGCCCTCGAGGAATTTGACAAATTACTACCGGAAATTCTGGCGGTCCTGAAAGGCGAGGATATGCTTATTTTGACGGCCGACCACGGGAATGATCCGACGGACTCAAACACTGACCATTCCCGGGAGTACGTCCCTCTGCTCATCTCCAGTCCTTCGGGAAGCAAGGGGGTCGACCTCGGCACGCGTCAGACGTTCGCAGATGCGGGCAAAACTGTTGCGGATATTTTCCATGTAGCCAACAGTCTTTCAGGTACGAGTTTCTTATCCATGATGCAGCAAACCGCACGGGGCATGTCATGATCCTGGGAAAAGTAGTAGGAACAGTCTGGGCGACACGCAAGGACGATGACCTTGTGGGATTGAAGTTCCAGATTGTGAAACATGTGGATCTGAACTATAAGGTCAAAGAGACCTTTGTTGTTGCGGTTGACACCGTACAGGCAGGGGTCGGAGATGTTGTCCTTGTCACCTCCGGCAGCTCCGCCCGTCAAACTGCGATGACAAAAAACAAGCCTGTGGATGCTGTAATCATTGCGGTGGTGGATAAGTTGGATGTGGAAGAGTAGTGGAATTGCGAATTGTCAATTGCCAATTTCGAATTGGACTCTAAATGTTTCTCGGCCGGGTCATAGGCACAATTTGGGCGACGCGCAAGGATGAGACCCTGCGCAATTTCAAGCTTCAATTCGTCCAACCAATAACTGCCCGGCGCGAAAACGCTGGAAGTCCGATTGTCGCCGTTGATACGGTTGGCGCGGGTCCCGGTGAAACAGTGTTCTATATTACATCACGGGAAGCAGTCATTCCGCTTCCGGTTGAATCAGCTCCCGTGGACGCCAGCATTGTTGGCATCGTCGACAGGATCGACCTGGCTTCGAAATGAATTTTTGGGGTGGATTTGGTGTTGGTATCAAAAGGAAATGGCAGGTGAACGACTGAAATGGTGAAAATAAGCAAGCAATACACGAACAGGGAAAGTCAGTCTCTCGACAAATATCTTCAAGAGATCGGCAAGGTCGAGCTTTTGACCCCTCAGGAAGAGATCGATCTCGCAAGGAGGATTAAGAAGGGTGATCAAAAAGCACTCGAGAAGCTGACCAAGGCAAACCTGAGGTTTGTCGTGAGTGTGGCCAAACAATATCAGAATCAGGGCCTTTCCCTGGGCGATCTTATCAATGAGGGAAATCTGGGTCTCATCAAAGCCGCAAAGCGTTTTGACGAAACCAGGGGATTCAAGTTCATTTCATATGCCGTATGGTGGATCCGGCAGTCGATTCTCCAGGCCCTGGCGGAACAATCGAGAATTGTACGGCTCCCGCTCAATCGAGTCGGGGCTTTGAATAAGATCGGAAAGGCCTTCAGTACGCTGGAGCAGGAATTCGAGCGGGAACCGAGTGCGAGCGAGTTGGCAGAAGAACTCGATATGTCGCTTTTCGAGGTTTCGGATACGCTGAAGATTTCAGGCCGGCATCTTTCGATGGACGCGCCGTTTGCTCAGGGCGAGGACAACCGCCTGCTTGACGTCATACAGGACCTGCGGCAGCCATCGCCCGATTCGATTCTGATGGACGAGTCGCTGAAAGTTGAAGTGAAGCGTGCATTAGCCACGCTGAGCGAACGTGAAGCGCAGGTCATTCGACTTTACTTCGGGCTCGACCAGGAGCACTCGCTCACGCTTGAGGAAATCGGAGAGAAGTTTAATCTGACCCGCGAGCGCGTTCGCCAGATTAAAGAAAAAGCCATTCGCCGCCTGCGCCATGCTTCCCGGAGCAAGGCCTTGCGGGCGTATTTGGGATAAATGACAGGATTCCATCATCAGGAGAAGCCTCGATCGGCACACAGCGGGTCGAGGCTTCTTCGCTCGTACGGGCGTATCCGCATCTTCTGGCCGGTTTTCGTCTTTGTGATGGCCCTTGCCATGGCCGGGTGCGGATCGTCGTCGCCGAGATTCGGCAAGCGCCAAACGGAAGCATCCGAACCGAAGCGAAAAACTTCTCCGAGATTTTCCAGAGAAGCCCAGGAAGAAAGGCGCGAGGATGACCGGAAACCGGATCCGACGGTCGTCGATGAGGTGGCTACCGGATCGAGGGATTTTCGCAAAGAGAAGAACAAGGCCATTACCCCGCTGGACCAGAGCAAGATCATGCGCTCGATCTCGCGCTATATGGGGGTTCCGTACGCTTACGGGGGATCCGGGTCGAATGGAATGGATTGCTCGGGCTATACCATGTCGGTTTATAAGGAATCCATTGGGAAACTTCTTCCGCGGAGCGCGCGCGACCAGTTAAAGGTTGGCACAACGGTTTCCTTCACCGATCTCAAATTTGGCGACCTCGTGTTCTTTAATACAACGGGGACACCCGCATCGCATGTGGGCATCTATCTGGGCGACGATCTGTTTGCGCACGCGAGCGTCAGTCTGGGAGTTACGATTTCGTCTCTTGAAAGCTCCTATTTCAAGAAACGGTACGAGGGGGCGAGACGAATCGTGCTCGTACCCGAATAGGTTGCATCAAAAACTTCCCCATCGTACATTGGCAACTGCAAATCCCCAAAACTGAATTTTCATAATCATGTCCATTCTCCCCATCTATTTATACGGAAGCGACGTGCTTCGGCAGAAGGCTCGACCGGTCGAATCCCTTTCGAACGATACCATCAAGCTCATTTATGACATGATGGAGACCATGCAGAAAGCAGGAGGGATCGGCCTGGCGGCAACACAGGTCGGCTCCACGAAGTGTGTCATTGTGATCGACGTGACCCATGCAGAAGACGATCAGGAGGGCGAGTCTGGAGATTCCGCACCTGTTTCCGAGGAGGCAAAAGGCCCAACGCGGGTCGTGTTGATCAATCCGGAGGTTGTGGAAGAATCAGGCTCCTGGCTGATGGAGGAAGGCTGCTTGAGCATCCCTGATGTCCGTGCGGATGTCACCCGGGCAGAGCGTGTTAAGGTGAAGTTCCGGAATGCAAACTTTGAAGAGGAGATTCTCGAGACGGGAGGCCTTCTTGGCCGGGTCGTCCTTCACGAGATCGACCATTTGAACGGGGTTTTGTTTGTCGACCATCTCACTTCCACAAAGCGTACATTGTTAAGTCCAAAGCTTCGGAAGATCAAGAAGGGGGAAACGGAAGCGTCGTATCCCGTGGTTGTTGCCTCAGAGGCAAAGAAATCCGGAAAGGTGGAGGTGTAAACCTTCGGAATGCGCATCATGTTCATGGGAACGCCGGAGTTTGCTGTCCCTTGTCTGAACATCCTTCTGGAGAACCGCTATCCTGTTGCCGGGGTGGTTACAGTCCCGGACAAGGCGCAAGGCCGGGGACAAAAAACCGGAATCAGCCCGGTAAAACGAGTTGCCCTCGAACATTCGCTGCCTCTTCTCCAACCTGAAGATCTGAAAAACCCGGACTTTCTTTCCAATGTAAAATCTCTCCATCCTGACCTCATTGTCGTTGTTGCTTTTCGGATCCTTCCGCCCGAGGTGTATTCGCTGGCCCTGAGTGGTGCGTTTAATCTTCATGCTTCCCTTCTCCCGAAATACCGGGGAGCAGCACCCATCAACTGGGCTATCATGCGCGGTGAAAAGGAAACGGGGGTCACGACGTTTTTCCTGAACGAAACTGTCGATACGGGGTCGATGATTCTACAGGCCCGCGTGAAAATAGGCCCGGATGAAACCGCGGGGGAATTGCACGACAAACTTGCCGAAGTCGGAGCCGAGATTGTCCTGCAGACGGTTCGGGTGATTGAGTTGGGCAAAGCGCAGCCGAGGTCGCAGGACAACTCTCTTGCATCGCCGGCCCCGAAGATTTTCAAAGAAGACTGCAGAATTGTCTGGGATTGCCCGCGCGCAGCGGTTCATGATTTTGTGCGTGGGCTTTCCCCTGTTCCAGGAGCCTGGACAATGTTTAGAGAGAAAGTGATTCGCGTGTACCGAACATCTTTGAAAATTTCCGATGTGCAAGCCGGATCTAAACCCGGCACCGTTGCGCGCTGCGACGATGATCTCGTTATCCGCACCAATGACGGCGTGATTTCGATTCTTGAGATTCAGCAGGAAGGCCGTCGGAGGATGCCGGCTCCGGAGTTCCTTCGCGGGTTTGAGATTCACGAAGGCGACCAGTTCTCCTAGGACCGGCTCTTTCTTGCTTGCCCTTTGAAAAAGAGCTATATTCGAGCCACACAATGGACTTCGTTCTTTGGGTTTCCCGTGTCATGCATGTGATCTCGGCTGTGGCGTGGATAGGCGGATTGATCTTCATGAACACCGTTCTGCATCCGGTCCTCCATTACCGACACGAGTCGCTCTCGCCAACGGCACTTGCCATCAGGCAGCGGTTTTTCCCATTTCTCTGGTCGGGTCTCTGGACGTTGTTCGGCACGGGCATCTTCCTTACCCTTTTAAGCCCGAGATTTCTTTGGCTCGATGTTTCGACCGTGTGGTCGCAGCTTCTCACCGCGAAGGTCGTCCTGTTTCTATTGCTCTGGTTCGTTTCCTGGCAGGCGGCAAGAGTTGTCCGAAATATCGAAGCGTCTGTTTCAGACCCGGAAACCTCGGAAGCCTGGTCACGAACGCTGGAAGCCCTCATTCGCAGGTCCACTGTTCTCGGAATTATCTCCCTGCTGTGCGCTGCAGGGATGGCCGTAACCTAATATGGGCAAGATCATAGTCATAGCGAACCAAAAAGGCGGTGTCGGTAAGACCACCACTGCGATCAACCTCGCGGCTTGCATTGCCGTGGCCGAACGCAAGACCCTTCTTATTGACACGGATCCACAGGCCAACGCGACGAGCGGTATCGGACTGACACCTGCCGAGGGGAAGACCATCTACCAGGTATTGGTGGGCGATGTCAAGGCAGGGGCGACGGTGATAGAGACTCAGGTGCCGTATCTTTCGTTGCTTCCATCCCACATCAACCTCGTGGGCGCAGAAATCGAAATGGTAGAGCTCGACCGGCGCGAGCACCGTCTGGCTGACGCGCTTCAATCCATCAAAGACGAGTATGAATTTATCATTGTCGATTGCCCGCCATCGCTCGGGCTTCTTACGCTTAATGCCCTTACCGCGGCCGACTCTGTCCTCATCCCCGTTCAATGCGAATATTTTGCCCTTGAGGGCCTTGGCCAGCTCTTCAATACCATCAACATGGTGAAGAAGAATCTCAACCGAAATCTGGATATTGAGGGTGTTTTGCTGACGATGTTCGATTCGCGGCTCCGGTTGTCGAATCAGATCTATGAGGAAGTCAAACGGTATTTTGGAGACAAGGTGTTCAAGACGATGGTGACACGGAATATCCGGCTGAGTGAAGCCCCCAGCTTCGGCAAGCCGATCATCCTTTATGATGCGCTGTCTTCGGGTACCAGGAACTACATGGAGCTTGCGAAGGAGATCCTCACGAAGCGTGGCAAACCATCTGAGATTACATCGTTCACGGGAGTTTCCTCCTAACATCATTCCATGACCAACCAACGCAAATCGGTACTCGGCAGGGGACTCAGCGCCCTCATTCCCAAAACAGCACAGAAGGAAGTGAGTATTCTTCAGGGAGAAGTGGGGGTTGACCGGGGCGGGATTGGGGTGATTGCGAGCATCGAGATTGACCGCATCAGAGCCAACCCGTATCAACCCCGAATGGATTTCGATCCGAAATCCCTGGAGGAATTGAGCAGATCGATCCTTGAAAAGGGACTCATTCAGCCAATTACCGTGCGACGGACGGAAGATGGCTACCAGCTCATTTCCGGTGAGCGGCGTATGAGGGCGGCTCAGAGGGCCGGCCTGCCCTCCATTCCGGCGTATATCATTGAGGTTGAGAGCGACACCCAGCTTCTCGAACTCGCTCTCGTGGAGAATATTCAGCGGGAAGAACTTAATCCCATTGAAATCGCCCACGCCTATCAACGATTGATGAGCGAGTGCAGCTACACGCAGGAAGATGTTGCAGGGAGGATCGGCAAAGACCGTTCGACCGTGGCAAATTTTCTCCGGTTGCTGAAGCTTCCGGAAAAAATTCGGGAAGGGTTGCGGAACGGAAAGCTGACCATGGGCCATGCTCGGGCCTTGCTGGGTCTCGAAGGAGAACGGGAGCAGTTGAAGCTCTACGAAAAAATCCTTAGCGGAGGATTTACTGTCCGTACGGTCGAGCGCGCGGCCCGATCGCGCAAAGGGAAATCCGGACGGCATGGCGCGCATAGCAGTGGATTACATCATGCTGAGGAACAATTGAAGCGGACCCTCGGAACCAAGGTCAAGGTACACGGGAAAGGCGGCGGCCGGGGAGAGATTGTGATCGAGTACTTTTCCGCGGATGACCTGGAGCGCATTCTCGAAATCATTTTTGAAAAAAGGCATCGCTGATGATGATAAAAAAGATTCTCACGGACCAGGCGCCTGCGCCGATCGGTCCCTACAGCCAGGCAATCATCGCCGGTGGACTTGTTTACACGGCAGGGCAGATCGCTCTTGATCCCGTCACCAAAAATCTCGTAGAGGGAGACATCAAAGTCCAGACCGAACGGGTGTTGAAGAACATCGAGGCGATTCTCAAAGCCGCCGGTACCTCTATGACATCGGTGGTCAAGACCACAGTGTTTCTGAAGGACATGGGAGAGTTTGCACTGATGAACGAGGTCTATGCCCGTTTTTTTTCCGATTCCGCACCGGCCCGCAGCACCGTAGAGGTGGCGCGCCTTCCGAAGGATGTCAAGGTTGAGATCGAGGCGATTGCTGTCGTCGGGTAGGCACCAGAGCATGTTCTGCCGACTCCTTGTCGCCGCTGTCGTTCTCCTCTTGTTCCAGGATCTTCACGCCCAACAACCCCCCGTCTCGTTGAGAACATCCCTGCTTTTTTCAAGCGGGAATACACCTGACTTCCGGGAAACTCCTCCGGACAGTTTTGTTTCAATCGGTTCACGCTCTCCAGCTCTCGCAATTATCCTTTCTGCCGTCGCCCCCGGCGCCGGTCAGATATACGCCGAACGGTACTGGACCATTCCGCTGATCTGGGGGTTCGGCTATTGGTTTGTGAGGAATTACATTCAGCTCGATCGCAAATACGACGAGTGGTCTGCATCGTACACTCAATCATTGCAGCAAGGACCTTTTGTCGGAACGGGGAATCCGAACATGAAGGAACTACGGGATTTCTACCACAATGAGCGGGATCGATTCGCCTTCTACCTTGTGATCACCTATCTCCTCAACGTCGTCGATGCGTACGTTGGAGCGAGCCTGTATGGGTTCGATGTGAGCGAAGATCTCGGGGGCGGGGACAATGTACGGGCAGAGTTCCGGATCCCGATCCGCTGAGTCGTGCGGTTTTTCCCTGATTCATCCCACCGCGTTAGCCAAAGCAGCAGACAATACCGGAAACCGAAAGGTAAACCCTTGCTGAAGAAGTTTGGCGGGAATCATTTTTTGGCCATTCAGGAGAAGATCGGACATTTCCCCGAGGATGATTTTTAGGGCAAAGGCGGGAGCCGGCATGAATGATGGGCGGTGAAGTGTGTGGCCGAGCTCCGTGGCGAGTTCACGCACTCGGACCGGGTTTGGTGCCGAGAGGTTGACGGGTCCGGCAAGTGCCGATTGCTCGATTGCAAAAATGTATCCTGCGGCGACATCGTCAATGTGAATCCACGGGAACCATTGTTTCCCCGAGCCAAACGGCCCGCCTGCAAAAAGCTTGAACGGAAGTTGCATTCGTTTGAATGCATCCGAGTCTTTTCCGATGACAAAGCCCGTCCTCATCATGACAACGCGGACACCCCATTGTTCGGCCTTGCGCGCTTCGGATTCCCACAACGCGCATGTTTGGCCGAGGAAATCACTTCCTGCCGGCGCATTCTCGGTAACGTCTCCGTCTTCTACGTGCCCGTAGTAGCCGACTGCGGACGCATTAACGAGGACGCGTGGCTTTTTCACCGATTTCCTGATTGCCTCCACAATAGCCTGCGTTGCCTCGATCCGGCTGTTCCTTATGCGCTCTTTCTGCCGGGTGCTCCACCTGCCAGCGCCAACCGACTCGCCGGTAAGGTTTATGACAGCGTCGGCGCCATCAATGGAATTCTCCCACGGGCCCGAATGAACGGCATCCCAAGCGACAAGACCCGGGCCGGCCTTTCGCGAAAGAATGGATACTGTATTGCCCCCCTGCTTCAACCTCTGAACAATGTGAGTTCCGATCAGCCCTGTACCGCCTGCAAGAATAATGTTCATTGTCCCTCCGACATTACCTGACGCAATCAAGTTACTCAAACGCTTTTATCGAGTCAAAAAGGGCAAACGCCCAGTTGCCCTTAATTCGATTTTCAGGTATATTTCCCTTCATCAGTCGAGAGTAAAGGGTGATGGTGTTCATTCCACTCTTTACTCTTTTGCGTTTTAGGGGATTGGAGGGGGTCGGACCCGGGAAAATGAAACACCTTCGTAACTTCTGCATCATTGCACATATCGATCACGGGAAATCCACACTTGCCGACAGGCTGCTGCAACGCACCGGGGCGTTGACTCTGCGCGAACAGTCCACAAAACAGGTGCTTGACGATATGGAGTTGGAACAGGAGCGCGGCATCACCATCAAGCTCCATGCTATTCAGCTCCGTTACGAATCCGCAAACAAGGAAGAGTTTGTCCTGAACCTTATTGATACCCCGGGGCACGTCGATTTCACGTACGAAGTATCAAGATCACTTGCCGCCTGTGAAGGGGCGATCCTCGTTGTAGATGCGACTCAGGGGGTGGAGGCACAAACCATCTCCAACCTCTATCTTGCCATCGATGCGGGCCTCGAAATCATTCCATTTATCAATAAAATTGACCTTCCAAGCGCCAAGACCATGGTGGAAGACGTCAAACATCAAGTGATGGAACTGCTTGGTTGTAAGGAAGAAGAGATTATCCTCGGGAGCGCAAAGGCCGGCATTGGAACAGAAGAAATTCTCGAAGCCGTGATTCGCAGGGTTCCTCCGCCTCAAGGTGATCCGGAAGCACCTCTTCAGGCCCTGATTTTCGATTCGATTTTCGATGAGTATCGCGGGGCCATCGCGTATGTACGGATCATGAACGGAACGCTGGAAGAAGGACAAAGAATCCGCTTCATGTCGCACGGGAGGGAATTCGGGGCCGATGAAATCGGGATTCTTGAAATGAAGCGAAAGCGTACTGGCCGGCTCCTTGCCGGAGACGTCGGCTATGTCATCGCGAACATCAAGGATGTCCATGAGACCAAAGTGGGAGACACGATCACCCTCGCAGCCAGACCTGCTTCGGAGGCCTTGCCGGGGTATAAGGAAGTAAAGCCGATGGTGTTCAGCGGCCTGTATCCTGCGAACAGCGATGACTTTGCGGAATTGCGCGAGGCGCTGGAGAAGTTGAAGCTGAATGATGCGTCGCTGGTGTTTGAACCGGAATCCTCCATTGCGCTGGGCTTCGGATTTCGTGCGGGATTTCTTGGCCTGCTTCACATGGAAATCATCCGTGAGAGGCTGGAGCGCGAGTACAATCAAAATCTTATCAATACCGTTCCGAACGTCGAGTACATCGTTTACAAGACGAACGGGGAATCCGTGAAGGTTGATAATCCGGCATCGATGCCGCCGGAGGGAGTCATCGACCGGGTTGAAGAGCCATATGTCAAGGCACAGATCATTGCACCGGTCGAATACATCGGCGGGATCATGAAACTCTGCATGGATAGGCGCGGCGTTCACCGGAATACCACGTACCTGAGTCCCGAACGGGCGGACATTCAGTTTGAACTGCCGCTCGCCGAGATTATTTTCGATTTTTACGACAAGCTGAAGTCCCTCTCGAGAGGGTATGCTTCGTTCGACTATGATTTTCTCGATTACCGTGAATCCAATCTCTCAAAACTTGACATCTTGCTGAACGGGGAACCTGTTGACGCACTTTCCACCATTGTGCACCGGGCCAAGGCACATGATTGGGGAAAGAAGCTCTGTGCGAAACTCAAGGAGCTGATTCCACGTCAAATGTTTGAGGTGGCCATTCAGGCGGCCATCGGAAGCAAGGTGGTTGCCCGGGAAACACTGGGGGCAATCCGAAAGAATGTTATTGCCAAATGTTACGGCGGGGACATTTCGCGCAAGCGGAAACTGCTGGAGAAGCAAAAAGAAGGGAAGAAGCGCATGAAACAAGTTGGAAGAGTCGAGGTCCCCCAGGAAGCGTTCCTCGCCGTCCTCTCCATGGAAGACTAGACAGACAGAGGTCAGAAGTCAGAAGTCAGAGGTCGGAAGTCGGAGGTCAGAGTAAGAAGTAGGCAGAAATCAGTAGGCAGAAAGCTGATCCACGAGTGAGCCCCGTAGGGGCTGACTGATTGTAGAAGAGACAATCCAAACAAAAATCGAAAGCTCCGTAGGTCTACGACCCCGTAGGGGAGCGGCCTAGTCAGCTTGCCCCGACGAAGTCGGGGAGGTCCGAAGTCAGAGGTAAGTGGTCAGAGAATTCATAGAAAGGATCGACCGTTGAGCAAGAATATTGATACAAGGCAATCTTCCGAGGAGAAGTGGCTGGCAGCATGGAAGGGGAAAACCCTTGCGTTCTTCAAGGAGTTCGGAATCGTCCTCAGTGCGTTCCTCGTTCTCAACAACTTCGTCATTGCATCGTTTCTTGTTCCCACCGGTTCCATGGAGAACGAGGTGCTGACCGGCGATCTGCTCTTCGTCAATAAGTTTATTTACGGAGGAACCTCTCCCCGCAATGTTCCCTTTACCAATATTCGCCTTCCCTGGTTCAGGGTTCCGGCCATCAAGGATGTGGAACGCGGCGACGTGATTGTGTTTGAGTTCCCGGGGTACCGGAATGAGGTCCTGCCGGACGAGTTCCAATTCTATCTGAAGCGATGCGTGGGAATGCCGGGGGATACGATTCGGGTCATCGACAAGGTGTTGTATGTCAACGGACGGCCCGCATCGCTGCCCCGTAATCTCAGGTTCAGTCAGCCTGGAAGGATTCCGGACACCATTCCCGAGGAGAGAATTTTTCCGCCCGGGGCGCCATGGAACGAGTTTAACTATGGCCCTCTTGTCGTGCCCTATGTGGGAATGACAATCCCGCTCACTCCGGAGAGCTACCGGAGCTGGGAGACGTTTATCAGACGCGAAGGCCATCAGCCGGGGCTTGCAGGCAATCAGGTGTTTGTGGACGGAACGCCGGTTTCTGAATACCGAGTGGAACGGAATTACCTGTTTGGCATGGGGGACCATCGAGACAACAGTCTCGATAGCCGGTATTGGGGATTTATTCCCACAGAAAACATTGTGGGATCGCCTATTCTCGTTTATTGGTCGTGGAATACCGACATTCCGATTTACAGCATCTTCAGCCGGCTTGGGTCTATCCGTTGGGGACGGGTAGGGACCCTCATCAGGTAACTGATTGTGAAGCCGGAACTTCTCGACATAGAATCGGAATCATCGCCCGGTGTCCGTTCTTTTCAGGTCCGGTCTCTGGTGGAGTATGCGAAGACTGTTTTGGCCACGTTGCTGGTGGCCATTCTCATCAAGGTATTTGTCGTTGAAGCGTTTCGAATTCCCTCCGGGTCTATGGAAAACACCCTCCAGGTTGGCGATTTCCTTCTCGTCAACAAACTGGCGTACGGGATACGAACCCCGCGCATGATTCCACTCACAACGATTTCCCTTCCCGTTTCCGCTTTTTCATTTTCTTCGTCCGTTCGTCGCGGTGATGTCATCGTCTTTGAATTTCCCGGCATTCAACGCGATGCCGAGGGAGGAATGAATGATGTGAACTACATCAAACGCTGCATCGGCCTCCCCGGGGATACGGTGGCTATTCGCCAGTCCCGCGTTTTTGTCAACGGGCGAGAGATGTTGTTCTCGCGGAACGTCAAGGTTAACGGGTCAGACGGGTATGCGGCATGGCAAAGGGGAATCAGATTAAATCCGCCGGGGCGGGGGTATACGGAGAATGAATATGGCCCTGTGGTTGTACCGAGGCGCGGAGATGTCATTTCGCTGAAAAGGGCTACGTTTGATGAATGGGAGGAATTTATTGAGCGGGAGGGTCGAACGCCGCGAATCGCTGCCGATGGCACGGTAACTATTGACGGAGCTGTTTCCGCGTCGTACACGGTTGAACGTGACTATTATTTCATGCTTGGCGATAACCGAAGCAACAGTCTCGATAGCCGCTTCTGGGGATTCGTCCCCAGGGAAAACCTTGTCGGGGAGGCATTATTGGTATACTGGTCCTGGGATTCGGATCTTTCCTTTCTAAGCCTCTGGGACAAGCTGGGGAGCATTCGTTGGGAGAGAATCGGAACACTGGTGCGATGAGATGAATTCTTCCCTCTATCTCCATATTCCGTTCTGCGAGCACAAGTGCATTTATTGTGACTTTTACTCCGTTGCACCGAACGGGGGAGGGTCGGCAGACTATCGGGCGCTCATCGACCGTTTCCTATCAGCGCTTGAAAAAGAAATCGCGTTTCGGGGGTCAGATCCGCAATTTCAGGCCTCCTACGAAACAGTCTTTCTTGGAGGTGGAACACCCTCGTTGCTTGAGGCGTCCAACATCGAAAGGATTCTTGGACTTCTCGCCGACCGGTTTTCCCTCGTGGACGGCGCGGAAATCACGCTGGAGACGAATCCGGGAACCGTGGACCGGGCCAAGCTCGAAGCATTTCGCAAGGCGGGTGTCAACAGGCTCAGCGTGGGCATCCAATCGTTTCACGAAGATGATCTCAGGTTTCTCACGCGCATCCATTCGGCCGACCAGGCGATGGACTGCATCAGGAATGCGTATGCCGCCGGCTTCGAGAACGTAAGCCTCGATCTGATATTCGCCCTGCCTGGGCAGACGATGGATCGCTGGCGTGTCAACCTTGAGACCGCAATGAAATTACAGCCCACGCATATTTCGTGCTATAGCCTGATTGTCGAGGAAAATACTCCACTGCACCGGATGGTGGCTGCGAAACAGGTGACACCGTTGGCGCAGGAGCGTGATGCTGAGTTGTATGAATTCACGATCGGATTCCTCGAATCTCACGGGTACGAACAGTATGAAGTTTCGAATTTTTGCAAACCCGGATTCCATTCGAGGCATAACAGCCGGTACTGGGATCATGGTAATTATTTGGGGTTTGGCCCGTCAGCGCATTCGTTCTGGAACGGAACACGCTGGTGGAATCTTTCCAATGTCACGAAATATGCACAGTTGATGGAGCAGGGAACGATTCCGGTGGGCGGAAAAGAGATATTAACAGGCGATCAACGGAAGGATGAAGAAGTGTTCCTCGGGTTACGGAGTTCGGGTATTGACCTTGGAGGGTTCAAGGAACGACACGGCAGTGACCTTGAACAGGATTTTCGCGAAGTCATTCACAGACTCCTTGATACCCGGCTGGCGACGTCCGATGGCAAGACCCTTCGCCTTACGGCCAGGGGATATGCCCTGTGTGATGAGATCTGCACCGAGTTTATGAAATAGCGGCGTGCAACTGTCCGTGGAACTCTCTTTTGTTCTAAGTGTTAGTCTGTGAAACTTCCTTCTGAGGCCCGCTGGAATTCCTTGAAGTTCAACCCATTTCATCTTAGATTTACTGACTTTCTTTCATGAGGAACGAATGAACGACTGGAAATTGAACCGTCTTATCGCTATTGGCCTCTTTTTCGTCTCACTCGCTGTTTACATCGTCACACTTCCGCCCACCGTTGTGTTTTGGGACGTGGGTGAGTTCATGGCAGCCGCATATTATTTGCAGGTCCCGCATCCTCCCGGATCGCCCCTATTCCTTCTTATCGGGCGTATTTTCAGCATGATTCCGTTTGCCGCCGACGTCGCCGTACGGATGCACTTCATTTCAGCTCTCTCCGCTGCGGCCACAGTGATGTTCCTTTATCTGACAAGCGTTCGCTTCATTACGATGTGGCGCGGGATTCCTTCTTCGACCACTGACCGGGTTGCTGTGTACGGTTCATCGGTGATCGGGGCGCTCTCGCTTGCCTTCAGCAAGACCTTCTGGTTCAATGCTGTCGAAGCCGAGGTGTACGGTCTCAGTATGCTCTTCACGGCCAGCGTTTTCTGGCTCGCGCTCCGGTGGTATGAAAAAGCCGATTGGAAGCGCGGGGACGTTTACCTGCTGCTGATTGCTTATCTCATGGGCCTTTCGGTTGGCGTACATCTCCTGGCAATTCTGCTGCTCTTTTCGGTCATGCTTCTGGTCTACTTCCGCTTGTACGAATTCTCTCTCAGGAGTTTTGTCAAGTTTGGAGTCGTTTCCCTGTTCGTGTTCGGCGGCATTTATCCCGGCATCGTCAAGTGGTTTCCGTCATTGCTTGATGGCGAATTCGGCGGGACGCGCAGCACAATCTTCGAGTTCATTCCTGTCGTGGCTATTGCCGGAGCCCTCTACGGCGTTTACAGATCGGTTAAACTGAATCACCGCATTCTCAACGTTGCCCTTCTTTCATTTCTTCTCATTGTGCTGGGATATTCGACCTACACCATGGTCTACATTCGGGCCAACGCCGGCACGCCAATGAACGAGAACAATCCCGACAATCTTACGCGGTTGGTGAGTTATTTGAACCGGGAACAGTACGGGACCGCGCCATTGATCGAACGTCGTTGGAATACGACCGAGCCCGAACAAGCTGCAGCCCATCAACGCTATTCAAGCGATTTGGACTATTTTTGGAGATATCAATTAAATCACATGTATTTGCGGTACTTCGGATGGAATTTCATCGGCCAGGAAGGCGACTGGAAAGAGGCTGGCGTTGACTGGAGGAAGTTTTATGGGATTCCTCTCCTCCTGGGTCTGATCGGAGTCTTTCACCATTGGTCAAGGGACTGGAAAATGACCCTTGTGTCAATCTCCTTTTTCCTCGTGATGGGACTTGCGTTGGTTCTGTATCTCAACATGCAGGAGCCGCAGCCGAGGGAACGCGATTATATCTTTGTGGGATCCTACTTCGTTTTTGCCATGTGGATTGGCATGGGAGTGCTTGCACTTATTGACGAAGTAAAGAGTCGGTTCTTTCAAGGTTCGAACTTTCCTGTTGCGACGTATGGCTTACTTGCCGCGGCATTTGTCTTTTCTCCGCTTAATATGCTGAGGGTCAACTACGACTCGGCTGACAGGTCAGGCAACTACGTCGCGTGGGACTACTCGTATAATCTTCTTCAAACCTGTGAAAAAGACGCCATTCTGTTTACAAACGGCGACAACGATACGTTTCCACTGTGGTACCTCCAGGATGTTGAGGGAGTCCGCCGGGATATCCGGGTCGTCAATCTGAGCCTCCTGAACACGGACTGGTATATCCGTCAGCTGAAGCACATGGAGCCGTATGGCGCAAAAAAAGTACCCATCAGTATTACGGACTCGCGCCTGGACAATATCGGCCCTCTTCCCTGGCAGGCACAGGTGAGAGAGATTCCCCTTCCGAAGCCCGTGATCGACCAGTATGATGTGGTTGACACATCGATCACAAACAGAGGGGCTATTCAATTCACGTTGGCACCGACGATTTCCGTCGGGCAGTATCAGCTCCTGCGTGTTCAGGATATCATGGTGTATGACATCATACGGACGAACAACTGGGAGAGACCAGTCTATTTTGCGATGACGGTGTCGGACGACAGCAAGATTGGACTGAGAGATTTTATGCGGCTTGAAGGTCTTGCCTTCCGCTTTGTTCCGCGCCGTGGGATGTATTGGGAGAACCTGGACGCGGAGAAGATGTGGGCACATTTCTCAAGGGATCCTGCGGAGCCTTCCGTCGAACCTCAGGTTGGATTTCTCTGGCGGGGGTTGAATGATTCATCGGTTTACTACGACGAGGATTCAAGAAGGCTCATGGCAAACTACCGTCAGGCGTTTTTCTCTCTGGGGTATTACAGCTTCAACGTCAGGAAAGAGCCGATGAGATTTGCCGAGGTTCTTGACCGTATGGAAGAGCTGATTCCCCGAAAGGTGATTCCGATGAGTCGTGGGATGAAACTCGACATCGCCAACTACTACGCCATGGCAGGACGGAAAGATGCGCAAGATACTCTCCTGCGGGAGATCATCGCTGAAACCCGGCCAATTGTGGAAAGAGGTGAAGCCGTCGCCGTTTCGCAGGAAAATCCGTACATCCTTCTTCTTCAGTCCTATGAAGGGCTGGGAATGTATCGTGAGGCCCTGGAATTGCTCGATACCATCCGCGACCTTTACAATAACGAACAGGGCGTGGATCAATTCGTGCAACAGCGAAGAATGCAAATCGAAGGGAAAATGGCGGAGGAGAAGGATACTCTCGGATCAACAGTTCCCCCGGGCACGCCGGAAAAATGAGGAGATATATCGGTTGCGATGAGAAAGGCGCGAACAAGGGGCCCCTCCGGAGATCACTCCGGCAGGGGGAGCGAATCTCATGGCTTCACGTGAACATCCTTTCATCCAGGTCGCTAAACCTTCTGACCCCGCGCAGGAAGAAGTCGACAATGATACTTCTCTGGTAGATGCCCGCCACGATGCCGTTGATGAGGTGAGGGATTGTGTTCCTGCGCTTTCGCATCGTGGTACCAAGATCGGAGTAGAAACTGTAGTAGGCCTTCAAAACCGAAAGGCAATGACCGGGTTCGCCCGAGAGAAGAAACTTTATTGCCGCGACTCCGTCCATCAAGCTTCGCAGAGCCATTCGACGAACAAAATGCCGCGGAGGGTGGTTTTTGAAGAGAAGGATAAGGCCGTTGCGGAAGTTGAGAAACGTCTTTTTCGGGTTCGTTTGATTCAGCGTTCCGCCCCCGAGATGATACACTTTCGAAGACGGACAATACATCACCTTGTAGCCGAGATGTTTTATTCGCCAGCATAAGTCTATCTCTTCCATATGCGCAAAGAAATCTTCGTCAAATCCTCCCGCATGGTGATAAAGCTCTGAACGGATAAAAAGGGCGGCACCAGTTGCCCAGAAGATCTCTTTCACATCGTCATACTGGCCCCGATCTTTCTCGAATGAATTCAGAATTCGCCCCCTGCAGAACGGGTAGCCTAGCTTGTCAATGAATCCGCCGGCCGCACCGGCATACTCAAAAAAGTTCCTGTTGTTATAGTCGAGGATCTTTGGCTGACAAGCGCCTATCCGGTGGTCTCCCTCCATTAATTCCATAATGGGCTCAATCCACCCCTTGGTGACCTCTACGTCTGAATTCAGCAAGACATAGTACTCGGATTGTATTTGTTTCAACGCCTTGTGGTATCCTCTTGCAAACCCGAGATTGTCTTCGAGTGCAATCGTCCGCACCCCAGGAAAGTCCTTTTTCACAAAGGCAACCGAATTGTCGGTGGAGCCGTTATCCGCTATGATGGCTTCGGCATAATCGGGCATGCATCGGACAAGGGTTGGAAGAAACTTCTCGAGGAGGTCTTTCCCGTTCCAATTCAAAATAATAACAGCGACCTTTTTCATGGGTGTAAATCCGAGAGCTGTCGCATGCGGCGATCCAGGACCTCAATGCACTCGGAGACTGATCCAGCCTCCGAGACGAGGCCGGCACCTTGTTCCTGCCCTTCGCGTAATAGTTGATTCCGGAGAGTCTGCAACACCGGTGTCCAGTACGTCCCGATCGCAATGACAGGTTTTTCCTTCAACATTCCTTTATTGATAAGCTCCCACACGACGGCAAGTTCCAGGAGCGTTCCCGTCCCGCCCTGGAGGACGATATAGCCGTCCCCCAGTGAGACTAGTTTCAACAAGCGCTCCATAAGAGTCTTCATTTTGATTTCCTGGTCGATCCATGTGTTTGCAGGTTGTCCAAGCTCCTCCACGGTGACGCCGATTGTCGCACCGCCAGCGGCCTTTGACCCGCGTGCGGTTGCCTCCATCGTCCCACTGTATCCTCCGTTACAAACTGAATACCCCGCCGTCGCGAGAGCCCCGCCCAGTTCGAAGGCAAGCTTGTATTCTGCAGAATCTTCCCTACATCTGCTGTTTCCGAAGACGGTGACAGTCATTTCATCCCCTAGTCCAGAAAAATCCAATTGATTCCCACTTTGATATTCCTTCCCATGGCGGGGTAAGGATAGACGGTCATGAATTCGCGGTCAAGTGGATTCTCCCAGGTGACGGTCACAAAAGCATCTCCGATATTAAACACGCCATAAAGATCAAAGGTCGAAAACGGCTTCAGTGATCGGCCTGTGCTTTCGGCATACACCTCCACTGCGGGAAGAAACCGGGCTGGCGTATGCCTGCCGACAAGTCTCGATTGAAGAGCGATCCGTGCCTCCAGCGCTCCGTCCAGAAGAACTTCGCGGTACGCCAACTCCCCGGTGAGGATAAACCGCGGATGAGCGCTGCTCAGCACTGTTCCCTCCTTGATTTCAGTCCAGGTCAACCCCCCGGTTGCCTCCAGGCGCCATACTCGCAGGGTAAGACTGCCGGAAACCTGTTCGATGGTCATTTCCGGTACGACATCAAGAAACGCATCAGGGAGCTCCGCCGTGGGAGAGATGACCTTGAACAGGAGAGCGTTCTTCACGGTTTGCCGCGAGGCGTTAACCGAGAAATCCACGCTGCTCGTCCGAAGTTCGGCTTTGAGATGGGTTTTACGATGTGACTCAACGAGGTTGGGGGTGCTTTGAAAGCGATACAAGGACCAATGCAATTCCTGTAATGTGGGAAAGCGATAGAACTGTGCGAGACCGCCGGTGAAGGTGACATTCGTAACCGGAGTGACTTCGGTTCTCACACCCCACGAAAGTCCGTCGGCGGACCGGATGCGCTCTCCGCGCGCAAACGCTGACGGCCGGAATGGATGCGCATCGATGGTTACGTCAGCGTTCCATGCGCTCGTTGTGAAATCTCTGACGCCAAGCGATCCCAGGCCAGCGATTCGCCGTTCGAACTGTGCCCCGACACGTCCTTGTGCGGGGCCCAATCGAAGAACCTGGTTCACAGCAACGCCCTGAATTTCATAGGCATAGCGATCGAACAGGCCGGGGGGCATTCCGGCCGGCGCATAGTCGCGCTCCGCCTTGGTGAAATACGCGTGAGCAGTCGTTCGCACCAACGAATCGGGGAACAACAGGGCAACGGCCGAGAGGGTCACGTCACGCTGGGTCCTTGTTTCGGATCCCCCCTGCGAAAATACGACGGCCTCTGCATCGCTGAATTCACTGAGCCCAAGCCGGAGGGTGCTGTCAATGTCAATTCCGTTGTTCATACCCGACACCGAAGTTCGGTACAGGTCTGTCAAGCTGAGATTCAGCGATCCGGAAACGTTGTACCGGAGCCGGGTGCGGATGTTCCATGCGTCATACGAACTGTTGTCAAAACGACTCTCGCTGACATGTCGTTGCAATCCGGCGAGGATATTCAATCCCTGTACAATATTTTGTGTAAACAATGCGTCGGTCAAGAGGTGCTCGTACGGCCCTTGCACGAATCTGATCTTTGTGATCGGCTTTCCCGTGTTGTACTGCCGGCTCACGACATTCATCATACCTGCCGAGCCACCTTCACCTGCCACAAACGATTCTTCGAAGATCTTTTCTTCAACATGATCCACAAACTCGATCGGGATCTCAGCAATATTGATCGTCCCGGTGACCGGGTTTCGCAGTGGTCTGCCATCAAGAAGAAAGGACAGTCCCCGGGCGTCCAAGCCGTTAAGGGTCAGCTGATCGGGTTTCCCCGGGGTGCCCAGTTCGCGAAGGAAGACCCCGGGAGCGAATCGAAACAAATCAACAAGAGAGCGTGCATCAGTCCAAAGAAAGCGGGAATAATAGAGAGCTGTCGTGTCCACGTCAGGGAACACATTTCCGATCCCGGAAATCATGATGTTTTTTACAGAATCGACAGCAGTAGTGTCGGGAGTTGTCACAGAGAGGGAATCCTGGAACTGAGCGGAATGCAGGTGCGGAGTAAGCACGACGAGGGCGATCGCAGTCAACAACGGTGCAGGGAGACGCAACACTCGCGATAGGGCTCCGGGAATCATGAGTTCGTTGTCGAGAAGAACGGTTTTGTCAGAAAGACCCGGCCAGCCTGGTCGAACCGGCTTGCGAGGCGACCTGCGATGGCTTCGGATTTTGTCAGTGCAAAAACGGAAGAGCCGCTTCCGCTCAGGAGGGCGACATCAGCTCCTTCGTTGATCATGGCCTCTTTGATCTCACGGAGTTCCGGATGGCCCTCAAAGACTACCTGCTCGAAATCGTTGGTGAGAGTCCGGGAGAGGAGCTGATGGTCAAGTGCGTGTTCCAGGAGAACGGATTTAAAACCGGCCGGCGGCACGGGGTGATCATCCCGCCGAAGCATCTTGTACGCCCAGGCCGTCGAAACATGCACTGGCAGGGTCACAAGAACAATCCAGTACGGAAACCGCAGAATCATAGGCTCAAGTTGCTCACCCCGCGAAGTCGCATACGCGGTGTTCCCGACAAGGAAAAACGGAACGTCCGATCCGAGATTGGCGGCCAGAGTGTGGAGCTCTTTGGAGTTGAGCTCAAGGTTCCAGAGGCGTGTCAGCGTGAGAAGCGTCGCAGCGGCATCAGCGCTCCCGCCCCCGAGTCCTGCGCCCATCGGGATGTTTTTTTTGAGCGTGATCTCAACGCCCTCCTGAACGCCGGTCAGATCCCGGAGGAGGTGAGCGGCTTTGACGCAAAGGTTCGTATTGTTTACCGGGAGTTGAGGATCTGTGGAAGTCAACAGAACGTCGCTTTCATGCAGGCGAAAGGAGAGCTCGTCGAACACGTCGATCTGATGAAAGACCGTTTCGATATCGTGGTATCCGTCGGATCGTTTGCGGAGGATGCGCAAGCCGAGATTGATCTTGCCGTATGCGCGTGTCGTCATGGAGTGAACAAACATAGGGAATTAATCCGAAAAAAGCAGACAGTGCCGTCTTTGATTGTCGGCGATTTCTTGCTATCTTAACATGTTTTCGTGATGAAAGTGACCATTCAACATATCCCCGTCGGGGATGGCGCTCCTCTCGTACTGATCGCCGGCCCTTGCGTTGTCGAAAGCAGAGAGATGGTGTTCACGACTGCGGAACAGGTCCGTCAATCGGCAGCGAAGCACGGTATGCCGGTGGTGTTCAAGGCATCGTACAAGAAGGCGAACAGGACGAGCAAGTCGGGATTCTCCGGCATTGGCATGGATGAATCGCTGGCCATCCTTTTGGAGGTGAAAAAGCAGTTTGGAATGCCGATCCTCACGGACATTCATCTTCCGGAGGAGGCAAGGATTGCTGCGGAAGTTGCCGATGTACTTCAGATTCCTGCTTTCCTTTGCCGGCAAACGGACCTGCTTGAAGCAGCTGGTGAAACGGGCAAGGTCGTCAATATCAAGAAAGGCCAATTCCTAGCGCCGGCGGACATGAAATATGCAGCCGAGAAGGTGACGGCCACGGGGAATCGGAATGTCCTATTGACGGAACGCGGCACAACATTCGGATACAATAATCTTGTGGTGGATATGCGCTCCCTGCCCATCATGCGGCAACTCGGTTTTCCCGTTGTCCTCGATGCCACGCATTCGGTGCAGTTGCCGGGGGCAGAGAAACAGGCAAGTGGCGGCCAACCGGAATTCATAGCGCCGATTGCCCGGGCGGGTGTCGCTGTCGGCTGTGATGCTTTGTTTATCGAGACTCACCCGAACCCTGCCAGCGCCCTGAGCGATGCCTCCAGTCAGCTTCCCTTGTCGATGCTCGATTCGCTTCTCCGCGAGATTCAGGCCATCGACGGGGCTTTGCGAAAACTCTGAAATCCAGACGACGCCATCTCCGATGCCAAGTAAATCTACTCTTGCACGACGTCTCAAATCGATCAAATTGCTGCTCCTGGATGTCGACGGAGTCATGACTGACGGCGGGGTTTATTATGGAGAAACCGGCGAAGAAATGAAGAAGTTCAACAGCCAGGACGGCTACGGGATTGTTCAGCTTCAACGGCGGGGAGTGAAGATCGGGATTCTCACGGGACGGTTCTCGCGCATTGTCGAAAGGCGTGCTCACGAGTTGGGGATAAGCGAAGTGTACCAGAATATGGAGAACAAGGCCGAGGCCTATTCTGCGATCAAGGCGCGCCTGGAGATGAATGACAGGGAAATAGCCTACATCGGAGACGATGAGCCTGATCTGCCCGTTCTGGAACAGGTTGGATTCTCGGCAGCCCCGGCGAATGCGGTTCCCAGGGTGCGGAGCGCGGTTGATTATGTCTGCAAACGCGCAGGAGGAGGCGGGGCTGTGCGTGAAGTGGTCGATTTGATTCTCTCGGGAAGAACATGAATGAGCCGGTAGAGCCGCTCCCACGTGATCTGAACGGCCTTGAGCGGGATTTGCTCTTGTGGGTGCTTCCGGCCGATCGCCCGGGATACCAAACGGTTCACTCGCTGGTAGCGGATTGGAAAGTGACCGCACGGGGTCGAAGAGGCTCAGGGAATTATATCCTTTCTCCGCTCGACGAACGTGTCGATGTGGAATCGCCGCTTCCACAGTTACTCGCGTATGGGGTTCTGGAAACCGATCAGGGCGACATCTCGGTCACAGTCCGGGAACCCCTCGGAAATCAGGTTGAGTTTGAGATCGTAAAACTGGGTCGTGGCCACTTGATGCCAACTTTTCGCGAATCCCGCCGTTGGACGCTTTCAAGATGGGACCCCGGGGAAGCGTGCCCGATCTGTGCGAACGCCGTTCGGGAAGTCGTGATGTCGACTGCATCGGGTCGCCGCATGGTCCTCGCGATCTGTCCCAAGGATAAACGTCTCTGGGTTTACGACGAGCGCACACGAGTCAATCACCCGGTTCCCATTACAAATTTCTATAACGAACTCATGCTGCACAGGCACGTTCGCGATCCGGAGATTGCCCTTTATCCCGACCGGCTCTTCTCCGACCTGGGTCAATACAGCGATGAAGCACTCGTCAAGGCATTCCGGTCGTATAACATGATCCGAACGAAGATTCTGCTGGAAGATGAGATCATCGTTTCGGCGCCGAAGCGCAGGGCACTGCTTGATCGCGTCCGCGCCTTCTTTGGCCAATAAAGGACTTCACCCAATGGATTCAAGTATAGAAAAAGGCAGGGAGGTCATCAGGATTGAAGCAGAGGCCGTAGCCGCCCTTGTATCGAAAATTGACATCAATTTTGCGAAGGCCGTCGAATTGATTTACCAGTGTAAGGGACGGGTGATCGTCACCGGCATGGGAAAATCGGGACTTGTTGCGCGGAAAATCGTCGCTACGATGAACTCAACAGGCACGTCGGCAATCTTCCTGCATCCATCGGATGCTGTCCATGGCGACCTGGGGATGGTTCGGAAGGAAGATGTGGTGATTTGCATTTCGAAGAGTGGAGACACGGAAGAGATTCGCGAGATCATGCCGTTGCTGAGAAGGATGGGTGTCAGCATCATTGCCATGGTCGGAAGTCTGCGTTCCCATCTCGCCAAAGAAAGCGACATCGCACTTGATATCAGCGTCAAGGAGGAGGCCTGTCCGTTTGATCTGGCCCCCACTGCTTCGACCACGGCGACCCTGGCCATGGGCGATGCGCTTGCCGTGGCGTTGCTTGAGAAGCGGAATTTCACGAAGGAAGATTTTGCCATGTTCCACCCGGGAGGGAACCTGGGGAAACAGCTGCTGCTCAAAGTCGAAGAAATGATGGTTTCGGGGAAGGATGTGCCTGTTGTCTACGAATCCGCAACACTTTCGGAAGCAATTTACAAAATGACTTCCGGCCGGCTGGGAGCGACTTGTGTTATCAATGATGAGGGAGTGCTCACGGGAATAATCACGGACGGCGATCTTCGGAGACTCCTTGGTCGCATGACCAACGTTACCAATGTGCTTGCCGCCGAGGTCATGACGAAGAATCCGAAAGCAATTCGAAAGGGCCTCCTGGCTGTGGTTGCGCTTGAAGACATGGAACGGTACAGTATCTCCCAGCTTGTCGTGGTGGAAGAAAATCACAAGCCGGTCGGCATGATCCACATCCATGACCTGGTGAAAGCCGGATTACGCAATGAAAATTCGGCGTGACCATGCGAACGATGATCTTCTGGTCGGTTCTGGTTGTGATGTGTATGGGATGCGAGGAAAAAATCAAACCCTCGGTACATCCTGAGCTTGTCGGAAAGACACTTCCGCACCAGGAAAGCTGGAACAGCAGCATTACAATATCGGATTCCGGCATCGTCAAGGCAATCATCAACGCCGGCTATATCCGCGTCTATGAAGAGCCGCGAAGAACGTTGTTGAGCGACGGAGTTGTGGTGGATTTCTACAGCGACGAGGGAGTCAAGACATCGGTTCTCAATTCTGTCGAGGCAAGCGTCAACGACCTTACCAACGATCTCGAGGCCTGGCGCAATGTCGTCGTGGTATCGGAATCCGACAGTACCGTGCTCAGGACGGAGCGGTTGTTCTGGGATAATCGCCGCGGGTTGATCCATACCCCGGAATTCGTACGCATTGTTTCGCCGCATGAGAAGATTCAAGGAACCGGGTTCGAGGCCGAGCAGAATCTGAAGAATTACCGGATCTTCAAGGTTTCAGGCGAGGCACAAACGCAATGACGCTTTGGCGATGCACGCTTCTGACCATCAGCGCGACAGCGTGTGCCATTCCGCTTGCTGCACAGTCGGGCCGCCCTGTGGAACTCCGGTCGGCGAGGCAACTGAATGTCCGTACGGTTGCGGGTGAAGAGGTCAGGGACTTTGTCGGCAACGTGCATTTTGTTCAGCCGTCGGAGGGTGGAGGCTTGGTGCAATTGTGGTGCGACAGAGCCCAGCAGTACACGAAACAGGGGCGCATCGAGCTCGCGGGGAATGTGAAAATTGTTCAGGACAGCGTGACATTACGGGGGACCCGGGGCACGTATTTCAACAGAACCCGCAATGCCATGATGCTGGCGGGAGTGACACTGGAACGGGGTGAAATGACGCTGACGGCCCTTCAGGGATACTACGATGCCGATGTCCGCCGGGCGAAATTCTTCGGAGAAGTGGTTGTGGTGGACTCCGTTTCGACCACGCGCTGTGATTCTCTTACGTATTATGACGAAGGCGACCGGTCGATCGCCATGGGCCACGTGAGTATCGTCAGTCCCCGGGACAGGGTCACTGTGTTTGGAGATTCCCTGGCGCACTACGGCGATATTGACTATACGATCATTCCGAAAAACCCGAGGATGGTACACGCGGACAGCATCTCGCGGGATCGGATCGACACTCTGGTGGTCGTCGGAAGGATCATGGAATCGTATCGTGATACCTCGGTTCGCTACATCGTACGAGACAGCGTGCTGCTCGCCCGTAACGAACTTTCGGCGAGAAGCGGTTATGTCAGCTATTGGCCTGCCGATGGTCTTGCCGTGCTGTTGCAGCAGCCCGTGGTTTGGTATGGCGAAAACCAGATCACCGGTGATTCCATCGCCATAACGATGGAGAATCAACGCTTGCGAAGAGTCTATGTTGCCGGTAAAGCCATGGCCGTGTCCCGTTCCGATACCGTCCGGAAGGAGAGGTTCGATCAACTCACCGGTCGTGAACTGACACTTTTCTTTGCGGGAGAGAATCTCGAACGGATTGAAGCTGTTCGGAATGCCATCAGTCTGTATTATTTGTTTGACGGGATGACGCCGAACGGCGTAAACCGCTCAAGCGGAGACAGGATTATCGTGAAGTTTACCGATGGTCAGGTGGATGAAATTACGGTGCATGGCGGAGTGGAAGGAACGTACAGACCTGAAGATCTCGTTGTCAGGCGGGAACCGACGTTGAATCTTGATGGTTTTCGATGGCACGGATTCCGGCCGAAGAGGCAGGGAACAGAAATCACTTTCGAATAACTGAATCAGAGCATGAACCAGGAACAAACCGCAACCATCGCATCGCCGACAGAAAACGCCCCGGCTGTGCTTCGGGCCGAAGGGCTGGTCAAGATTTATAAGAAACGAACAGTGGTCAACCGGGTTGCCATCGATGTGACTCAGGGCGAGATTGTGGGCCTTTTGGGACCTAATGGGGCCGGGAAGACAACAACGTTTTACATGATCGTCGGGATGATCAGGCCCGACGGCGGGAGTGTGTTCTTGAATTCGACGGAGATCACCATGCTCCCGATGTACCGCCGGGCACGGATGGGTATCGGGTATCTCCCGCAGGAGGCCTCGGTGTTTCGACGGTTGAGCGTGCGCGATAATATCCTGGCGGTTCTTGAGATGAGTTCCCTTTCACGGAAGGAGCAGGAAGAGAAATGCGATCGGCTGCTTGAGGATTTCGGTCTGACACGGCTGGCTACAAGCAAGGCTTTTGTGCTCTCGGGCGGCGAACGCCGCAGGACAGAGATCGCACGGGCCCTGGCTCTCGACCCGCGGTTCATGTTGCTCGATGAACCCTTCGCCGGCATCGATCCGATCGCGGTGGAAGACATCATGAGAATAATCCGCGCCTTGCGGCAGAAAAACATCGGGATTCTGATCACGGATCATAATGTGCACGAGACCCTGTCGATCACAGATCGGTCGTACTTGTTGTTTGAAGGAAGAATATTGAAGTCCGGCACTGCAGAGTATCTTGCGGATGATCCGGAAGCAAGGAAGCTCTATCTTGGTGAGAAGTTTAAGTTGGATAGATATTGATGGGAGTATAGGGTGGAAGAATGGAAGATGGAAGATGGAAGATGGAAAAAGCGTTCTTAGTTCGTGGTTTCTAGTCATCGTTGTTAGTTTCGGGTTGTAGTGTTTTCAAATTTAGAACAAACGACCACTAACCAAGACCAGGAACCATCAACCAATAACGTTTTTCGATTCTCAAAAACTAAACCCGTAACCCTGACTCCATTCACTAATTCCCAATACCGCGATGGTCGTCGTTACCGAACCCGGCGCTACAGAAAAACAGATAGAAGACATTATCAAATCCCTGCATGAGCATGGGTTTGATGTACACCGTTCAACAGGGGTCCGGCAAACGGTCCTCGGAGCCATCGGTGTTCATCCGGACTTTGATCATCGGCAGGTCGAGCTCTTGCCCGGGGTCGCAGAAGTTGTGCGGATTACTGAGCCCTATAAACTCGCGAGCCGTGCGTTCCAAAAAGAGGGGACGATCATCCAGGTGGGAGAGGTGAAGATCGGCGGGAATGACGTGGTGATCATTGCCGGACCGTGTTCAGTGGAAAGCGAGAAGCAGATCTTCACTGTGGCGGAGCATGTTTCCCGGGCCGGTGCGCGGTTGCTTCGCGGAGGAGCGTTCAAGCCGCGAACTTCTCCGTACTCCTTCCAGGGAATGGGAGAAGAGGGACTGAAGTTTATGCGCTCTGCAGCCGACGCCTATGGTCTCAAGGTCGTGACGGAGGTAATGGATAAGAGTGAGATCGCCCTCGTTGAAAGGTATGCTGATGTTCTCCAGGTCGGAGCGCGGAATATGCAGAACTTCACGTTTCTGAAGGAACTTGGCAAGGCATCGAAGCCCGTCATGTTAAAAAGGGGATTAGCCGCCACCATAGAAGAATGGCTCATGTCTGCAGAATACATTCTCTCCGGCGGTAATAGCAATGTATTCCTCTGTGAACGGGGCATTCGTACCTTTGAAACAGCAACCCGCAACACCATGGATATCGGCGCCATTCCCGTGATAAAACGGAAGAGTCATTTGCCGATTATCGCAGATCCCTCCCATGGTATCGGAATACGGGACAAAGTAATTCCCATGGCGCGTGCCGCTGTTGCGGCCGGTGCTGATGGTCTGATGATTGAAGTCCACAACGACCCTGACCACGCAAAATCAGACGGTGCACAGTCTCTCTTTCCGGACCAATTCGAGCAAATGATGCGCGAAGTGCGCATTATTGCCGAGGCGATCGGAAGACACATCGCCTGACATCCTTTTCCGATCATTCCCGATCCGTTCTATGCCGCAACATGCACCACTACGGCGTATCACAATCATCGGCGTGGGCCTCATTGGGGGCTCGCTTGGCATGGCTGTGCGCAAGAACTTTCCGGAAGTGTTGGTGACCGGTGTCGATCGCCCATCGGTTTTGCGGGCGGCAAAGCAGCGAAAAGCGATTCATAAGGCTGAACGGAATCTGTCGAAGGCGCTGGCGGGAGCCGATCTGGTGATTCTTGCAACGCCCGGGAAGTTGATTCAGGCTTACCTCCCGAAGATTGCACGTATTGTTCCGCCTGAAACGCTTGTCACCGATGTTGGCAGTGTAAAGAAAGACATTGCGAATGCGGCGAAAAAGTGGTTTCCGTTCGGAAACTTCATTGGGGGCCATCCGATGGCCGGCATCGAGCTCTCCGGTATTCAATCCGCTCACCCTCTTCTTTTCGAAAATGCCATCTATGTTTTAACTCCGACAAGGGCAAACCCGCGAAGCGAGGTGCGCCGCCTCATTGCGTTTGTTCAGGCAATAGGGGCGCGGCCCCTGCTCATGGATGCGGCGAGGCATGACGCAGTTGCATCGGCCGTAAGCCATGTGCCCCAGCTTGTCGCCGTTGCGATGATGAATCTTGCCGGCAGGGATCATCGCGAAGCCAAACATCACCTTCGACTCGGAGCAGGTGGATTCAGGGATTTGACCCGCATTGCTTCAAGTCCGTTTGGACTTTGGTCTCAGATTCTTCCTGCAAATCGTGCTGAAATCAGCCGTTCGCTCAGACTGCTGGAAAAAACCCTGGCCTCGTATCGGCGGGATCTTGAAAATGGGAGGATTGAATCGCTGGCGCGGGAATTCCGATCGTCACGGGGACTAAGGGATCGGATTCCGAAAGACATGAAGGGCTTCGTTCACCGGTTGGAAACGCTTGAGGTGTTTGTTTCGGACAAACCGGGAGGCCTGGCACGTCTTACGGGGGCGCTTGCGAAACACAGGATCAACATTAAAGACATCGAGCTGATGAAAGTCCGTGAGGGAACCGGAGGGACATTCCGGCTTTCATTTGAAACGGGAGAAGAACGCGTAAAGGCGAGGCAGGTGCTTCAGAAGAGAGGATTTGAAATCGGGCGGTAGATCACGAATCTTTTTTTTGCGCTTCCTTTGATTTGGTTGATTCCGTCTTTGCTGGTGCGGCGGGTGTTTCCTTTTTTGGTGTTGGCTTGCCAGAGTCACCGCTCTTCTTGTAGTCCGTCAAATAGAATCCCTGTCCTTTAAAAATCATTCCTGCCCCCATACTGAAAACCCGCTTCAATCCGTCCTTTCCGCATTGCGGACAGGTTACCAGGGGCGTTGCAGACATCGTTTCAAGTTCTTCAAAGACGTGCCCGCACAAGGTGCATTTGTAGTCGTACGTTGGCATTATTGTCCTCCTCCTATCTCGATCAATCCCGTCTTAATCCTCGCCACACCCTTCTCCAATTCCGCCATCGAGCAGGCGTAGGAAAGCCGAACCCAGTTCTTTGCGCCAAATCCTGTTCCGGGGACCATGGCGACTTTGTGTTCGTTCAGGAAGTACTCACAGAGATCGTCTGATGTCTTCAGGGTCGTCCCCTTTGCCTTCTTGCCAAGATAGGCCTTCACTTCGAAGAAAAGATAAAATGCACCCTGCGGGTTGACCCATTGAATGCCGGGGATCGATCCCATCGCATTAACAAGAAACTGCCGGCGTCTGTCAAACTCCAACACCATTCCCCGTATAACATCGTCCAGGTTGGTGGTCAGGGCAGCAAGGGCTGCTCGTTGCGCGATTGAATTTGCGTTGGAAGTCACCTGACCCTGGAAGGTATCTGCGGTCGTGATGATACTCTCATGGCCCGTCATGAATCCGATCCGCCAACCGGTCATCGAATACGCCTTCGAAACTCCGTTGACCGTGATGACCTGATCTTTGATGGCAGGAATTGAACCAGGGCTAAAATGTTTTTGCGAATCAAAAATGACCTTTTCGTAGATCTCGTCGGAGATCCAGTAAATTCCGGTTTTCCGCACAATTTCTGCAATCGCCTCAAGTTCTTGCCTGCTGTACACGGCTCCCGTGGGGTTGCAGGGGCTGTTCAGAATAAGAACCTTCGTCTTCCGGGTAATCGCCTTTTTGAGTTCGGCGGGCGTCATCTTGAACTGATTCTTCTGACTTGTTCGTACGAACTTTGGCACTCCGTCAACCATTTGTACCATCTCGGGGTAGCTTACCCAGTAGGGAGCCGGTATGATCACCTCGTCGCCTTTATTGCAGAGAGACTGAAGGGCGTTGTACACGGAATGCTTGGCGCCGGTCGAAACGAGGATCATGGAAGGATCGGTTTCAATCTGGTTGTCCTTCCGGAATTTCTCTGCGATCGCCTTCAGGAGTTCCGGGATACCCCGGTTTGGCGTATACTTCGTAAAATTCTCATTGATCGCCCTAATGCCGGCTTCCTTTACCACGGAGGGGGTGGGGAAATCTGGTTCACCGGCCGTAAAGCTCACAACGTCATGGCCCTCTGCCTTCATCTTCTTGGCGCGCGCGAAGAGCATGAGAGTCTGCGACGGCTCGATGGAAAGGGCTTTTCGGGAAAGAGGTTTCATGGAAAAAGGTGAAGAGTAAAGGGTGAAGGGTGAACAGTTGTGAATAGTAAACCGTGAACAGTAGTTGGCAAATCGTAATCCTGAAGCCTGGAACCCATTATCCTATCCTGAGTTTTCTCTCCAACGATAGCCTCACAACCGGAGGAACGAACTCCGTTACATCGCCCTGCAATCTGGCTATTTCACGGACGATGCTCGAATTCAGATAGGTGTATTTCTCATTCGGCATGAGGAACACAGTTTCGACTTCGCTGTCGAGCTTCCGGTTCATCAGGGCCATCTGGAATTCAAATTCAAAATCAGAAATGGCGCGTAATCCGCGCAAAATAGCAGAAGCCTTTTTCGTGCGGGCATAATGAACAAGAAGCCCGTCAAACGAATCGACCTCCACATTCTTATACGGCTTTACAGCCTCCCGTATCATGTCGAGGCGCTCTTCTTCGGAGAACATGGGCTTTTTCTCAAGATTGCGGGCAATCGTGACGACGACACGGTCGAAAAGCTTCACGGCCCTGTCCACAATATCCAAGTGGCCGTTGGTAATCGGATCGAATGTCCCGGGATAAATGGCGGTTTTCATGATGATCGTCCTTTCCAATTCAGCCGACGGCCTTCAGGATAAGGAGGACCGTCTGCCCGAACTGTTTACGCAATACTTCAAACGAGTCCTCCGGGACCGGAACGTCCGAATCCCGGCTGTGTTCCATGACTACGTACGATCCTTTGCGAAGCACGCCCGAGCCGGCAATTGCTGTTGGCAGAGTGCCGATTGCTTCCAGCGCATAGGGCGGATCGACGAACACGAGGTCGTACGGCTGATGAGCATTTCGAAGAAACCAGAACACGTCGGCCTGATGCATGGTGGACCGGTCTTCACAACCCAGTTTCCTGATGTTCTTTTCAAGGGCCTCGAGGGATGACCGGGCTTTTTCGATGAACGTGACGTGGGATGCTCCGCGGCTCAGCGCCTCCAAACCAAGACTGCCGCTCCCGGCAAACAGGTCGAGTACCCCGATACCCTCCAGTTCAACTCTTGAACTGAGAATATCGAAAATCGTTTGTTTGACCCGGTCGGCGGTGGGGCGAATGGAGAGATCGCGAAGGGCGGCGAGTGTTCTCCCGCGGTACATGCCCGCGATAATTCTCATCAGATTGGCCGCAATCCCAGACCGATCGCCGGTGCGAACCGGTAGCTCTCCTTTGTGAATTGCGCATACACCTTGCCGGCCACCGGGAGCTTCCGCAGGGAGTTGAGTACGATTGTTTGAATTTTAGTGTCCGCGCGGATTTGGCTTACAACTTCGGAGGGGACCGGCTGGCCATAGAGGAACAGAGCATCAGGCAATTCCATCCCTTCCAGTTGCTTCAGATGCTTGAGGTATGCCGAAACGGTTTTCGACACTTCGCCGGGGGTCTCCGCCTTGAACGCCCGGTATTCGATAATCTCGCCGTCGCGGACAATGCTTGCGATGACGCCGGTCAGGCGTAGACAAAACAAGGCGACGTTGTGCCCGCCCACCTCCGGATAATTGAACGACAGGGTTTTTTCGGTGCTGAGGTGATCCACGTCGATCAATTGTAGTTGCAACTTCAATTCCGAAGTGACTTTTTGGAGAAAGGACACCATCCCGCGGCGCACACCCACGACAAAGCCGGGTTTCACTGTTTTGTCTCTTGAGGGAAGCGGGTGGGAATCGACAATGAAGTCTTTAGGCCCCGATTCGGGGTGATATTGCTTGACCTCCCAGCGCAGATACTCTGCAAGCGCCGGCCCCTGCAATGTGGTGGAGAGCGGAATAATATTGATGAATACCGGGTCGGCCGGGAGAGCATACGACACTTGGCGGGAAGCGATCTTGTTCCGTTTGAGGAGGTCCCCCAGCTCGCCAACAAGCGTAGCAACCTGGGGATGATCGGCCGAGAGGTGAATTCCCGCCTGAACCAGATCAATATTCGTTTCGCGTTCTGCGAGGGCGATCAGAACGGATTTCTTCCCATGCTCGATTTCGGCAAGCTGAATGCTGCCGTTACAAAACGAAATGCCGAGATGGCGGGTTGATTTCATAGTCGGATGGTGGAATCCGGCCTCCGGGCTTACTGCTCCCAGGATGGTTTGTTCACACGCTGATCGTCCGTGAGGGATCCGATCGACCCGTATCCATCGGGATCATCCACGAGGTATTTCTTGATGACCGTGGTGTCCACAGTGATGAGTTGATAGGGCCGCCATGTTTTTGGCGTGTGCAACAGAGAGTCCGGGACAAACCCGCTGAGGGTCAGGGGTTGAAAATAGGAGGCGAGGACGGAATCGGGCCTTGAGCGGATGAACTCAACGAGCGAGTCGAGGTGTGTCGCGTATCTCGAGTGCGTGCCGATATGCAATAATTGGCCCTGGCGGAGATTCAACATCCGCGCACGGGATTCACGCTTGAAGGATTCCTCCGCATTGCGGATTTGATAAGGCTCGTAGAGGACATAGAGCAGGATTCCGAACAACACAACAATCACGCCCTTCAGAATCGGCGAACCTTTTGCCTCATGGTAGAGAGACATTGTTCCTCCCGTATGGATGGATGCTAGTAGACAGTGACCAGGGGTTTGAGTTTTTCAAACGAACGCTTTGAGATTCCTTTTATGGAGCGAAGTTCTTCAATGGACTTGAATGGACCGTGATCTTCACGAAACCGGAGAATGCGCTCCGCCATGACTTCACCGATGCCGGGCAACGCAATGAATTGATGTTTGGTTGCCGTGTTGAGGTTCAATGGGCCGGCAGGTTCTGCCTCAGGTTCCTCTTCGTCATCCGTGGGCACTGCAGAATTCAACGCTGCGAACGTACTATCGGCCGCCGTGTAATCAAACGACGGTGTCGAGGGAAACGTCTCCTGGTAGAAACGGATTCCCAAGCCGGCGACAAAGGCGCCCGTGACAAACAACAACACCCTGCGCTCGGTGGCGGTTAACGCCAGCCAATCCTGCAAGCGCTTGAACATCGGGTTTTACGAAAAAGCGTCCTTTACCTTCTCAAAAAAATTGCGTGTTGTCTCTTTTTTTTCCTCTTCGCTTGGAACCATGTTCTCAGACAAAGAGAGCTGATGGAGCAATTCACGTTCCTTTGCCGACAAGTGTTTAGGTATCCAGACATTCACCCGGACAATCTGATCGCCGCGGCCGTGGGTGTTCAGTCGCGGTATGCCGCGATCTCTCATGCGGAGGGCGCGCCCTGACGGTATGCCTGGATCGATGGTCAGCTTTGCCTTGCCGCCAAGCGTCGGTATCTCGACCTCCCCGCCCAACACTGCTGTCGGGAAACTTACCCATAAATCATAAAGAATGTCATCCCCATTTCGGCGAAAATGTTCATGCAGCTCTTCCTCGATCAAAACCAGCAAATCGCCTGCCGCCCCGCCCCGGCGCCCGGCGTGGCCCTGGCCGCGAAGCGGAATGTAATTTCCCTCTGCAACCCCTGCCGGCACATTGACTTTGATGGTGGATTCACCCTGAACGCGCCCTTCGCCACCGCACGAGGTGCACGGTTGCTTGATGATGCGCCCTTCACCTCCGCAATGAATGCAAGCGGTGATGTTGACGAATTGACCAAACATCGACCGCGAAACCTGCCGCAACTCGCCGGTACCGTTGCATTCGGGGCACGTGGTCTTGGTGGAGCCGGGCTTTGCTCCGGAACCCGAACAAATATCACATTTCTTCATCCGGCGGATTTTGATTTTCTTTTCAACCCCTGATGCAATCTCTTCCAGGGTCAGCCGGATTGTCGCGCGAAGATCGGCTCCGGGTGTGCCCTCCTGGTGGGGTCCGCCCCGCCGCCTGCCGCGCGTCCCTCCGCCGAAGACTTCATCAAAAATACTTCCTCCCGCCGCCCCTCCTCCAAAGATGTCGCCGAATGCAGAAAAGATATCGTTGACATCTGTGAACTCGCGCGAGGTAGCGCCGCGGACACCGTCATGGCCGTACCGGTCATAGCGTTGACGCTTTTCCGCATTGCCGAGCACTTCGTAGGCCTCCGCGGCCTCCTTGAAACTCTCTTCGGCCTGTTTGTTTCCCGGGTTGCGGTCTGGATGAAGCTTGAGCGCGAGTTTTCGGTACGCCTTTTTGATTTCTTCCGGGGAAGCAGATCGGGTGAGGCCAAGGATTTCGTAGTAATCTCGTTTGGTCATGGGGTGCGGTTACGATTCATCCTGTCTTGCGCCGGATTCGGCTTCATTGATTTCGCCGTCGTCGACGTGATCAGCGGAAACCACAACCTTGGCGTGGCGGAGAACCTTGTCGTGGTAAAGATACCCCTTCTCGACTTCCTCCAGAATTGTGAAAGGGGGGACGTCCTTCCGCGGAACCTGGAGAAGTGCGTCGTGATAGTGCACATCGAACGCTTTCCCGACGGTCTCAAAAGGCCGTACGCTTTGCTTGTGAAGGGCTTTGAGGAGTTTCTGATAGATGAGTTCAATTCCTTTGTAGAATGCACTCTCTTTGCTGTCGGCGTTTTTCATGGAACGCTCGAGATCGTCAACGGCAGGCAGGATTGCCAGCAAGAGTTCTTCGTTGGCGTAGCGGACAATAAGGCTCGCTTCGTTTTCCGTCCGGCGTTTGAAATTATCAAATTCGGCCGCTTTGCGGAGGAACTGATCTTTGTGCAGCGCGGCCTGCTTCTCTGCTTCTGAGAGCCTGGCCTCCAGACTGAGGTCCGGTTGATTCAGGGTTGACTGCTCCTGCTTTTCCTGACCCGGTTCTTCGCTTTGCTGGTCGTTGGTTGGGTATTGTTCCTGGTTCATATCCTCATCACGGTTCAAGCGTTCAATAATCGTGCGATGGCCTTGGCAACGTGATCGACCAGGGGAATGACTTTGCTATAGTTCATCCGCTTTGGTCCGATGACCCCCACTTTGCCGTTGATGCCGTTAATATCGTAGCCTGCTGTCACAATACTGTACTCGTGTGCGCTGGGCTCTTCGTTCTCCGCTCCGATGGTGATAAAGTAATTTCGGGAGTTGTCCTCGTGCTTTTCGAGAAGGTGAACGATAACATCCTCGTTTTCGACCAGTTCGATCACGCTTCTGAAATGAGCCGCGTCCACAAACTCGGGCTGCTCGATGAGGGCGTTCGTTCCGGAAATGTGAAGCCTCTCATCGCGGTCGTTGCTGAAAAGCTTGTCAATGGAATCGATGAATAATCGCACGAGGCCCGTTTGGTCGTCTTGCACATCTTTGACCCGTTCGGCAAATGAATCGCGGATTTGCTGAAGCGTCAGGCCGGCAATCCGCTCGTTGAGCATCGATGAAATCCGATCCAGCACGTCGCGGCGTACTTCGAAGCCCACTTCCAACATGATGGTCCGAACCAGACCCGATCGGATGGAAAGGATGACCAGCAGGCGCGAGCTGCTCACGGGAATCAGTTCGAGCTTCTCAAAAACTCCGGCACTCAGGTGAGGAGAAGAAACAATGCTGAGTTGACGCGAGATCTTGCTCAACAGTCTGGAAGTCTCCCGGAGGAGCTCGTTCGGTTCCGGCATGTTCTCCAACTGGTCACGGATCGCCTGTTTTTCCGATTCCGGCAGGGCTTCAATTTCCATCAGGTAGTCGACGTAATACCGGTAACCCAGGTCGGTCGGAACGCGACCGGCGGATGTATGGGGATGGGATAAGAATCCGCGCTCCTCAAGATCGGCCATAGCGTTTCGAATCGTTGCGGGACTGAGATGGGACTCGAAATGCTTAGAAATGTAACGCGACCCCACGGGAGTGGCTGTCTGGATGTAGTTATACACTACATGCCTGAGAATGCCGCGCTCTCTTTGATTAAGTTCTTCCACCCTTTTTCTCCGATTCCATCAAAAAATCCCGAAAAGTCCAATGAAATTTAACCATTTTTAAGTCGCTTGTCAAGGTAAACGTCTGACACGGAACACGTTGATGTCGTCCGGTGGGAGTTGTTCAAGCGTGATTACAGCAGGGGCGGTCAGTTTAGCCGTCCTGACTGTGATTAAAACAAACGCTCTTGGTGTCCTCTTCATATTTGTACAACAATCGAGCGTTCCATGATTCTTATTCACAAAGCTGCCGATTTTCCCGCGCTTCAGACGTTCATCGTTTCACGAAACAGTTCGGTACACAGAAAATAACAATACGTGTTGCCATGTGTGTTGATTCGGCCTTCATTTCTGACTATCTTGTGAAAGCAAAAAACCATTCTGTGTTACCGATCGGACCGAAGTGAAAGCAAAACTTGCTCTTGAAAATGGAGTGATCTTCGAAGGGGAGGCATTTGGCGCCCCATCGGAGGTTTCTGGGGAAGTCGTGTTCAATACGAGCATGACAGGCTATCAGGAGATTCTGACCGATCCGTCCTACGCGGGTCAAATCGTCACCATGACTTATCCGCAGATCGGCAACTACGGTGTGAACGAGGATGATCTCGAATCTGCAAGTCCTCAGGTTGCCGGTTTTGTTGTGAAGGAATACTTCGACAATTACAGCAATTTCCGTGCGTCAGGCAGTCTCGGAGACTGGTTGAAAAAACATGGCATCATGGGTATTCAGGGAATCGATACAAGGATGCTCACGAAGATCATTCGCAACACGGGCGCATTGCGCGGTATCCTTTCGTCGACCGACCTTGACGATTCCCGGCTTGTGAAGAAAGCTAAAGAATCCCGCGAAATGACCGGATGGGACCTTGCAACCCAGGTGTCAACCAAAAAGCCCTATCATTGGGATGAGGTCGACAGGACAGATTTTGCGCTGGTTCCCCAGACGACCAGGAAGGCAAACGGAAAGCGGCGGAATGTGGTCGTTTTTGATTATGGGGTGAAGCGGAATATCCTGCGGCGCCTTGCGTCGTATGGCTGTTCGCTCACAGTCGTTCCGTCCTCGTTTTCTGCAGCAGAGGTTCTGGAAATGAACCCGGACGGGATCTTCCTTTCGAACGGCCCGGGAGATCCGGCTGCCGTGCGGTACGCCATCGAGAATCTGAAGCTGCTGATCGGAAAGAAGCCCATTTTCGGAATATGTCTCGGGCATCAGTTGCTGGGGCTGGCGTTGGGGGGAAAAACATTCAAGCTGAAGTTTGGTCACCGCGGCGCCAACCATCCGGTCAAAAATCTGCAGACCGGCGAGATTGAAATCACATCGCAGAACCATGGCTTTGCAGTCGACCCCGCCTCCCTGGATTCTTCCACCATTGAAATAACGCACGTCAATCTCAATGACAACACCAACGAGGGCCTGCGGCACAAGGAACTCCCGGTGTTCTCCGTGCAATACCATCCCGAAGCATCGCCCGGCCCGCATGACAGTGACTATCTCTTTGCGCGCTTCGTTGCAATGATGGAGTACGAAGACGTCACCGTCACATCGTAATTACCTGCCGTAATCTTTCATCAAACGCATAACCTCATCCAAAGGAAGCGCCTTGACGGTACTTCCCCGGTACCCCGACATATCCCTTGCCTTCAAAAGGGAGTTGTAGATGGCTTCCTCGGTCGCCTCGACGGTTGCTTGGAAAAGGGGGGAGAGATTGTCGTCGTCGAGAGAGCCAGTCCTTGTAACG
>JBBDYD010000054.1:0-1098 GCA_040901865.1 Bacteroidota bacterium | reverse complement strand
AACACCACGGGAAGTCTTCAACTCACGTGTTGCACTTCCTCGTTGAATCCAGCATACAAATTATCAATCGCAATATAACTATTCGATGTTATTGCCTGGGGAAAGACATTCGAGAGCGTATCACGGATCGGCGTCGTCATCCATCCGGCAATAGCAATCGCATTATTAAATGTATTCCCGGTGATAATATTCCCATCATTTCCGCCGGAATCCGTGTACCGGTTTCCAAGTCGTCCGGTGACACCGATCGGATATCGATTTCCTGACAATGTATTGTCAAGGAGCGTTGCGGCAGAACTGAAGATCCCGTCGGCTGCATTATCGGAAACAGTATTTCCGCTGAACAGAAACTGCGAGGATCCGATCGAACTGCTGACCACATATATTCCATGCCCATTGTTGTCGTTTACCGTGTTGCCGACAAAAGCCATGGGGACAGTTCCATTCGTCACGTGAACGCCGGACCCGTTGTTTCTTTGAATGGTTGAGTTGGACAATTCCCTGAACGTCGAATTGTCGGCTGCGCGCAATCCGATACTGCCGTTATCGCGGATGGCAGCGTTGCGGAGGGTCACATCGGCTCTTGGCGAGGAGCCGTCGATATAAATGCCGTACGTGCCATTGGTGTCGACAGTTGCGCCGTCAATCGTCATTTGCACGTTGGAAATGTAGATTCCCATGTTGCTCGACCGGCGGCTGACGATATTGGTAACCTGGTTGGTCAGGGTTGAGGAACCTCCTTCGATCCAGAGGTTTCCGACATTATCCGTGCCTCCGTAAGCGAAAACGCAGTTGTCGATGATAGAAGCTGATGCCCCTACTGCAGGCCGAATACGGACATAGCGCCAATTCCCGGGCGCGGGGGGATTGGTGTCCGTTGAAAGGTTGGTGTTGCCACCATATGAATTATCACGATACGATGTAAAGACGATCGGATCGGCAGGAGTGCCATCTGCGATCAGAGTTCCGTCCACCCGAAAGAGCTGGCCGGAGGCCATTTTGATGATCACGCCCGGTTCGATCACAAGCGTCTTGAACTCTTGCACTCCCATGTTGGCGCTGTTATCGACCATCACGTACGTACCGGCAGAAAAACCT
>JBBDYD010000053.1:0-7012 GCA_040901865.1 Bacteroidota bacterium | reverse complement strand
TGAAGAGTGAAGGGTGAAGGGTGAAGGGTGAAGGGTAAAGGGTGAAGAGTGAAGGGTGAAGGGTGAAGAGTAAAGGGTGAAGAGAGGATGGGACAACGACAGGAACGAAACAACGAATCAACGAGGAAGTCAAATAACTATAACCCACAACTAATGACTATAACCAAGGGACCCAAAACCAATAACGCCTTTCGCTCTTGTTCCAGACTTGTTTTCGGGTCTTTCAACTTTGGACCTGGAACCGCCAATAATCCAGACTTTTCAAACTCGCAGAGACTCTATATGCCTTAGTCTCACCCTCAACTCGTGCTCATACGCTTCCCAATCCAGTATTGGCTTTTCTGCCACTGAACTGGCGATTGCGGCTTTTGCTACTGCAGGAGCGACTTTAAGAAGAGCCCGGGAGTCGAAGGGTTTCGGAATGATATACTCGCGTCCAAATCGAAGGGGCCTTCCGCCATACGCCCGACGCACAGAGAGGGGGACGGTTTGTTTAGCCAGGTCAGCCAGCGCCTTGGAAGCCGCGATTTTCATTTCTTCATTAATAATTGTTGCCCTCACGTCTAAAGCCCCCCTGAAAACAAACGGAAAACCAAGCACATTATTGACCTGATTGGGAAAGTCCGAGCGTCCGGTTGCCATGATTACATCTCTTCGTGCGGCAACTGCGTCTTCATACGATATTTCGGGGTCGGGGTTTGCCATGGCGAAAACAATGGGATTCGCTGCCATGGTTCGGATCATTGGTTGTGAAACCGCTCCGGCGCTTGAGAGACCTATGAGAACGTCCGCGTCCCGCGTCGCATCCTCCAGTGTTCGGGCAGATGTACCGACGGCAAACTCTTCTTTATAAACATTCATCCCCAACGGCCTTCCCTTGTAAATAACACCCTTACGGTCGCAAAGCATCATTTGATCGGGTTTCGCCCCCAGCGAACGATAGAGCCGTCCGCACGCTATGGCGGCCGCGCCGGCGCCGTTGATGACAATTCGTACACTGCCGATTTCCTTTCCGGCGATTTCCAGAGCATTAAGAAGGGCCGCCGCACTGATTATCGCCGTTCCGTGCTGATCATCATGAAATACGGGAATTTTCATCACCTTACGGAGACGGTCTTCGATGACAAAGCAATCCGGTGATTTGATATCTTCCAGATTGATTCCGCCAAACGTCGGTTCAAGATTGCGGACAATATTAATGAATTCGAACGGATCTTCAGTCTTGATTTCCAGATCCATCGCATCGATATCCGCAAACATTTTAAAAAGCACGGCCTTCCCTTCCATAACCGGTTTGCTGGCGAGGGGCCCAATATTGCCCAATCCGAGCACGGCCGTTCCATTTGTGACAACGCCGACGAGATTTCCCCGTGCCGTATACTCGTAGGCGTCTTCAGGATTCTCTGCAATCCGCCTGCAGGGTTCCGCCACCCCGGGGGTGTAGGCAAGAGAAAGGTCTTTTTGCGTCCTGAAGGGCTTTGGAGACGTCAGTTCGATTTTCCCCTTGCGTCCCCGCCTGTGATAATCGAGGGCTTTTTCAACATCATTCATAGTCTTACATTGAGAATTGGTGGATGCAGGAATATACAACGATTTTCGAAGAACATCGTTTCCGTAATAAAACGGATTGACATTGCGGGAAATGAAATATTCTCAGAAACCTGCGAAGCCCGTATCCTTTTTAGAATAAACAAAGAATTTTGGCGAAAAAAACATTGTTGTATTTTTTTTGCTTGCGCTGAAAGGATTTGTGTTGTATACTTGACTTGTCCTACCTGGGTCCCCCCACCAGGTACGGTACACCGGCGAGTGATACCCCCCCCCAGGTTCACTCGCCACCTTTTTTTATAGCCCTTCCTTCGTTGTTGTCTCAGCAAAAGCGAGGCAAAACCGAGGAAGGGTTTTTTGTTTCTTTTTAAATGATGAGGCTTTGCGGGACAGGTGTTCTGTTTACACCAATTGTCCGGTCAGGTGAGCTTGTTGCGGCTGCGGATGTTTGGAAAGGAGGTAGGAATGGATGGCCGCGGCGGCTTGCTTTCCGTCTCTCATGGCAAGAATTACGGTTGCCCCTCCCCTCGAGAGATCTCCGCCTGCAAAAATCCCCGGCCTGCTTGTTTGCTGGTGATCATCGGTGACAACGACACCCTTGCGCCCGGTCTTGAGTCCCGGTGTTGTCGACTGGATAATGGGATTCGGTTGCTGTCCGATGGCCTCAATGACGGTATCGATAGAGAGGAAGTACTCGGATCCTGAGATAGGTACGGGCTTCCTGCGCCCCGACTCGTCGGGCTCGCCCAGCTCCATACGCTGGCACTCAAGTGCGCGTACCCAGTAATCTGAAGTACCGAGAATCCGAACGGGGGCCGTGAGCATCTGGAATTCAACGCCTTCTTCTTCGGCGTGATGGACTTCTTCCAACCGTGCCGGCATTTCTTCGCGTGAACGGCGGTATACGAGATACGCGTGCTCCGCTCCCAACCGTTTGGAAGTCCGCACCGCGTCCATGGCCGTGTTCCCTCCTCCGATGACGGCGACATTTTTGCCGATCCGGAGAGGAGTGTCAAAATCGGGGAACTGCCCTGCTTTCATGAGATTGACGCGCGTCAGGAACTCATTGGCCGAATAAACTCCGCTCAGGTTCTCACCGGGGATCCCCAGGAAGTGTGGGGTGCCGGCCCCTGTTGCAAGGAATACCGCTTCGAATCCCCACTCGTCAAAAAACTCGTCGATCGTTGCTGTCCGGCCCACGAGGAAATTCGTATAGATCGTTACGCCAAGGGCCTCGATCCGTTTCGCTTCCATGTCGAGGATGGTCCGCGGAAGGCGAAACTCGGGTATCCCGTATCGCAGCACCCCTCCCACCGCATGGAGCGCCTCAAACACTGAGACTTCGTAGCCGAGTTTGGCCAGTTCCGCCGCACAGGTCAATCCCGCCGGTCCGCTCCCGACCACAGCGACCTTTTGGTTGCGGCGTTCGCTGATTTCCGGCAACTCGAAGAGCTGATGATTGGATTCAAAATCTGCGACGAAGCGTTCGAGTTTCCCGATGGCCACGGGATCGTGTTTCTTTCCGAGCGTGCATACTAATTCGCATTGTTCCTCCTGCGGACACACTCGTCCGCAAATGGACGGAAGGTAATTCGCTTCGCGGATTTTCCGGACCGCGCCGGGGTAATCCTTATCAAGAATACACTGAATGAACGCCTTGATATCGATTGAGACGGGACAGCCGGATGTGCAGATGGGATCCTTGCACTCGAGGCATCGGGCGGCTTCCAGCAGGGCCCGTTCTTCATTGAGGCCGAATGAAACTTCCTGAAAATTCCGTGCCCGATCCGCGGCGTTTTGTTCCAGAGAAGCTTGTCTCGGAATCTTCATGCGTTCGGACGGTTTGAGGGGATTATGGGGGCTCAGAGAGGTCATGGGGAAAATTCTAAATCACAAATACGAATTTCGAAAAAGAAGTTGGAAACTAAATTCAAAACAAATCCGCATTTGTATTTCGTGCTTCGTATTTGTTTGGTTCTTCGAATTTAGCATTTAGAATTTTAGGCAGATCTTCTTTCAAACCTCGCCAGAGATTCCCTTTCCATCTCCACATAAGTTCTGTTTCTCATCATCAATTCATCGAAATCCACCAGATGGGCGTCGAATTCGGGTCCGTCCACGCAAGCAAACTTCATCTTCTTATCCACCGAGACACGGCATCCTCCGCACATTCCGGTACCGTCTACCATGATGGCATTCAGGCTTACCAGCGTTCGTATCCGGAATGTTTTTGTTAACGCGGAAACAGATTTCATCATCGGCAGGGGCCCAATAGCGTATACCGCATCGAACCGGATGCCAATATCAATGAGCTCTCTCAAAGCGTCTGTCACCAGGCCTTTACGAACATAGGAGCCGTCGTCTGTGGTGATGGAGAGGTGATTGGAGCAAGCCCTCATTTCATCTTCGAGGATAACTAATTCCTTGTTGCGGGCTCCAACGATTGTGTAGATCTCGTTATTGGCCGCTTGGAGGGCGCGAGTAATTGGAAGGAGTTCCGCGGTACCCACTCCGCCCCCGATACATGCGACAATTGAGTTTTCAACAATTTCCGTAGAGTTGCCCAGTGGTCCGGCCACATCAATAAGAGCGTCTCCAGCTTTTTTTGTAAGGAGGAGTCTGGTTGTTTTGCCGACGGCCTGAACGATCAGCGTGATGGTGCCCTCGGCGGGATTGCTGTCTACGATGGTGAGCGGAATGCGTTCACCGGTTTCGATCACACGGACAATAACAAAGTTTCCGGCTTTACGTTTGGGCGCGATGAAGGGTGCACGGATGACGAACCGGGCGATCGTTGGGGATAAGAGTTGTTTTTCGAGAATAGGAAACATAGCGTCAGGCCACGGCTCCGTCATCCATAATGCAGCTTTCCGGGCAGACTTCCATGGCCCGACGGATGTCCTCCTCCTCACGTTCATCCGTAGGCTGATTGTAGATAAAGTAGTACGAAGCATCGTTGCTGTACATGAAGTTCTGAAGGGCGTAGGAGAAGCAGATTCCGCACCCGTTGCACGCCGAAGTGACATAATACTTGCCCGGGGCGTTTTCCTCCAACCGCGTGACCTGACTCATAGAGCCCTCCTTGGATGTGTGGCGGGGAAGGGGCAAGATGCGTGCCGCCGGGCGAAGACGATTTCCTGTGCGAATCCATAAAAAAAAGCAGGAGGCACTTGCAGAATCCGGAAGGGAGTTCCGAAAAATAAGAATGGAGTATGTGAGTAGATGAGTATTTGAGTATATGAGTAGGAGTGGGAGGGAAGGAGGGCCGAATCAACGAAACAACGAATCAACGAATCAACGACGGGGCAAAACACCGTGTTGACGAATAACCCAACAAACAAAAAAAGCCAACCCTTTCAGATCGGCTTTTGTATCCTAATAACTAATCACCTAATACCTAATACCTAATCACCTAATACCTAATAACACATTCGATTCACCCTGACTACTCCGGCCATAACCAGCCAAAAGTGCCGGCGGTAATCAGACCGTAGAGAAACCCATCAATCGTATTCTTAAACGTGCGGCCCCAGGAGCGTTTGAACCAGATGGAGTCCTGCCATCCGGAGACCGAGTAGCAGGCGAACGCGGTGAAGCCGACAAAGCGGAATACGGAGAGATAAGAAGCCCCTGGTTCGAGCGCGCGACCGCCGACATAGGCGGCAAACACTCCGACGACAAGGGAAAACGCGAACCATTGTACGAGGCTTTTGGTCATCGAAGTCTGGCCACCGGGCCAAATGGTGAGAAAAGCACACGGACCTTTTTCGACTTTCGCGTTAAATTCCGGCGACTTCATTGCGGCAGGGCTGTCGGCATGGGGCATGATATACTCGCCAGCTGGGAGGTTGAGCGCTCGAAGAGCATCCAAAGCCTTATTCTCATCCGGCGTTCTATTGAAATCCTTGTAATGATACGTCAGGACGGTGTGGAGGATAAAGCTAAGGAGGAAAACAAAGACGGAAGACAGCAGGATCGGTTGCCACAGCGACATGATGGAAACCATGGGACCTCCTGGAAGTGATAGGAGAAAGGGACGGGCTATAATAGTGTCAATTGAGGAAAGGCGCAATACAGGAACGGACGTCAGAGGACCGCTTGAATTCGGTGACTTTGATAGCAGAAATGAGGCACTACTGTTAGCAAAGTGTTAGCAGCGGACTGCAGACTTCTGCTGTGGAATGAAGTGATGATAAAACGATTCGGTGCAAAATGCAACTGCAGATCCGTTCACACCTTGTTTCCAGCGAATTGCACGATGCAGTGAATAGGATTGATTTGAAGATAGAATGATTTGCAGGTTCAAATTCCTGGTCGGCTATACAATTAAAGACCCCACGATTTCTCTCGGTTCCTGACTTTAATTACTTCATACCATCAACGAGCTCACTTATTTTAATTGATGCAAAGCGGCTGGCCTGATCCGAGAGTGCATAGGGAATGACCAGGATCCCCTTGTGCGCAATTATACCGCACGTATAGACAACATTCGGAACATATCCTTCGCGTTCGGTTTCATCCGGTTCTATCAGCGGCTCCTTGAGCCGACCAATCACCTTCGAAGGATCTTCTAGATCGAGGAGGACTGCTCCGATGCAGTACTTCCTGACGGGTCCAACTCCGTGGGTCAGCAGGATCCACCCTTGGGCTGTCTCGATCGGCGATCCGCAATTTCCGATTTGTGTGAACTCCCAGGGATATTCCGGTTTCAGCAGCGTACCCGGCTTTTGCCAGCTGTACAACGTATTCGAAGACACGCAGTACAAGTTCTCCCCATCATGGCGAGAAATCATCACATAGCGGCCCCGAACCTTTCTCGGGAAAAGTGCCATCCCTTTGTTCTTTGCCGCTTTCCCGCTCAATGAGCGGACGCGAAAATGCCGAAAATCTTCCGTCTCAAGAAGGAGCGGCATGATTTGCCTGCCATTGTACGCCGTGTACGTAGCATAATATCGCACGGAGCCATTATCGACAAAACGGACGAACCGGGCATCTTCGATTCCGTTGCTTTCGAACAACGAAACCGGGAAGATGACGCTTTCAGACAAAGCCTGGCTTTCCGGAAAACTGATTTCGTAGTTCAGTTCCGAAAGCGCTTTGAGGTACTGAAGAGCCTTACTCCGTTCTGCGGAAGGGTTCCTGTTTTTCTTTTCGACTTTTGTGACTGACGCCAGGAGTTCAGACCGCTTGAACAATTTCGGAAGCGATCCAATGACTGCCTTGGTGGTGGCATTCAGATAACCCTCGTCCTTTGTCTTGACGAGGAATTCGTCTTTCTCGTATTGCGGGTCCTGTTCGACCTCGGCTGACACGGCAAATCGTTCGCGGGGGTCGAGCCGTACAGTGCCATCGTTACTGATAATTCCCGTTCGAAACTCAATGGACGAAATGTGGCCTTCTCCCGTGGCACGAAGACTCATAATGAAGCGGAGAGATCCTTGGGGAGTCCCTTCCTGGCTGGGAT
>JBBDYD010000052.1:0-7043 GCA_040901865.1 Bacteroidota bacterium | reverse complement strand
TCAGATCGGGATGGAGAACCATAAGATCGATCAGTTCCTTTTCCGTCAAGTCCCTCTCTCCTAGTTTCAATTCCTTGTACACTGCCTCCTTCGACCGCAGAAGTTCCCTTGCGGTGATTCCCATTTTCTTCAAAAGCTGTTTCAGTTTCGTTTTTGGGATCGGGTCGACGTAGTAATTGACGGACTCGAAATCCATGCCGGATTCTTTGAGGATCGCATACACCTGACGGCAGGTTGTGCAGGTGGGCTTCTGATAAATTATGATGGTCGCTTTCACCATTGTTGAATATTCTGCGTTTCTCTCTTCTTTTCTCTCCGCCTCTGCGTTTTGCCTTTTGAAAAAGAATAATCGCAGAGACGCAAAGAAACAAAAGAGAGCCCGCAGAGGATCGAGCTACCGTTTCTGTGCCCTTCGTGCCTTCGTGTACCCTGGCTTGATCACATCGTAGATCAGTCCGATTCTCTTCTTATAAGGAATAAAAGCACTTTTCATCGCGTTGATGCTCAGTTTTTCGAGATCTTCAAGTGAGAGCTTGAACGTTTCCGCGGCGGTTTTGTATTCGTCGCTTAACGTGATCCGGCTCATCAGCCGGTCGTCGGTGTTCAGCGTTACGCGAAACTTGTAGCGATGGAAAATCCCGAATGGATGTTCCTGAAGATTCCCGACCGCCCCGGTATGCACGTTGCTGGTGAGGCATATCTCGAGAGGAATTCTCTTGTCCAGAACGTACTGTGCGAGCGTCCCCATGCTCTGCACCGTTCCGTCCTTCACTTTCATATCCTCGATCAACCGCGTCGCATGCCCGATGCGGTGGGCTCCGCACCACTGGATCGCCTGCCAGATGGACTCCTTGCCGAAGGCCTCGCCGGCGTGCACCGTGATGTTGAAGTTTTCCCGCTGGATGAAGTGGAACGCGTCAACATGTTTCTTTGGGGGATAGCCGCCTTCCTCCCCCGCGAGATCGAATCCCACAACTCCCTGCAGGCGGAAATCTACCGCCAGCTCCGCAATCTCCATCGAAATCGCCGGCTGCATATTCCGCATCGCGCACAGAATGAGGCCGTACTCCACTCCAAAATCCTTCCTTCCCCTATCGAGGCCTTTTATCACCGATTTGACAATCGTTTCGAGGTGAAGGCCCTTCAGCTGGTGAAAGACGGGCGCGAAGCGCGTTTCAACGTAGACCACCCCGTCCTTCTTCATATCCTCCATCATTTCGTACGCAACGCGTTCCAGGGATTCTTCCGTCTGCATCACACCGCACGTGTGTTCGAATCCCTCCAGGAACAGCGGAAGGCTTCCCCGCGTCGCGCCCCGATGAAACCACGCCTCCAGTTCCTTTGACTTGGTCGTGGGGAGGTTTGCATATCCGGATTGCCGGGCCAGGTCGATGACGGTCTCCGCCCGGACGCCTCCATCCAGATGATCATGGAGAAGTACTTTGGGAAGCGATCGGATGATTGCAGATGAAAGTTTCATTGGAGTCTCCCGGTGACGCGCCCGACACCCGAAACCAGATCGTTTGATTGCGTCAGTTTCAGGAGGCGATGAATATCAATGTGAAGGACCCGATCCCGGTCGAGAAACGGAACCAGGGTGCGAACGATGCGGTAAGCGGCCTCGACGCCTTTGCCGGCCTTCAACACGGGTTCACCCTTGTAGCGCCGGGCAAAATCGAGGCCTTGTGCGGCACAGAGCAGTTCAATGGCGATAATCGTTTGAACGTTTTTCAAGACCCGCCATGCCTTCTGGGCGCTGACGGAACCCATGCTGTTATGGTCTTCCTGGTTCGCAGACGTTGGGATCGAATCGACACTCCCCGGATGGCAAAGCACTTTATTCTCAGAGACAATGGATGCGGCGGTATATTGTGCGATCATGAGGCCGGAATGGAGGCCGCCGTTGGGCGTAAGGAATCTCGGCAATCCGCTGAGAGAGCCATTCACAAGCCGCTCGATGCGGCGTTCGGCAATACTTCCGAGTTCCGCAAGAGCAATGGCGAGGAAATCCATGGCAAGCGCAATGGGCTGACCGTGGAAATTCCCGCCCTCGAGATGAATCCCTTCCCGGGAAAAAATGAGTGGGTTGTCGGTTGCGGAATTAATTTCAATCGATGTGACATCGGCCGCATAGGCGATGGCATCCCGGGATGCGCCATGAACCTGGGGAATGCATCGGACGGAATAAGCATCCTGGACTCTCGGGTCATCGTGCCGGTGCGACGCGCGGATCTCGCTGCCCTTCATTAATTGTCGAAGATTCCGGGCCACGGCGATCTGCCCCGGATGGGGCCTGAGACGTTGGATGCGGTCGTCGAACGGAGTGTCGCTGCCTCGAAGCGCTTCGATGCTGATCGACGAGGCGATGTCGGCGATGATGCTCAACCGTTGCGCCTCGTAGACGGCGAGCGCCGCGTAGGCACACATCATTTGCGTTCCGTTGATCAGCGCCAGCCCTTCCTTGGCGCCCAGCCGGACAGGGCGAAGATGGTGTGCTTTGAGCGATACGCGCGACGAGATTGGCCGGGCCTTGCCCCCTGAAATCCGCCAGACAGTGCCTTTGCCGATCATCGCGAGAACAAGGTGCGAGAGCTGGACAAGATCGCCGCTCGAGCCCACGGAACCCTGCGACGGGATCACGGGTACGATGTTGCGGTTCAACATTTGTACCAAGAGGTCGAGAGTCTCCTGGCGGATGCCGGAATACCCTTTGGCGAGGGCGTTGATCCGCAGGAGCATCATGGCGCGGACAACTTCCGCCGGGAGCGGGTCACCTGCTCCTGCGGCGTGGCTGAGGATCAGGTTTTCCTGCAATTGCTCCAGATCGCCGGCGCTGATGCGCACGTTGCTGAATTCGCCGAATCCGGTCGTAATGCCGTACACGGTTTCATCGTGACGAACCCACTTGTCCACGAGTTGTCGGGAGGCTTTGACGTTCCGCCTGGCTTTCGCCGATATGTTGACCCGTGCCGATTGTACCGCAACGTCGTAGACTGCCGGAATGGTGAGAGAATTGCCGTCGAGAAGGTAGGAAGCCATGGGAAGTTCAGTCTGTCTATTCAATGTAGTGGGGACTGTTCAGAAATTCAATTGTATTATTAATGATGAATTGGGGTTTGTCCTCTTAAAAAAGATCAACGCAGAGACGTCCCGCCAACGGCGGGCGGGATAAACAGAGAACGCGGAGTTTCGCAGAGGATAAGTCCTGTTTTTGTTATATACTCTGCGTTCCTCTGCGATCTCTGCGCCTCTGCGATTTTCTTTTCCCGGGCTTTACTTCCAATTGACTTTTTTAACGAATCTGGTTATCATGTCGGTTGTTTTTCCCTCCCGTTGCCGGGTTCATACCGAGCCGAGCTTTCCAAGGGACTCCTTTTTGACCGGGAATCATTATCATGGACGGAGATAAGATAAGCGTATTAATCGCCGACGACGAGGACGGTCTCCGGTCGACCATTGCCGCGTGGCTTACCGACGAGGGTTTTGTCGTCCAGGAGGCTCCCGACGGCACGGAAGCGATCAAGAAGATCCAATCGAATGACTTCGACATCGCTCTTCTTGACATCAGAATGCCGGGAGCGAACGGCCTGGAAGTCCTGCGCTACATCAAAAAGAATTCGGGTTCCACCGAAGTTGTAATGATGACAGGCATGAGTGATGTGACGATGGCGGTGGAGGCCATGAAACTTGGCGCCCGCGAGTATCTCACGAAGCCGATCGATATGGACCAGCTGGTCCCGCAGTTGCGCAATTTGCTCAAGAAGCGCGACGCCGAAGACCGCATTCGGCGCCTCCAGTCTGAACACACCGCACGCCTGCTCTTCGATCTTCACAACCCCATTGCCGGTCTCAAACAAAGCATCGGTTACCTTCTCAAAGGCATGGCGGGCACGGTGGGCGACCATCAGAAGGAACTTCTCGGCTACATGACCAATTCGATCGACAAAGTTATTCTTCTTCTTAATGACATGATGGACCTGACGAAACTCGAGGGAGGCAGGGTGCGTTTGAACAAGGGGTTTGGCAACCTCGCAGACGCGGTTTCGAAGGTCGTGCAGGAATTCCAAATCCCCATCAAATCCAATAAGATTACACTTGATCACCTCGCCGAGCCTGAAATCCCGCCGCTGGAGTACGATTCCGAAAAAGTCGAACAGGTTCTTCAGAATTTCCTGAGCAACGCCATCAAATATACTCCGAAGCAGGGCGCCATCGTTGTTCAAGTGCGCAAAGTTCAGCTTGTCCTTGAAGAGGGCCAACAGCCGTCTGAGTTTGTGATGATCTCCGTGTTCAACAGCGGCCCCGGGATTCCGAAGGCGGAACTTCCCCTGATTTTCGACCGGTACCGCGACGTCGTTTCGGACAAAGAAAACAAACAGCGAACGACGGGACTCGGGCTGATCATTTGCCAGCGTATCATTGAAGCGCACAACGGAAAAATCTGGGTGGAATCCGAGCAGGGAAAGGGAGCCACCTTCTTTTTTGCCCTCCCTGTACGCTGACGCTCCCGCGTTTCGCAACGAATACATGGCCCATGCCGCATCCTCCCATCTCCGTTCTTGCCGTCGACGACGAGGAGCATTACCTCGATGTCCTCAAAACCGTTTTAGGGGAAGAGGGATATGCGGTCCGCACGGCCAACGACGGCGTTGAAGCCATCAACCTCCTGCAATCTTCTTCGTTCGATCTTATTCTGCTCGACATCCGCATGCCGCGTGTGGACGGGATCGAAGTGTTGAAATATATCCGCGATCATTTCCTCGACATGCCGGTCATCATGCTCACCGGTGTGAGTGACCTCAAGACCGCCGTGGAGTGCATGAAAATCGGGGCGACCAACTACCTTTCCAAGCCGTATTCCACTGCAGACCTTTTAACGGTCATCGATCATGCTCTCGAACGCCACCGGCTGGTCCTTGAGAACAAGGCCCTGAAATCCGAGCTCTCGCGGCATGCACTCTCGAGCCAGATGGTCGGCACGAGCCCGAAGTGGATCGAAATGCTCTCCATCGCTCACCGCGTAGCACCGACGGATTCCGCGGTGTTGATCCAGGGAGGAAGCGGAACGGGAAAAGAACTTGTGGCGAGTTTTATTCACAAGAACAGTCTGCGCAAAGAGAAGCCGTTCACTGCCCTGAATTGTTCTTCGTTTCCCGAATCGCTCATTGAAAGCGAGTTGTTCGGGCACGAAAAAGGTGCGTTTACCGACGCGCATGCTGCTAAACAGGGTTTGGTGGAAATTGCAGCGGGCGGAACGTTGTTCCTGGACGAGATCGGCGAGATCAGTCTTACCGTCCAACCGAAACTGCTCCGCTTTTTGCAAACCGGAGAATACCGCCGCGTCGGAGGGAACAAGAACCTCAATGCGGATGTGCGCGTCATCTCTGCGACAAACAAAGACCTGCGAACACAAGTCAAGACCGGAGAATTCCGTGAGGACCTCCTGTACCGCATCAATGTCATCACCCTGCAGATTCCGCCCCTCAAAGACCGCAAGGAAGACATTCCCGCGTTGGTGGACTATTTTCTCAGGAACAAGGTCCGCTCCCGCGAAACGAAACGGATCGATCCGAGAGCCCTTGACGTATTGATGAAGTATCATTGGCCCGGGAACGTCCGGGAGCTTGAGAACGTCATTGAAAGGGCTGCAATCCTTGTAGAGGGAGAAACGATCACGCCCGACGATCTCGCGCTTCCCATTGGACTCCATGGAATCCTTGACCTCGCGCATCAGGGGGGCGGCGGATCGCTCCTCGGAACGGCTGTCTCGCTTCGCGACATCGAGAAGGTGCACATCAAGGGGGTTCTCGATGGTGTGCATTGGAATAAGAACGTCGCCACGAAAATACTCGGCATCAGTCTCAAGACGCTGTATACGAAAATCCAGCAGTACAATCTCTCAAAAGAATAACCGGCCATTTCCACATGCATCTGTATTTCCTCCGCCACGGTGACGCTGTCGAGTCACCGTATTATCATGACACTCAGCGGCCTCTGAGCGACCTTGGGAAACGGCAAATCCAGGGAGTGACGCGTTTCCTCCGGAGCACGAAAACAATCATCGAGCTCATCTTGACGAGTCCGTTGGTGCGCGCCAGGGAAACGGGGGAGATCATCCGTAACGGGTTGCAGACTCCCTCCCTTCTGACAACGGAAGCCCTCGTTTCCGGCGGAAATCTCCACGAGCTCCTCGCGGCCGTGAACAACCAGCTTGCGGAGTCGATGCTTTTGGTCGGGCACGAACCCCAGCTCAGCAGTGCCATCTCCGTACTGACCGGCAGCGACGAACATTTTCGGCTCGAAATGAAAAAAGGCTCCCTTGCCCGCGTCGAAACCCCGTTTCCCGTGAAGAAAGGACACGCGGTGCTGTCGTGGCTCCTGACAGCAACACAGATGGAGTTAATACGTTGAAGAAGCGTTTGACTAGAAGCGTTCTTTGTTATTAGTTTCCGGTCATAGTTGTTGGTTATGGGTTCTGGTTGTTGGTTTTGATTGACCCTTTGGCGCGGGACCATAACTACGAACCATCCCACAATGACCATTAACCAACAACCAAGAACGCCTTATCCGATTTTCCTCATGCTTTTCTCCCAAACCCTGCGTATTTTTTGAACAGTCCCTCCTGTGCAGGAATCGAATATGAACCTCTCCGTCGTCAAAATCGATAAACCCGAAACCACCAACGTCATCATCGGTCAAAGCCATTTTATCAAGACCGTCGAAGATATTTACGAAGCGATCGTTCAAACAAATCCGCAAATAAAGTTCGGACTCGGGTTTTGCGAGGCATCCGGCCCCTCGCTCGTGCGCTGGGTGGGCAATGATCCCGCGTTGATCGCCCTGGCAAAGAAGAACGCCCTCGATCTTTCCTGCGGGCATAGCTTTGTTCTTTTCATCGAAAACGGGTTTCCCGTCAACATTCTGAATGCAGTCAAGAACGTTCCGGAAGTGTGCCATGTTTACTGTGCCACCGCAAATCCTGTCGAAGTGATCGTAGCCGAAACCGATCAGGGACGCGGAATTATGGGAGTGGTGGATGGGAT
>JBBDYD010000051.1:0-1116 GCA_040901865.1 Bacteroidota bacterium | reverse complement strand
TCGGATCCAAGGCCCACGTAGTCGATACCCACCAGTTTGACAACATGGTCAATGTGATCGGCAACCAGTGAGATGTCGACATTCCGGAATTTGTGTTTCTTGCTGACTTTGGCAATGAATTCATCGAGTTTCGAATCGCCAAAGGACAGATTGTTCTTTCGCATATAGGCCGTGATCTCGGGCCGTACCTTCTCCTCTTTTTCCTGGTACTCTTTGCTAAGGAACGAGGACCCATAGTTGATCATGATCACGCCGCCGTTTTTGGCCAGCATTCTGATCATGTCATTGGACATGTTGCGCTTGAAACCGGGGGTGAAAAATCTGCAGGAGGAATGTGATGCGATCACTGGAGCCTTTGAAATCTCCATGACCTGGTAAAAAGCATCATCGGAAATGTGAGACACGTCCACCATGATCCCCACCCGGTTCATTTCGGCCACCACCTGTTTGCCAAACGGGCTCAGGCCTTTCCATGTGCGCGTTGTGTCGTAGGAAGAATCGCAAATGTGGTTATCTTTGCCGTGGGTGAGGGTAATGTACCGTATGCCGCGGTCGTGAAAATATTCCACATTTGCAAGATCGCCTTCGATCGGAGACCCGTTTTCCATTCCCATGGGCAGGGAAACGAGATGCCCCTTTTTGAACTGTGCCCTGACATCTGCGACGGATGTGGCAACGGCATAGTTTTCCGGCCATTGTTTTTCAAATCCGTACACCATGTCGATAAGTGTATCGGCAAGCGCCTTGGCACCGTTCATTTCACGGTTCGGTGGAACATAAATCGACATGAACGGCGCGTCCAATCCGCCTTCCTTCGCCCGTACATAATCGAAGTCGCCCCGGGCCGTTCTTTTTGAGATGTCCTCGTATCGGTTATGCAACCGGTAGGGGATATCGACATGGCCATCGACGATGATATACTCGTGAGTAAGGCGGTTGGCCTTTTCCTTCAGTTTTGTGTCATCTTGTGCAAGAAGAACGATGGAGAAGGAGATCAGGGCAAGAAGTTGGATGCGGGCAAATCTCATGGTGAACCTCCTGTTAATGGACGTGCTGATTATTGAGAATAATTGAATAGCGTCAGAATTGCAAGAGGAAAGGTCGAAGACCCGGCAC
>JBBDYD010000050.1:7453-43147 GCA_040901865.1 Bacteroidota bacterium | reverse complement strand
TCGGATTGTTCGTCTCGACGATCTCGCGAACACAACAGCAAGCGATGATGACGGCACAGTTCTTCATTTTCTTTCCTTTCATCTTTCTTTCCGGATTCACCTTTCCGATCGACAACATGCCGCCGATCGTTCAGGCGATCACGTATGTAATTCCACTCCGCTACTTTATTACGATTGTCAGAGGATTGTTCCTGAAAGGTGTCGGAATGGAAGTGTTATGGCCACAGGCCCTGGCCCTGCTTGCGTTTGGAGTTGTCATTCTCTCGTTAAGTGTTGCCAGGTTTCAAAAACGGCTGGGGTAAGACATTTCGAAATTGTCTGGGACAAGTGAAGAGGATAATATCGAACCTCGAAGTGGACCCGGCAAGGGTTTGGACATTCATCATTGAGCGTTCGACATTTGACATTGTTTCTCCCTCCGGGTATTGACTTCCAATCTCATTTTTTACAAATTGCACCAGCGGTTCCGGGGGGGATCGTTTCCAGTCAATCTTACACTTCTTTATGGGGGGTCATATGTGGGGGTTCCTCTGCTGTCTCGTTTTTCTGTATACTTCCTCTCTTCTTTCACAAACGCTCCTTCAGGAGGACTTCAGCTATTCTGAGGGAGACTCACTTGTTTCACATGGTTGGTCTGCTCACGGATCCGCAGGAACGAATCCGGTAAGAGTCATTACGCCGGGGCTTGTTTATATAGGATACGCGGGGTCTGGGACCGGCAACGCGGCGAGATTATACACAACCGGTGAAGATGTCAACCATTCGATACCCGTTCAGAGTGACGCCGATGTCTATGTTTCCATTCTCGTCCTTGTCCAGGAGACGACAACGAGTTCCGCCGAGCACTTCTTGCACTTCAACGTCGGAACACATGTTGGCAGGGTTTTTGCGAGGAAAGCGTCGGGCAAGATAGCCTTCGGCATTGCGAAATCATCTGAATCAGCGATATTCACTGAAGCGGTCTATTCTCTGAGCACCGTCTATCTTGTCGTGTTGCGGTACACGCATGTATCCGGAAACGACAATGACACAGTCCGATTGTTTGTGATGGAATCCGGAGTACCATCAGCGGAGCCTGCGAACGCAACTCTCGGACCCGTTACGGCCGTCGGATCCGAGCCGTCCGGGATTACCTCTGTTGCCCTTCGTCAAGGCGGATCAGTTGTGACCGATTTCGTGGTGGACGGGATCAGGGTGGGGACATCATGGGATGAGGCGGGACTTCCGGTTACGTTTTCACGGTTCGCCGCGAACCCAATGGGGAACGACGTCAGGTTGGAATGGAGGACGGAATCGGAAACGGGGAATTTTGGCTTCGAGATAGAACGACGCGAGATGGGACAGATACTCACTGATACTCGCAGATACGAGTCGGAGAATGATGGGGTTAATTCGGCGAACTCTTCACCCTTTACCCTTCACCCTTCACCATCATGGATTGTCGTCGGTTTTGTGCCTGGCTCCGGAACATCCTCATCTCCGAAAGATTATTCCTTCGTTGATCAGAACGTATTGCCCGGCCGCTATGCATACCGTATCAAACAAATCGACCACAGCGGCTTCTTTACTTATACCTCTACATTGGAGATCGGTGTTGGCTCCTTCCCCAGGGGGCTTATCCTGAGCCAGAATTACCCCAATCCATTCAATCCATCAACAACAGTCAGGTTTTCCTCACAAAAAGAAGAAAGAACGAGTGTTCGTGTTTATGACTTGACAGGGAGATTGGTGAGGGTTCTGTTGGATAGAATAGTCCAGGCAGGGTGGCATGAAATTGATTTTGACGCGGAGGGGTTGCCCTCGGGGATATATCTTGCGAGAATTGAAGCGGGCGGGCAGATTGCAGTGAGAAAAATCGTTCTTGCGAAATAACGGCGGCTATTTTTGCACGCGGGCCAGATTAATGAGTCCGGCCGTCAGGAAGAGGATATTCGCCAACCAAGCGGTGAGAAACGGATCGAGGTCTCCGTTATAGCCGAATACCTGGCTGGTTTTCATAAAGCTCAGGTACACAAACGTCGCCGCGATGGAAATGCCGAACTCTACGGCAACACCGCTTCGGCGCTTGTTTGATGAGAAAGGAACCCCGAAGAGGACCACAATAAGGCTGGCAAAGGGAAAGGCGATCTTGCTGTGGTAGTCCACCAGCCATCGGGATACATCCTGGCCCGCGCGCCGCTGGGATTCGATGAACTCCCTCAATTCTCCAAAATCCATCTCGTCCGGCTTTCGCTGCTTCTTCTCGATATCGTCGGGTCCAAGACTCAGTCTTCCAACCGGAAATCGGCTGAACTGTTCGAGCGTGTGACCGTTTGTCTGAAACACACGATGCGTCCCGTTGATGAGCACCCATCCCGGCTCCACGGTGTCGCGTTTTTCCGCATCGAATGATTGCCACAGCATCTGTTGTGCGTCGAGCCGGCGGACGAGCATCGTGAGATTGGTATCGGCATAGTCCTGAATGGTCACCCGGTTCGCAAGTTTTGAGTTGTTATCATAAAAGCCGATGGATACAAGCCGTGTCCGCCCCTCCTGGAAGTAGATATTGAAACGGCTTGTCGAACTCGAAACGCGCTGCAGGTGCTGTCGTTCAATGGCGAACTTCTTTTGATTCGCAAACGGGACAATCCACCCGTTGAAGTAAATTCCGCCGAGACTGACAAGGAGGGCGACGGCTGCAAATGGGAGGAGAAACCTGTAGAGGCTCATTCCGCTCGACTTCATTGCCGCGAGTTCATTCTGCTGAGCGAGCCTTCCTGTCACAAACAGTGCCGCCAGGAGCATGGCGACAGGCATCATGAGCTTGATGATCTCGGGCATGAAGTTCAGGTAATACTCGATGATCACCGGAGTGCCAACCCGGGCATCGATGAAATCGTCGAGTTTCTCCATGAGGTCGACAACAAGGAAAATGAGGAGAAAAGCCACCAGTCCGAATATAAATGTCATCAAAAACTGGCGAACGATATAGCGGTCCAGGATTGTCACTTGGGATCGGTTTCTTCCGTATCGCCGCGCAGGCGTTTCGGAATAAAGCGGATGAGGGCAGACCAGTCGATGGTAAGGTTTTCGCGCGCTGTACGGATGGTAAGATAGAGGCCGAGAATCCCGAGCCCGATGTTGGCGATCCACATCCCGACCCACGGTTCCAGGAGGCCACGGTCGGCAAGTTTTTCGCCTCCGATGAGGCAAGACCAATACAGCAGAAAGAATCCAAGGCTGAGACTTGCGGCAACGCCGAATGTTCCGCGGCGCGCCATGATTCCCAGCGGAGCTCCAATCAGAACAAAGATGATGCAGGCGGCAGGGATTGCATATTTTTTGTGGATTTCCACAAGATATTCGCGCTCAACCCGACGATATTCCTTGATCTGGTATGCCTGACTTTCAGTCGAGTTTTTCAAGATTGTAATGCGAGACAGGGCGGTCAGCCGGGGAAATCCGGGTCTCGAGGCGACCGGATCAGGATCCTTGGAAGGCCCCTCGAGGACGGTTTGTAATTCGGAGCGCAGACGTTCGAGAACGTGTTGTTCCAGTTTCGCACGCATTGTCCTCAGACTGTCAACCCGGTGCATCATATCTCCGGCGCTCAGTTCGCGATCCCCACGTTGAAAAGCGCTTTCCTGAGACCTTTCGAAATCAAACCCTTCGGCATTCATCGCTATCCGGTGCTTGGTGAATTGGATCTTGCGGTATTGTGTTTGTGCCGGAAACTCGAGTTCATGAATTTCGCCGTCGAACAAGTCCATGATCAATCTTGCATAATCAGACGAAAAGGAAACTACGCCGCGGCGGGCGGTGACCGTGGCCACGACATCGGGACGTGTGTTGTCAAAAATTGTGACGCCTTCCAGGTCGTTGGATTCTTCGAACGTTTTGCGCGCAAGAATCGTGTAGCCGGTAATGTCCTGGGAAAACAATCCTGGGACAATCGACAGTGTTGGTTTTTTTCGCTGGATATCCCGCGAAAGCGTCGCGGCTTTATGATTCGCATCGGGGAGGATGTCATTGTTAAACAGCAGCAAAAGATACCCTACGACCACAGAAGCAATTATGGCCGGTCCCATCATCCGATAGAGGCTCATTCCGCCCGCTCTCATGGCTGTGATCTCGTTGGCGGAGGACAGGTTGCCAAACGCCATAAGGGTGGCCACAAGGACGGACATCGGTATCGCGAGCACGACCATCCATGCAAGATTCAAAACGATAACCTCGACGATGACGCCGGCGCTCAATCCCTTTCCCACAAGCTGGTCCATGAACTTCATGATGAACTGAAGAAGGAAGATCGCCATCAATATAATGGCTGAAAACACGAATGGAACTGCGTGCGCCCGGAGGATATGTCGCCAGAGGATCACCATTGTTCAAATGTACTCAGAGGAAACGCGTGATACAACCTTAGGGATGTTCATGGTGGTTTTCTCTCTCGCTTCTCTTCAGGAATTGCGATATATTCTCCCGTCATGGGTTCAAAGAAACGGACGATAATACGCCGCACATTGCTTGAATCGGAAGTCCCGGGGGATGCGTTTGCTCTGCTGCGCGAGTGGCTGGAACATGCGCGAACAAGCGGTCTCAGCGAACCATGGGCCATGGCCCTTGCGACGGCGACCCGCGACGGCAGACCGTCTGTCCGGATGGTCCTTTTGAAAGCAATCGATCAGGGTGGCCTCGTGTTTTTTACAAGCTATCAAAGCCGCAAGGCCGCCGAACTGACATTCAATCCGCACGCCTCGCTCCTTTTTTTTTGGGATACTCTTGCAAGGCAAATAAGAATTGAGGGTCAGGTGACGAAAGTAAGTGACGAGGAGTCCCGGCAATATTTTGCGACGCGTCCAAAGATGAGCCGGATAGCGGCTTGGGCCTCCAGGCAAAGCGCCATTATCGAAGGAAGAGAAGAATTGGAGACAGCTGTGAAACGGTACGAGAAGGAGTTTTCCGGCACCGATGTTCCGTTGCCACCTCACTGGGGTGGTTTTCGATTGATCCCGGAGCATATTGAATTCTGGCAGGGTCGTGAAAGCCGTCTGCATGACCGCCTCCGGTACACTCGATCCGCCAATAAATGGACAATTGTTCGTCTTGCCCCCTGATATGACCCTCACCGATCCTTCAAAGAAACGGAAAACCATACTCGTTGTTGAAGACGAGGATGTGCTTCTGGAACTGTTAACAGGCATGCTTGGGGCAAACGGTTTTGATGTCATTACGGCCATGGACGGAGTTACAGCGGTGCGGATCTATCGTGAACGAGGGAGCGAAATCGACGTCGTTCTTACGGACATGGGCCTCCCGGCTCTGGGTGGATGGGATGTTTTGGAGGAAATTCTCAAGGTAAATCCCTCGGCGAAGGTCATCTGTGCCAGCGGGTTTCTTGATAGTTCAATCCGAGAAGAAATGATTGCCGCCGGAGCTGCTGAATTCATTCAAAAACCGTACTCGTACGAAGGTCTTGTGACTCTGTTACGGAAACTTGCGAACCCGGATTCCTGAAAAACCACAGTTCCATGCACTTCATCCCACGTTTATTGCTATTCACCCGCCTTTTTGGTAGTTTTTCAGTCTACAAAACCCCGATCGGAGATCTATCGGCACGTTGTTAATGATTTCAATAGTATGTCTGGCGTCCGCTCTGTGCGGAAGTGCAAGGCACGTGCAAGTAGACCCGATCGTCCTTGATCTCACCCCGTAGTCCATATTCCGCTTTCCTCTCGCGCAATCGACGCGCCTTTCCCGGCGTTTGGTTCCTCGTGCTGGCTCCTCTCCTTATACCGCTCGTCCAGGATGCCGGAGGCGGCGCTCTTCTCGCGAAGGACGCGTCTTTCATGGCATTTCAGGATACATCACGTGTTCCGGGGCCGCCTTCCCGGCGTGCGATTGCCCTTAAACGGAAGCTTGGAGTAAGGGACACTTCTGTGGCGAGGCTTGATTCATTGCTTCTCGAATCACTCGCAGCGCGAAGAGACTCATCCGCCCGGCTTGCTCAGTTTCACCATGTTCGGAAGGATCTGCCAGTGGTGGATCCCTTCCAGAAAACACCTCATTCCCTCTATCTGAAACTCCCGCCGCAAATTCGCACAGTGGAGTCCCTGGATTCGGGGGAGTACAACTACCGGGTTCGTCTTGTCGATGGCACGCACGATATTAAGATCCCGCTGAGTTTTTCGCTCGACGAGTACCGGACCATAAGAATGCAGAGGACTGTTCGGAAGAACTGGGAAGCCCTTGCCCGTTCGTATGAACTGAGCGCGCACCAGAAGCAGGGGCTTGGTGACGTGTTCGGTCAAATCACGAACATCCAAATCCCCGTTCCCAAGAACCCGTTGTTCAGTATTTTTGGCAAGAACGTCATCAACATTCAAATCAACGGATCCGTGGATATCCATGCCGCATTCCGCAATACCAAATCGGATCTTGTCACCAACAACATTCTGGATCAATCCCGAAGCGAACCGGATTTCGATCAGCAGGTGAGGGTTGGTGTGCGCGGAGAGATCGGGGACAAGTTAAGGATCGATGCGGATTGGGATACGGAACGTACGTTTGAATATGAAAACCAGTTGAAGGTGCGTTACACGGGGTATGAAGATGAAATCATCCAGAGCATTGAAGCGGGGAATGTTTCACTGCAGACAAACTCATCCTTTATTTCCAGCAGCCAGGCCCTTTTTGGTGTCAAGGCCGGGCTTCAATTCGGCCCGCTGAAGTTAACAGCCATAGCTTCACAGAAGCGCGGGCAGGTAAAGGAACTATCCGTTTCGAGCGGCCAGCGGGCCACACCGTTTGAGAAGAAGCCGTACGAGTATTCACGCGACCATTTTTTTATTGACACGGTGTACCGGAGTCTCTACGACATCGCTTTTTCACAACGGCCGCTCATCGTCAATACGAATTTCCAGATCCAGGATATCGAGGTTTGGGTTTCCCGCGTGGAGTCTGGTCCGGAACCGACGGACCGCAATGGCGTAGCCCTTATTGATCGGGACAGCGTTCGCGTTCTGCAGAACAATCCGGCTGCCCGAGCATCTGAGATACCGGCCGATCCGGGGCGCGTGGAAATCGCGAGCTTCATTAAACTTGTTCAGGGAACGGATTATACCTTGAATCCGTACCTCGGTGTCATCACACTCAATCGGTCTCCCCAGCCGTCCCAGGTTGTCGCAGCGGCGTATACGTTGCTCGACGGTGACGTGGGGACATTTGAATCAAAGGACACGTCGACAACTCTGCCCCTGATCCTCAAACTCGTGCGGCCGAAGAATCTCCAGCCCAGCATGAAGCCGGCCTGGGACCTCATGCTGAAGAACATCTACCCCCTCGGCGGACCGGGCATTGTCCAAAAGGATTTCCAACTCGACCTGAAGTATCAACTCTCCGGCCAGGAGGCGGTGACAACGATCTCCGCGATGGACAAGCAGATAAACCTCCTGGCACTTTTTGGATTGGATCTCTATACAAGTGCAGGAGAAAAAGAGGAGGATGGTATCTTCGATTTTGAGCCGGGGGTCACGATTGACCAGAAGCGGGGAGAAATCATCTTTCCGTCCCTTGAGCCGTTTGGCGACAACCTTCGAAAACGTCTGGTGGAATTGGTCAACCCAAGTTCCGCGGACCTTCCGGAGGTGCTCGCGATCGCGGATTCGTTTGCCGTGGACCTTGTGTACGACACAACATATAACGGGGCCCAGAATGCCAAGTCTAACCGCCTCACGATCGCAGGTTCCATCGTATCAGGGGTGCAATCAAAATTCAACCTCGGCTTCAATGTTGCCGAAGGGAGCGTCGTCGTTAAGGTAAACGGAGGAGAAGTCAAGCCTGGTTCTGATTATTCAGTGGACTATTTGACCGGCACCGTCTTGATTCAGAATCCCGCCTACCTGACTCCGGGGACCCAGGTCAACATCGAGTACGAAGCAAACGATCTGTTTCAACTTGCTTCCAAGTCCCTTGTGGGAGCCCGCGGTGAACTCAGTATCAGCAAGAACGCTGCACTTGGATTCACCATTATGAACCTCAATCAACAAACCCTGAGCGATAAGGTTCGGCTTGGAGAGGAGCCGATCAGCAATACGATCATGGGCGTGGACGGCTCTACAAACCTGGAATTGGATTTCGTTACGCGTGCCCTGAATTGGCTTCCTGGGATCAGAACGAATGCACCTTCGTCGCTGGCACTCAAGGGTGAAGCGGCCTATATGCTGCCTGATCCGAACACCAGAAAGAGCACGATTTCCCAGGATCTGGATGCCGGTGTCGCGTATGTCGATGATTTTGAAGGGGCGAGGAGAACCATTCCGCTGGGAGTCGTCGACAGAATGTGGAGGGATGCGAGCGTTCCGGCATATATTTCAACGATCGACCCGTTTATCAGCGGATTTGTCAATCTGAGTGACCCCCTGGTGCGCCAAAGCTTGATGGTCGACACTTCCAAAATGGAGTTCAAATCAAAGCTCATTTGGTTCAATATTGATCCGAGTGATGTTTTCGTGACCGACATCTGGCCGACACGCCAGACGAGGACTGCTGCGGAAGATTTTGTAACCACCTTGAATCTCTTCTTAAGCCCCTCAACCCGAGGGCCATTCAATTATTCGATGAATCTTGAAGACAGCCTGTTTGCCCAGCCAGCAAAGGCGTGGGCCGGCATCATGAGGCCGCTTGGTTCTATTGCCACCGATCTCCTCGATCAGAACATCACGTTTGTGGAGTTGTGGATGCGCGTAGAACAAGCCGCGCCGGGTGCTACTTTGAATATCAACCTCGGGACAGTCAGCGAAGACGTTATTCCCAATCGGTTGTTGGAGACGGAGGATGGCCTGGGAGGGGGTATCAAGACCGGGACAATTTCGGAGGGCCAGGACCTGGGTCTCGACATGTTGAGTGACGCCGAGGAAGACGACCGTTTTACGGCATTCGTTGGTAAGTATCCAGAATACGCAGGCGATCCCTCAGGGGACAATTACGCAGTCCAGAACCGCGGTTCTCTTTCGCCTGCAAGTTATGCCTCGATGCATGGAACGCAGGGGAATGCAAAGGACAGGGGGTCGTTTCCTGATACGGAAGATCTGAACTCCAACAATATTGTCGACAGAACTGACAGCTATTTTGAATATGAGATTTCCCTGGATACCACGAGTGTTAATTTCCGGAGATACGTGACGGGCGGTGAGCCCAACACCGGATGGTATCAAATCAGAATTCCCATCAAGGAATCGACGAGAGAGATTGGAAATCCATCACTCACGAATATCGAGTCGGTCCGGCTATGGCTCACTGGCAGCGACGATGACGTTCATGTTCGGATTACAGAATTCAATCTCGTTGGCAACCAATGGGAACCAGTCTACAAGGATGACGACAATTTCCGATTGAGCAGTGTCAGCATCGAGGAAAACGCCTTCTATTCGTCTCCGCCGGGAGTGAGGCGGCCCATCGACAGGACCAGGCCTGATCAAACGATCGAGGGGAACGAACAATCTTTGGCGCTACAAATCACCGACCTGGCTGACGGTGAGTCCAAGAGGGCCTTCAAGAAGCTGATTGCGCGTCCCCTGGATGTGTTCAGCTACCGGGCCATGAAACTCTTCATTCATGGAGACGAACGCCCCGGGTTCATGATGCAATACGTTGACACGTCAAACTACGACGCGGAATTCTTCATTCGTTTCGGATCGGATTCTCTCAATTACTACGAGTACCGGGCTCCCATTCGCCCCGGGTGGCATCCGGATAACTGGATCACTATTCGTTTTGAGGACCTGACCGCTCTAAAGCTTGGACGCGACAGCGCCAACGCTCCTACCAGACCACTTCCGGTTCCCGGGGGTGCCGAAGGGGCTATGTACCGGGTGTTGGGGAACCCGGCGCTTACCAAAATCACTGAAATTGTCCTTGGTGTTGAGAACCCGGCAGGCAAAGGTGTTACGTTTATGACCGGTGATGTATGGGTGAATGAACTGCGCCTTTCGGACGTGGACGATACACCCGGATGGGCCTACCGGACGGACGCCACGATGCGGCTGGCCGATGTCGCAACAGTGTCTTTCGGCATGACTCGGCGCGATCCGTTTTTCCACAGTCTCGAGAACCGGTTTGGGACACGAACCGATGATCAGAATTGGTCTGTGAATTCGAGCGTTGCCCTGGACAAGTTTCTTCCGGAGAGTTGGAAGGGTTCGCGGGCCAGCCTGTCGTACGCCCATACAGAAGTGCACCAGATTCCGCGATACGTGCCCGGTACCGACATCCTTGTCGATGAGGCGGCAGAAAGGACGGCCGAGAGTGCAAAGGAGCGCGGAATTTCAGAGCAGGAATCCCAGCGTCTTTCTGAAGTTGTTCGACAGCAAAGCAGGACCCTGACGGTGACCGAGACATTTTCGCTCCCGTCTGTTCAGATGGTGATTCCTTCATCGTCCTGGCTTGTGGCGGAGACCATCAACCGGATGACATTTGCGTATTCCTATTCAAATACACGAAGACGTGATCCTGTTACTCAATCATATCATTCCTGGCTATGGAGTTTGCGTTTCTCCTATGGCCTCCAATTCAGTCCGCAAAACTTCCTTCAACCGTTTTCAACGACGAAAGAGTTCTTTCTTTTCAGCCCGTGGAAAGGGACGAAATTCTTCTTTCTGCCGAGGTCGCTGAATGTTGGTACGACGCTGGCCCGTCAACAAACACGTGAACAGGCCAGGAACCAGATATTGCCAAAGCCTGTGGGGAGGAGTTTTGAATCGACACGGCAAATGACGTTCTCCTGGCCCCTGGTGGAGGGGGGATTCATTAATCCGTCCATCGACTATTCCCTCGATGTAGCGAGCAGTCTCGCGCATCTTGAAGTCGATGAATTCGGCCGCCAACGGTCCTTTGGGGAGATCCTGGGAGATATGGTCGGGGGAAAGAAGATCATCAATTTCGGTCATGATCGGACTTATAATCAGACCATTTCGCTCAACACAAGGCTGATTGTTCCGCCTGTCCTCAAACTCGACAAGATCATCGCTCCTTCGTTCCGCTATTCGAGCCGTTACGAATGGCAGAACAATTTCCAGGCGGGCGTGCTGGGGAAAAATGCCGGCAGAACCGTCAATGCGACCGGGGGACTTGATATCACGCTTAGAGTCATCGCCGATGAAATCTGGGGTTCACCAAAACCCGCCACAATCAGACAGGCGGCCGACACAACCGGAAGGGGCCCGAGTTTGAGCGATCGATTGGATCAGATAACGAGGATCCTCTTCAAGTTACCGTTCTTTGATTGGGACAAGCTAACGATCTCGTTCACGCATTCGAACTCTTCACGAAACAACGGCGTTCTTGGACAACACGGATTCCTGAACATGTTTGGCAGGGTTCCTTTTGCACAGGAGTCTCTCACAGGGTACGGCCCATCCCTCTTGTATCAACTCGGACTGTCCTCAGACCCGCACGGTGATGTTGTAGTGAAAACCAAGGGCGGATTTCCGTTCGTCACCGGATATTCCGTTCCGGGAAGACGAGCGCCGAACGGGAACTTATCCGATATCTACAATCAGAACAACAGTATCACGATGAGAACGCAGAGGAACCTGTGGGAAGGAGCGCGCGTGGATCTGAACTGGACACTTTCATGGTCTCACAACCTCAACCGGACGGTTCGAACGGACTCCCTCGGGTTTCCCAAGGAACTCAGCAGGACCGTGAGCGGCGATGTCAGCCGGTCGTTTGTGACTTTCCCCCAAACGTTCGTCTTCAGCATGTTTAAAACAGGAGTGGAAGAAGTCAACAAGCGATTTGATGAGCTCAAGAGTGACCCCGGGGATCGGCGCCCCGAGGATGTCAAGCTGACCCAGGCCTTCGAGGATGGAATGGAGGCATTCTCTCTCGGAAAAAACCTGCTCAGCAAGATCATGCCAAGGCCCAATTGGTCATTTCGCTGGGACGGTCTTGAACGTTTCTCATTATTCACCGGATTTGCCTCGAGGATGACGCTGGATCATGGTTACACTTCCACGATTCGCCGGCGATGGAGGTTAACCCCCACCGGCGGGGAAGTGACCGAATCGGAGAATGTCACTTACGGATTCACTCCGCTCATCGGAGTCACGATTACCTTTAAGGGAGTCGGCAAGGGAAGCCTGACGACCAATGCTCGCTACAGTACGTCCACATCCACCGACCTTTCCCCGGCGGTGCAGACAATCACAGAATCGAACACATCCGACATAACCATCACGGGAAATTTCTCACAACGGGGATTCGAATTTCCTTTGTTCGGCCTTTCTCTTTCCAATGATGTTGATATCAATTTTTCCTACAGCTATTCCCGCAATAACCGGCGTGCTTATGATTTTCGAAAGCCGTTCAAGAAAGACGGAGAACCGCTCGAAGGGACTATCCGAACGATCATTGAACCGCGCATCCGCTATACGCTCAGTTCACGTGTCTCCGCTTCAGTCTATTACAAATATACGCGCTTGAAACCTGACGAAGGGGGGTCACGCATTCCCGGATCGACGATCAACGAGGGCGGGCTTGATATCCGCGTGCAAATTTCCTGACCTAACCTTATCAAGGGTACCAATGTCGTGTCAGACTTTCCACGTTTCGTTGATTCTCCCTGCTTTTATGATTAGGTTCATCTCATACCATGGCTTCTGAAAAGACCATACTGTGGGTCGATGACGAAATCGATCTTCTGAAGGCGCACGTGCTGCTTCTCGAGGAGCGCGGGTACAAAGTAGAAACTGCCGCCAACGGCGAGGACGCTCTTGCGCTAGTGCGCGCGCGAAGATATGACCTTGTTTTCCTTGACGAAATGATGCCGGGGATGGGTGGGTTACGGACACTCTCGGAAATGAAAGACATCGCTCCATCCATGCCTGTTGTCATGATTACGAAGAACGAGGCGGAAAGCCTGATGGAAGAAGCGATCGGGGGGAAAATCAGTGATTACCTCACTAAACCGGTCAATCCGAGCCAGATTCTCCTCGCGGTGAAGAAAATTCTTGAAGGAAAGAAGATCGCCGGAGAGCACGTCTCGCGTGATTACACGCAGGAATTTCAGAATATCAGCCGGAGATTGATGGGGCCGATGGATGAGCGTGACTGGGCGGACCTCTACCTGAAGCTCACGGCGTGGGATCTCGAGATGGATGCGCACCCCGAACTCGGGCTTCGCCAGACTCTCCTTGATCAGAAACGCGAATGCAACCTCGAATTTGGTAAATTCGTCGAACGGAATTACCGGAACTGGATTACGGCTGATCCGGACAAACGACCGACACTCTCTGTGGATGTCGTAGAGCGGTACGTGTTTCCGCTTCTCAAGGAGCCGGGACCGGTGTTCTTCTTTGTGGTCGACTGCCTGCGTCTCGATCAGTGGATCGGGATGGAGACCCTGTTGCAGGAACATTTTGTGATGGAACGCGATCTCTATTATAGCATTCTCCCGACAGCAACACCGTACTCAAGGAATGCGATCTTCAGCGGATTATTCCCCTCGGAACTGGAACAACGGTTTCCGGAGATTTGGTCTTCCGGAGAAGACGACGAAACAAGCCGGAACAGGAACGAACATCAACTTCTCGATAAATTGCTGGAGCGAAAGAAGATCCAGTTGAAGCCGGAATCGAAGTACGTCAAGATTCTCGATGCTGAATTCGGCAGGCAGGTTGAGCAGAACATCCTCTCGTACCTCTCCGGACGTCTGACGGCAATCGTGGTCAATTTTGTCGACATGCTGGCCCACGGCAGGTCGGATTCGCCGCTGCTCAAAGAGATCGCGCCGGATGAAGCCGCGTACCGTTCTCTCACGGGATCCTGGTTTCAGCATTCATCTCTGTTCGGAATGCTGAAGGTCCTCTCCAAGCAAAAAAACGCTACGATTGTGCTCACGACGGATCATGGGAGCGTTCGATGTCTGCGCGGTTCGCGGATTGTCGGGGATCGCGAGGCCTCTTCGAGCCTCCGGTACAAGTACGGCAGAAATCTCAAAGTGGACGACCGCCAGGCGGTGTTCGTCAAAAACCCCGCAGACTTCAAACTTCCGCGAGGAAGCGTCACCACCAATTATGTCCTCGCAAAGGAAGACTTCTATTTCGTGTATCCTACGGACTACCACAAGTATCTCAACCAATATCGGGATAGTTTTCAACACGGCGGTATTTCCATGGAAGAGGTTATTCTGCCGGTCGTAACCCTCCGGCCGCGAACAACATGACCGGTCAATACCGGACACGCTCAACCGAAGAGACCCGTGAGGTTGCGCGGCAATTCGCGCATACCCTGCAGCGCGGGGATGTTGTTGCCCTTATCGGAGATCTTGGCGCCGGGAAAACCCAGTTTGTCAAGGGTGTTTGCGAAGCGCTGGGAGTTTCCTCGCCGGTCGCAAGTCCGACGTTCGTCCTCCTCCATCGTTATATCGGAAAAGACACAGCCGGGGAGGAACTCATTATTCATCATGTGGATTTGTACCGGGTCGCGTCTTCATCCGAGATTCTCGATCTGGGATACGAGGAAATCTTCTTCGGTGATGGCATTTGCCTCGTTGAGTGGGCTGACCGCCTCGGGAATCTCCTTCCGGACAAACGCATTGATGTGCGACTCATCCTTGGAGGGACGGAAGAGGAGCGCGACATCGCACTCACGCGCGTCAATACCGGAATCGGGTTGGAGAATGACGCCAGATGATTGTGCTGGGGCTGGAAACATCGTCCGGAGTTTGCTCTGTCGGTTTGGCTGACGATCACGGTCCGCAACGGAGTGAGACCCTTGTTGCAGGAACGGTCCATTCTGAAAAACTCTTACCGCTGATCCAATCGCTTCTTGATGCTCAACGCATCGGGTTTTCTCAGGTGGATGCAATCGCCGTTTCCTCGGGGCCAGGGTCGTTCACCGGTCTAAGAATTGGATTCAGCGCTGCGAAAGGACTTTGCCATTCCATAGCGAAGCCCCTGATCGTTGTCCCCACCTTTCAGGCGCTTGCACAATCTGCAATGCAAGCAGTGCCATCCGCGGAGAATATTCTAGTGGCATTAGACGCAAAAAAAGGGGATTTTTACGTGGGGTTGTTTCGACCGGGTGTGAGCGGACTTCTTGCTGTGGGCGAAACCATTCTCCTCGCCGAACAGGCGCTTCCATCCAGGATCCCCACAACCCCGGGAACTGTCATCCTCACCGATTCCATCGAAAAGGTTGTACGCCTTGCAAACGACAGTTCCACATTCCTCGATGTGACCAAACACTATCGGGGCGAGATCATCGCTTACCTCGGAGTTCAGAAGGCGCTCCGCGGTGAGGTTTCGGGCAATGACGAAGCAGAACCTCTCTATTTGAAGGATTTTGTCGTGAAGGGAAGGGGTCCTGCTACCTAGCGAAGGAACGGTCATGACTTGGTTCAGACGATCGAAAGAAAATATTGTTTCCGAGGGCAAGAAAGAGACTCCGGACGGATTGTGGACAAAATGCGGAGGGTGCGGTGAGATTATTCACCGCAGTCAAATGGAGCAAAATTTTCACGCTTGTCCGAAGTGCGGGTTTCATTTCAGAATTGGAAGCAAGGAATATTTCAAAATTCTCCTGGACGACGGATCGTACAGCGAGATGGATAAGAAACTGCAGTCAACAGATCCCTTGAATTTCGTCGATACCAAGAAGTACGTCGATCGGTTGAAGGAATCGATCAAGAAGACCGGATTATACGATGCGGTCCGGACCGGGACCGGAAAGATCAACAAAGCCCCGGTCGTGGTGGCGTGTATGGATTTTTCGTTCATCGGCGGGAGTATGGGGTCTGTCGTGGGCGAGAAAATAGCCCGTGCGATCGATAAATCCATCAAAACCCGTTACCCCATGATTATTATTTCTTCCAGCGGCGGAGCAAGGATGATGGAGGCGGCTCTTTCGCTCATGCAGCTTGCAAAAACCAGCGCAAAACTAGCTCAGCTTTCCGATGCCGGCATTCCGTTTGTCTCCGTACTCACCGATCCGACTACAGGAGGCGTGACTGCCAGCTTTGCGATGCTTGGCGATATCAACATCGCCGAGCCCGGTGCCCTGATTGGGTTTGCCGGACCACGCGTCATCAAGCAAACGATCGGAAAAGATCTTCCGAAGGGATTCCAGCGATCCGAGTTTCTTGTTGAGAAAGGGTTTGTGGATATGGTGGTTCACCGGAAGGACATGAAGGAAGCCGTCAGCAAAATCCTCTCGCTCTTAGCCAACTGACCGCATGTATGAAGATCCATATCATCGGCGTTCCCATGGATCTCGGAGCCGGGCGGCGCGGGGTCGACATGGGTCCTTCCGCGATTCGCATTGCCGGCCTTGCTGAGAAACTCCGCACTCTGGGGCATGTCGTCACGGAGGAGGGCGACATTCCCATTAAACCCCCCGAACTTCAGAAAATCCGCAACGACAAACTCAAGTACTTGCCGGAGATTGTCCGCGCCTGCACCCTCCTTTCCGGCAAAATAGAAAAAGTGATATCAAACGGCGGATTTCCCCTCGTGCTGGGCGGTGACCATTCCATTGCCATTGGCAGCATTGCGGGGATTGCTTCACTGTGCAGAAAACAAAAGAAACGCCTCGGAGTGTTGTGGATCGACGCTCATGGTGATTTAAACACTTCTGAGACAACCCCCTCCGGCAACATTCACGGTATGCCGCTTGCAGCGTCCCTCGGCCTTGGGGCCATTGAGCTCACCTCCATCGGAGGCGATTTCAAAAAACTCGTCCCTCAGGATGTCGTGCTTATTGCCACTCGAGACCTCGATGACGGGGAACGCAAGTTCATCAAACAGGTCGGCCTCAATATTTTCACCATGGAGGAAATCGACAAGCACGGCATGTCCGAAGTGATGTCGAGGGCGTTACGCAAATTGAAGGGCGTGGATCACCTGCATGTGAGTTTTGATCTGGACGCGGTGGATCCTCAGGTCTCCCCGGGTGTCGGAACCCCCGTCAAGGGCGGACTGAACTACCGTGAAGCTCACCTTATTATGGAGACGCTTAACGAATCGGGAATCATGTCGTCGCTCGAAGTCGTTGAAGTGAATCCAATCCTTGATAACAGGAACCAATCTGCCGAATTCGCCGTGGAATTGATTCAATCCGGGTTTGGGAAGAAGATTCTCTGAGCATGGAGATCATCGCGACAATCCGGGATATGCAATCAAAGGCGAACCAGCTTCGCAGGGACGCCAAGTCGATCGGGGTCGTGCCGACGATGGGATTCCTTCATGAAGGGCACCTGAGCCTCATCGAGGTTGCCCGGTCGATCAGTGATGTTGTGGTAACGACATTGTTCGTCAATCCGACCCAATTCGGTCCTGGCGAGGATTTCGAGCATTATCCGCGTGATCAAGAAAGAGATGAGAGTCTTGCCGAGGGCGCAGGTACGGATATCCTCTTCATTCCTGGGGTGAATGAGATGTATCCTGAGGGATACAGGACCTTCGTGGTAACGGAAAAGATTTCTTCGGTTCTCGAAGGGAAATTCCGCCCCGCCCACTTTCGCGGTGTAACCACGGTTGTTGCAAAGTTGTTCCATATCGTCAAACCACACCAAGCAGTGTTTGGTCAAAAAGACGCCCAGCAGGTGGCGGTGATTCGCCGGATGGTCGAGGACCTGAACATGGGGGTTCAACTCATCGTTGCGCCAATTCTTCGTGAAGCCGACGGACTCGCAATGAGTTCGCGGAATGTGTATCTCGAACCGGAGGAACGGAAGAGCGCAGCCGCGCTTTATCGGGCTCTCCTTTACGCTAAAGACGCCGCCGGACGAGGTGAGCGGGATGTGACCGTACTTCGTGGAGAGATGATGACTATTCTGGACAAGGAGCATCCCGCGGCGATTGATTACGTAGCGTTCGTGCACGAGGAAACATTTGACGAGGTCGCGCATTTGGAGAGCCCCGAAACCCTCGCGGTCCTCGCAGTGCGATTTGGCAAGACACGCCTTATTGATAACATAATCATTCCTGTTCCGCCCGGGGAACATAATGAATCCTAAGACAACGCTCACAGTGTTGATTCTGGCGGCCGGCAAAGGCACGCGGATGAATGATCCTGGCCGGGCAAAGGTCATGTTTGAGCTTCATGGTAAACCGATGGTCCATTACGTGGTGGACCGTGCGTATTCGCTGCGTGCATCGAGGGTTATCGTGATTGTGGGATATCAGCGGGAGTTTGTCATGGCGTACATCCGGCAGTCGCACCCGGATGCCGAAGCAGTCGTCCAGCTTGAGCAATTTGGGACCGGGCATGCCGTGATGCAGGCCGACGAGGCGCTGAAGGACACGGATGGTGACATTCTGGTTCTTTCGGGCGATGTTCCATTGCTAAGGAAGAAGACTCTTGAGTCGCTCATTCGCCATCATCGTCTGTCGAAAGTAACGGCCACCGTTCTGACGGCTGAGCTCGAAGTTCCGACAGGATATGGGCGCGTGATAAGAAACAGTGACGGGTCCGTCAAAAAGATTGTCGAGGAGCGGGATACAAACTCCGAGGAGCGGGCAGTCCACGAAATCAATTCCGGGATCTATCTCTTTCAAACGCGGGTGTTGTTCGAGGGATTGAAGCATATTTCACCCCACAACGCCCAGAACGAGTACTATCTCACCGATGTCTTTGAATATTTCTGGCGCCAGCACTTGGTTGTCTCTGCGGTCAAGGCATCGAACCCGGATGAAATCCAGGGGATCAATACCGTCCAGCAGTTGGAGGATGCACGCGCCGCCATGAAGGAACCGGTCAGGGCTTCTTGACAATCATGGCGGAATTAAGTACCATACTTCTGAATATTGGAGAGTGAGGGAAGGGATTATGCGGCTGGTGATCACGGTTTTCCTGGGAATTTGTCTCGCTGGCGTTGCGGAGGCCCAATTCAAGGGCCAGTTGCCCGAGAGTCACACGAATGCCGGCGAAGCCATGAAACGCCCTTCGGAAGGGCTTCTGTTCGGATGGCTGGATCCTTCGCGCCTGTCGATGCGGCACTCATACTCGCTTTCGTATTCTTCGTTCGGCGGACAAGGCCTTTCCGTCGGAATGTACACCAACAGTCTTTTTTACCAGTTCTCAGCGCCTCTCGACGTGCGGTTTGACGTCAGTCTGGTGCATTCTCCGTTCGGGTCGCTTGGAAAATCAGGAGACTTCGGAGGGATTTATCTGAACCGGGCCGAGTTGAACTATCGCCCTACGGACAACATGTGGTTCCAGATTCAATTCCGCCAGCTCCCTCCCATGTACTGGTTGGGATCGGGCATTTCATCCGGCCTGCATGACGGATTTCGATCGGATATTCACGAGGAGGATCGCTAATCCTTAAAAATTTTTTGCCGTATCAGAACCGGACCACCCTCCGCGCGGAGAGATGCCCGGTTTTTGCTTTGAAGCAGGTGCGCTAGAATGCCGGGTCACCGAACTTCGCCTTCCCCTGCTCCAAGTCCCGCACTTCAGAACTTCCCGTCGAACATCACGCGGTCGCGCTTCAAACTTGCCATCGCAGCTGTCGGCATTACCGCCGTGTCAGTCCTGCTCCTTGTGCTCGCATTCGGAGGGTCCGGTACGGAAGCACTCATCGCGGATGGGCCAAAAGAGCGAACCATTCAATTGGATGTACTGAATGGAGCAGGAGAATCAAGATTGGCTCAACGACTCACGGATTACCTTCGCTCCCGAGGGTTCGATGTTGTGGAAACAGGGAATTTTCGTGAGGAGTTGGAGAAAACTCTCGTCATCGATCGCGCCGGCAATAAGCAGGCAGCTTTGCAGGTGGCACAAGCCCTCGGCATCCCCGAAGATCAGATAGTGCAAAAAATCGACAAGAACTTGTTCCTGGACGTTTCAGTATTTATTGGCAAAGACTACCGAATCTTAAAACCGTTTCGGTAAAACAGGAGGAATACGGATAGTGACATCACGAATGCTTGCGAAGCATATCGCATCACACGCCATCGGCAGGAAGGCGCGGAATGTCGTTCTCATGGACCTCAGGAAATTGAGCGGGGCAACTGATTTTTTTGTGATTTGCACGGGAGATTCTGACACACAGGTGAAAGCCATCGCGGATGGCATCCAGGACGGAATGAGCGAGAGGGGACAGTCTGTGTGGCACTCTGAGGGGTTCCAGGCACGGCAGTGGATTCTTCTGGATTATGTCGATGTCGTGGTTCATGTCTTTCACAAGGAGATACGCCATTTCTACAATTTAGAGCGGCTGTGGAGCGACGCAAAGATCCATCCGGTTGAAGACACCGGCAAGACTGTCAAAATCCTCCCTGCTGTTAAAGCGAAGCCGCCGCGGGCACAACGCACCCGCCGGACCGCCTCAGCCCGATAAACCTCTTTATGAAGAAGTACCTTGAACAAAAAATCCGCGAGACCCTCGCATCGCTTTCCCTCGGCGGTGAGATCCGCATCACGTTCGAACGGCCCCGGCAGGTTCAGCACGGCGATTTAACGACCAATATCGCCATGCTTCTTGCAAAGCCCGCCGGGAAGAACCCGCGGGTCCTTGCACAGGAAATCGTGGGAGCGTTACGACTTGACCCCGATACAGTGACCCGCACCGAAATTGCCGGGCCTGGTTTCATCAATTTTCATTTTGCCGATTCTTTTTTCACCCAACGATTGGGAATCGTCCTTGAGCAAGAGGAGCGCTTCGGCCGGTCGAACGATGGGAATGGAAAAAAGACCCAGGTCGAATTCGTCAGCGCAAATCCCACCGGGCCGTTAAGCGTCGGGCATGGACGCCAGGCGGCAATCGGGGATACAATTGCCACATTGCTCGAATGGACCGGTCATACCGTGACCCGGGAGTATTATTACAACAATGCCGGACGCCAGATGAGGAAATTGGCGGAATCAACGTACGCACGATACCGGCAGTTGACAGACCCAGGGTATCCTTTTCCGGAAGACGGCTATCAGGGCGAGTATATCCGCGAAATCGCGGAATCCCTGAGCAAAGAATATGGCAATGGTCTGGTGTCTCTGGATCAGGAAAAGGCTCTCCAGGTGTGCCAGGCGGCTTCTGAGAAGACACTGTTCGAAGCGATCAAGAAAGTGCTTGCCCGCATGGGAGTGCGCTTTGATGTGTTCTTTAACGAAGATTCGCTGTATCGCGACGGGACCATCAATGAGGTTGTGGAGGCGTTCCGCAAGAAGGGGCTGGCATATGACAAGGACGGTGCTGTGTGGCTTAAAACCACGGCGCTTGGCCTGGATCAGGACCGGGTCATTGTGAAAAGCACGGGGGAACCGACCTATCGCCTTCCCGACATTGCCTACCATCGCTCGAAGTTTCAACGCGGGTTCGAATTGATTGTCGATATCTTCGGTGCCGATCACATTGCAACAATCCCGGACGTCCTGGCCGGGATTGAAGCTTTGGGGTACGATCGCCAGCGCGTCAAAGTGGTCATCCATCAGTTTGTGACGCTCCTGCGCGACGGGCAACAGGTGAAAATGTCGAAGCGTGCGGCAAATTTTGTGACCCTGGCAGAGCTGATTGATGAAGCCGGCCCGGATGCTGTCCGGTTTTTCTTTGTCATGCGCGCGATCTCCAGTCATCTCGAATTCGATCTGAACCTCGCCAAGGAACAATCCGATAAAAATCCGGTCTATTATCTCCAATATGCCCATGCGCGGATCGCCAGTATCCTCAGGTTTGCCGAATCAGAGGGACTTCTCAAACCGCACGACCCGGCGAGCTTTAAACCGGCGCAAACGCGCCTGCTGAAGGAGGAATCTGAAGTTGCGCTTGCAAAGCTCCTCCTTGAATTCCCCGAAGTGGTTCGCTCGGCCGCTTACGGATTTGAACCTCACTGGCTGCCGGCATATCTGAGTGATGCAGCGACGGCGTTCCACAAGTTTTATCACGAGCATCGCGTGGTCATCCCCGATCCCGCCCTTTCTCTTGCGCGCCTTGCCCTGTGCCGTTGTGCGCAGATCGTTCTGGGAAACGGACTGAAAATACTGGGGATTTCGGCTCCCGAACGGATGTAATGGCCCATCTCCCCAATTGACAATCGTCCAAAAAAAGAGTAGATTTTTCCCATCCATTATTCAGCATCGAGGAAAATCCCGCCCGTCTGTTGTTACTGCACGATAACCTTTCCCGAATCACCTGTCGTTGTTTCCGTTGTAGTATTGCTGAAGCCAATTCTCATTGTTTGAATCATGACGTTCAAAACCGGACCGATTGAAGGACTTATTGTCAAGGAGTTGCTCATCCACAAAGATGGGCGCGGGTGGCTCACCGAGCTCTTCCGGAGCGATGAACTCCCGGCAGAGTTTTTACCTGCCATGGCATATGTTTCTTCGACCTCACCCGGAGTTGTCCGGGGACCCCACGAGCACCGTGATCAGGCGGACTTGTTTTGTTTTGTCGGGCCGTCAGTGTTCAGAATTGTTTGTTGGGACAACCGGAAGCAGTCGCCGACCTACGGGAATACTGTTGCTCTCGAGGCGGGCGAAGGGATTCCGTTATCGGTTCTTGTTCCCCCCGGAGTTGTTCACGGGTACAAAAATATCGCGGACAAAGACGGCTGGGTCATCAATTTGCCCAACCGGCTCTTTGCAGGGAAAGGAAAGAGAGAGCCTGTTGACGAAATTCGGCATGAGCATGATCCGCATTCCCCGTTCAGGCTGGACTAAAACATGGGTATGATCAAAAACGCGAAGGTGATTGGATGAACCTGCTGGTGACTGGAGGGGCCGGGTTTATCGGCAGCAGTTTTGTGATGCGCATGCTCACGCGGTATCCCTCATACCGCATTTTCAACGTCGATAAGCTGACGTACGCCGGCAATCTGGAGAATCTGAAAAGTGTTGAGGGTCGTCCCAACCATAAGTTTTTTCGAGTGGATATTTGTGATCGCCCGGCCGTCGAGAGGATCGTTCGGGATAACAAGGTCGACGCGATCGTAAACATAGCGGCGGAGTCCCATGTCGACCGGAGCATTCAGGGCGCGGCAGAATTCGTGCGGACCAATGTGGGGGGAACGAATGTGTTGCTGGAACTTGCCCGGGAATATGGGATTGCCAGGTTTCTGCAGGTCTCAACGGACGAAGTTTACGGGTCCCTGGGTTCTTCGGGAAAATTCACTGAAGAGACACCCCTGCATCCGAACAGCCCCTATGCCGCGAGCAAAGCGGCGGCGGATATGCTGACAATGGCGTATCATCACACACACGGCATTCCGGTGATGATAACACGATGCTCGAACAACTATGGGCCGTACCAATTTCCCGAAAAGCTTATTCCGCTCATGATCGCAAACGCGCTCAGCGACAAACTGTTGCCGGTGTACGGGGATGGCAAGAACGTGCGGGATTGGGTTGAGGTATCCGACCATTGTTCGGCCTTGGATCTTGTGTTACACTCGGGGAAATTCGGAGAAGTCTATAATATTGGCGGGTCGAACGAAAAGAACAACCTCGAGGTGGTCCGGCTGATCCTGGGTGTATTGAAAAAGCCGGAGTCCCTCATTTCATTTGTCAAAGACCGTCCGGGTCACGATCGAAGGTATGCCATCGACTCGACAAAAATTCAGAATGAACTACATTGGAAGCCATCGGTGACATTTGAAGAGGGGTTGAAAAGGACTGTTCAATGGTATCTGGACAACCGGGAGTGGTGGGAGCGGATTGTAAGCGGGGAGTACCGCGAATATTACCGAAAGATGTATGAGGAGAGATAGCCCCGGGGTATATCCCGGGCTGGAGAGTCAACCATTGAATCAACGGGATTGTGCTCTCCTCGGATTATATAGCCCGGGGATTTATCCAGGGGCGAAGAGAGAACACTCATGACGCAAATAACACAGACGCGGGCGGTGATCGCCATGATGGTCACCGTCGTTTTGGCCGCCGCAGGTCAGGAGAGGCAATCCGCGATGGATGCCTTGCAGGATCAGTCCCAGCGTCAGCCAGGAGGCTTATCGGCGATGTTCAGCATGCCACCGATGGATGCGCCGATTAATCCGGAGACCTACTTTGTCGGTCCGGGGGACCTATTTGGCATCAGCATTTGGTCCAGCGTACCATTGAACTTCACATTGCCTGTAGCGCCGGAGGGAATTCTCATTATTCCCACAGTGGGGGAAGTAAATCTCCTTGGGCGGTCTCTCGCTGATGCCAAAGTGGCCCTCGTTAGTGCAATCAAAAAGAAATACAAGTCCGACCTTATTACGGCGACTCTTCTCAGCCCGCGTTCCGTCGCGGTATTTGTGAGGGGCGAGGTCTTGAGGCCCGGTCGCTATACTCTGTTTGCGTCTGACAGGGTTGATAAGGCCATACGGCAGGCAAATGGAGAAGTGTTTGATGATCTCAACAGGCAGACGTCGAGACCGGTGGATGAAGCTGAGCGGCAGCGATTCGGCGAGGACTTTGTTTCCGCAATGTCAAAGAGAAATATCATTCTGCGAAGACGTTCCGGGGCTGTCATCCGTGTTGACCTTCCGATGTTCCACGCGACAGGAGAGGACCGATGGAATCCTAATCTGACCGAAGGCGATGAGATCATTGTGCCGGCAATTGACGGCAGCAGGAATTCGATCGGTGTATTTGGAGGAGTGAATCTCGCGGGGCGGTTCGAATTTGTCGAGGGGTCGTCGTTGGCTGACGCGATCGTATTGGCAAGAGGGTTTGACCCGAAGGCAATCCGGGATTCTGTGGCACTGCTTCGGATTGACCGATCCGGATCTGCATTTGAGAGTCAGGTATTCTCTTTTGCAGCCGAAGACGATGTTCGGCGGGCAGCCGAGGTTAAGCTCACTCCGGGCGACCGCGTTCTCGTTCCATATCAGCGCGAGCTGCGCGGGGACGAACATGTGGAGGTTGCAGGCGAAGTCCGGAAACCTGGAAAGTATCCCATTATCAGCGAAAAGACGCGGCTCGCCGATGTGATCAGGATGGCGGGAGGGTTCACGGATGAGGCGTTGGTTCAGGCGGGAGAGATCTTCCGTAAGTCTGTTGAAGAGCGCCTGAGCGACAAATCCGCCGCGCTGCTGAGGAGAATGTCCGGTCTCACCGAGGCGGAGGATACCATGTACTTCCGGATTGAACAGATGGGGCGGGGTGAGAGCGGGCGGATTTCAACGGATTTTGGTGAATTGTTCTTTCGGGGAGATAGTACAAATAACGTGCTTCTCAGGGATGGGGACAGGATTGTCATTCCGAAACGAGGAATGACTGTGTACGTTTATGGTCGGGTCGCCCATCCGGGTCACATACCCTTCGTGCCGGGAATTGATGCCGACGATTATGTTGCAAGGGTAGGCGGATATCTTGACGATGCCCGCTCGGGCGATGTTCTGGTGATGAAGGTTTCGACCGGCCAGTGGGTTCCTGCCGATGATGTCACGGTGGAAGAGGGCGATGTGATTTGGGTACCGAGAGAACCTAAGCTACGATTCACAGAGTCAATGCAAATTGTCAGTCAGGTCGCGAGTGTTGTCAGCGTCGTTCTCAGCATGACGGTTATCATCATCCAATTGACATCAAATTGAGGTACGCCAGGAGCTCAGCGAATGGAAGATCTTGAACCGGCGCACCCGCCGGAATCCAGCGGTAAGGCGGAAATCCATTCTGGTTCGGCAGTGAAACCGGTCGGTGAAATCGTCCTCGATTTCCTGACTGTTGTCACCCGGTACCGGAGATTCATAGTTTGGTTTGTTTTCGTCATCTCTATAGCGGCGGCCATGTTCGCAGCCTTCAGCCAGAAATGGTACAAATCAACAGCCCTGGTATTCCCGGCTGAGCAAACCTCGCTGTTTCCGGGTCTCGAATCTCTCACTTCGGTTGCCCGGACCCTCGGGGTGGGCGGGCGTCTGGGATCGCTGGGAAAAAGCACGGATTTGGATCGCTATATGGCAATCCTCAACAGCGAGAGCGTTTTATTAAACGTGATCGAGAGATTCGATCTCACAACAGTGTATGAAATCACGAAGTATCCGCGCGAGAAAACAATGAAAGAACTGCTCGCGAATTCAGAGCTCGATTACACGAACGAGGGCGGACTCAGTATTTCAGTGTACGACACAGATCCGCAGCGGGCAGCGGATATCGCCAACTACTTTGTAGAGATCCTCAATGAGACGAATTCCCGCATGCAGGCTCAAAATGCGAAAGCGAACCGGGAATTCATCGGCAAGCGTGTGGACCAGGGGAAAACTGATTTGAGGGAGGCTGAAGATTCCCTGAAGGGATTTCAGGAGGATGTCGGCATGATTATCGTTCCTGATGCAAACTCATCGGGGATTTCCGCTATCGCCGAGATGTATCTCATGAAGGCAAGAAAGGAAATAGAAATCGGAATTCTCGAACAAACCGTCGGTCCCGATAATCCGGTGCTGCGGCAAATGAGGATTGAGCTAAGGGAGATTAATCGGAAGGTCGACGAGTTGCCGGCGGTCAGCGTGGGTTCCCTCCGGTTGTACCGGGATGTCTACATTCAACAGAAGATCATGGAATTTCTGATCCCCATGTACGAGCAGGCGAAAGTCGAGGAACAGCGGGCGACACCGTCCGTGATAGTTCTTGACGTCGCCACGCCTGCCGAGCGAAAGGCCAAGCCGAAGATTGCATTGTACGGGCTCATGGGATTTGTAATCTCATCGGTCATGGCGCTGTTCATTGTATTTAGTCTTGAGGGGATCGACCGGCTCAAGAGCATTCAGCCGGGCAGATTTGCAGGAATCGTTGAAACCCTGCGGTCGGACTGGCTCGGTTTTCGGTTGAAACGAAAGCGCAAATCTGAGTCATGATTGATGCTGTGCGCATTCGGCGTAACACGGTCTTTTCCTTCGCGGCCGCGTTGATTCGCATGTTAGCCACAATGCTCATGTTTGTGGGTATTGCGCGCTTCTTCGGACCCGAGGCCTTCGGCCAATTCGCCCTCGCCCACACCTACCTCACAATTTTCTACATCATCGCCGACTTCGGGATCGATATTCTGTTCATGGCGGAATTGCCCCATCGCCGCGAGGAAACCGGGCAATTCATCAGGCGATTCTTCTCTCTGAAAACAATTCTCTCGCTTCTTGCCCTTTGCGGAATGTGCGGAGTCGCATTTCTTTCCGGCATGAGTGAAGCGACACGGATTCTCATGTTCGTTATGAGCGCTGCGATCATCGGGAACAGCGCGACCGTGTTTGTCCTGGGAATTCTCAAAGGGCACGAGCAATTCTCTTTTGAAGCCCACACCTCGTTCTGGCAGCATCTGGTTCTCCTCGTGGGATTGCTGATCCTCGGCTTCCTGGAAGCAGACATTGTGGCTGTTGCAGGGTTCTTCGTTTTCTCACGATTCATCGGCTTCTTCTACGTTTTGCCCAGAGCCTTGAAATATCTCAAACAAACACCCATCCAATGGTCCGTTCGGGAGTGGCTGCCGGCCCTCCGGGATGTGGCTCCGTTTGGCTTTCATATACTGCTGGGAACGTTGTACTTCCAGCTCGATACGATTCTAATCTCAGTCTACCAGGGGGATTACCGGGTTGGGATCTATCAATCGGCAATGAAACTGGTAATGCTTTCTCTTGTCGTTTCCGATGTTGCGTCCGGCGCATTCATGCCCACGCTGGCGCGGCTGTTGCGCGAGAACGAGGAGAGGGCTGTAAAGGCGGCGCGGCTTTTTGCAAAGGTTCTTCTATATGTGGGAATGCCTGTCGCTCTGATGTTCTTCATGTTTCCGCACGAAATCCTTGTGATCGTGTATGGCGGCGAAGAGTTCGCGGGTGCTGGATTGGTGCTCAAGATCCTGGCCTTGACCGTGTTTCTCCGATTTGCCACCGATGCGTACGCTATGTTCCTCACGGCATCAGGCCGGCAAACCAGGAGGGCGGTGATTTCGGCCGTTAGCAGTGGAGTTAGTTTCGTTCTCAACATCCTCTTGATACCGCGGTACGGCATTGAAGCAGCCGCCGCTGTCTCGGTGGCTGTGCACCTTCTTGCGGGCGGCCTGGCAATTGTTCTTCAGGATCCGCGGAATCGATCCGTGTTGGTACAACCAGATATGCGCAGAGGTGTGGTGGTGTTGGTGCTTGTTATTGTGACGGCTGTTCTGGTGGCAGCGGAAACAACATCCGTTGTTCTTGGGGCTGGACTTATTCTAACGAGCGCGACAGTCTCAGCGTGGTTTTTCGGAATGACGGCTGAGGAGCGAACTGCCGTGCTCAGGATGGCGGGTACGTAGAAGCCGATTGCGCTGCGTTTCTCATTGATGCGACCACCAGGGCATATGAGCCAAGGACGACAAGGACAGATGCGAACTGGGTGTACAGCAGGTCCCAATGTGTCAAGGCCGCGACGCCCAGCATGATGGTCCGCGGGAAGACGATCCGGTGCTTGTTGTGAAAGGCGAAAAGGTCTTTGAATGTGAGTGTCCCCGAGGAGAGTTTGTCCAGAGCAAGGACGAGTCCCAGTCGTCCCAGACGGGAACAATCACATAGTATCGAACCGCAAGGTACACGGTGAGAAACACCGGGAGAGCCGACGCGATGAAGGCGATCCGTTTAATGCTGGATTTCATGGAGGGCGATGGGTTGTTGAGTCTGAATTTTAGTTGGAAGGATGATTGTCCCGGCCGGAAGCTACCACAATTTTTCCAAAAACCATGATCCGAGCTCCCTTGCCCCCGTCGGTTGCGATCATAATGATAAACTTCAATCGTGTGGATGATACGATTGAATGCATCCGGTCGCTGCAGCGATGCGAGTATCCCGCGTTCTCCATTCTGCTGATCGATAACGGATCGACGGACGGATCGGAGGCACGATTGAGATCGGAGCTCCCTGATATTCCGCTCCTTGCGGCCGGTGAGAATCTTGGCTACACCGGCGGAGTCAATCTGGGTCTGGAACAACATAGTTCGAAAGAGGCGGACTATGTCCTCATTCTGAACAATGACACAATTGTCGAGCCCGATTTTCTGGATCATCTGGTCGCGGCAATGGAGGAGCAGCAACACGCTGCCGCTGCTTGTGGGACAATTTACTGTCATCACGATCGGGAAAAAATTTGGTATGCAGGAGGTCGGCTCATCCCTTGGAGGGGGATTGCCGTTCACGAGCACAAGGGTCAAAAACTCCCGCGTGTGGGGCTCAATGGTGTGCGATCGGTGTCGTTTGTGACCGGGTGTATGATCATCCTGCGCACTTCGATGCTAGCGGACATCGGAAAGGAAGACGAACGGTTTTTCATGTACCTTGATGACATTGAGTTTTCGGCGCGCATCATGAGGAAAGGATATCGGCTTTTGTACGTCCCTCAGTCGGTAATCTATCACAAGGTCTTGGGTGAGAAAGAAAGTCCCTTCAAGCTCTACTATTCTGCCCGAAACCGGCTTCTGCTGATTCAAACGCTCGGGGGCAGATTCGAGAGAACCATTGCTGCCATGTATTTTCTCACGGTCATCTCACTCAAATATCTTGCATGGAGTGTTGTGAAACCTCCGTTCGCCCGCGCTGCATTTGCAGGACTGCGGGACTATTTTGGCGCCCGGTTCTACGAAGGACGAGGAGCGACCTTTGTTTCTCCATGAATATCCTTCATCTCATATTGGCGGCGCTCGTTCTGATTGTTGTTCTGAGTTGGCTTAGGTCCGGCAACGATAGGCTTTCTCCCGGGAGGATTTTCAGTGTTGTATGGCTCATCAGTGTTGGACTCGCTGATCTGAAACTGAGTGGATTTCAGTCTGAGTGGACTCTCTACGGGTGGGTTGTGGTTCTTCTAGGTCCCGTCTCGTTTCTTTGCGGATTGTACACCGTATGGATATTGTTCTTGTCGCATCCGGTGAAGTCTGTTGCACAAATTCGCTGGGATTTATCGAACATACGAATCGAAGAACGAGGGCTCTTTCGCATTATTGTCAGTCTCGGAATTCTGTACTCTTGCGCCTACGTGCTTGAAGTGATTCTGGAGGGAGCGGTGCCTCTCCTTGCGGTTCGTCCGGATCGCGCGCGCGTTGAATTCGGAATCTTTGGGTTGCATCTTGTTGTGACGACCGTGTCCGCCATCCTGTTTCTTGTCGCTGAGTATTTTGCTTTTGCAAAGGATGCCCCGACGCGAAAGAAAGTCCTTTTGGGCCTTCTTTCAATGTTGATTGTGGTGAGCTTCTTCCTTCTTCTCCAGCGATTCGCCCTGGTGATCGTACTTCTCATGGTGATTCCATTGCTCTACTACACTGGCCGGTCGATCCGCCCACGGCACGCCCTCATCCTCGGAAGTGTACTCCTTGTCATCTTCTTCTTTATACAGTCTCTTCGCGTGGCACAGTATGTCCAGAATTATCTCTACGTCACTTCGAAGATGCGATTTTCCGTTAAATATGCTTTTCTGACCGAGCCGTACATGTATATTGTTATGAATCTTGAAAACCTCGCCAGGGCAGCTGAAAGGGTTGAGAGGTTTTCATTCGGGTACTTCACGTCGGATTTTATTCTTGCCCTGGCGGGTCTGAAGCATTGGATAGCCGAGTACTTTCGGTTACTGGAACGGCCATTTCTCGTTAGCGGGTATAATACGTTTCCCTTTAGCTGGACGTATTATCATGATTTCGGGATTTCTGGAATGGTAATCATTTCCTTCGTTCTTGGAGTGGTCCTCGGTATCATCTATCATCGACTTCGTGTCAGGGTAACACCATTGAGGCTGGTGCTGTACTGCATCGGTTTTTTTTGTATCTCAATTTCATTCTTTACGAATCCCCTGACCTCGCTTGCATCAATGGCCAATTTTGCCCTTTTGATCGGGATTCACATTTACATGCAAAGTTCAGGTCTCATCAGGACAGTAGGGTCGAATGCTGCATGATGCCATGACACCGTCGGAGCCTCTAGTTTTTGCCGTCGTCCTCAATTGGAACGATCTCGCCTCAACGTGTGCTTGCGTTCGTTCCCTCGAACGAGTTTCGTATTCACGACTCAAGATCGTTGTCGTCGACAACGGGTCTACAGACGGCAGCGTGCGCGCACTTCAGCAGGATTTCAAGGGACATGCGGTTCTTTGCCTTGATGAAAACGGCGGGTATGCGAAGGGGAACAACGAGGGAATCCGATATGCCCTGGCGAAAGGGGCCGAGTTTATTCTCCTTCTCAACAATGACGTGGTTGTTCAGCCGAATTTTCTCCAGCCGCTCGTTGAGGCGGCGGAATCGAATCCCGGGGCAGGGATGCTCACCGGGAAGGCCTATCTCGCGGATTCCCCGGGGCAACTCTACGCTACGGCAGGGCACTTTCGCCGTTGGCGATGCAATATGGCTCCGATTCCCCGTTCAGCGGCCGATGACCCAACGGAGATTACAGCCGCATCGGGGTGTTTTCTCTTCATTCGAAAAGGCGTGTTCGAAAAAGTGGGATTTCTCAATGAGAGATTCTTTCTCTATTTTGAAGATCTTGAATTCTCCCGGAGGGTCTCGAGGGGATTCGCAATGCACTATGTGCCGGCCTCGGTGATCCATCATAAAAGCGGAGCAGGATCGGGATGGGGCTCATACACACCCCTGTATCTATTTTACTCGGCGAGAAACCGTTTTCTCGCATTTCACGGGGATCCATTGTGGTACCGCCTGTACGTGTTCTTTTTCAGCGTGGCGAATGCGTTGGCGAAATCAGGACGAATCATTGCTGATTTGGCCAGGAGACAGGAGCGGCATTATGTCACTGCGCGTCTCCGGGCACTCTGGAGGGGATTCCGGGAAGGCATTACTCTGACCTGGGGGCGTTGGCAGCAATGATAAAGTCATTCCATGCCTATGTTCGTCGGCCTGTACGGTTTGACTACTTGTTGGCCCTGCAAGACGGCACGCCAATGAGGTCCGTTCTTGACGTGGGTTGTGGGAACGGCTCCCCCGTTCTAACGAAGACCTATTATCCGGATTGTATCTACCACGGGATTGAAAAGAGCGGACGCATGCTGACGGCGGCGGACCTCGCAGCGATTGACCGGCTATTTGAACTTGACCTGGAAAAAGACGATTTGCAGTTGATTGAGGATGAGGCATATGATTGTGTGATCGCATCCCACGTGATAGAACACTTGCCAGATGCCATACCGTTGCTCCGGCAGCTTGCCGGGAAACTCAGGCGGGGCGGAATTCTCTATTTGGAGTCACCTTCAGAGGCTAGTGTGCGGTTCCCGAGCATGCCGGGTACTTTGAACTTCCATGACGATCCAACACACGTTCGTTTGTATTCGAGGGACGAAGTGTGCGCAACGCTCAACGAGTGTGAATGCACCGTAGTGAAGAGCACTGTACGGCGGTCACTGAAGCGCATCCTGTTGTTCCCCCTCCATGTTCTCTATTCCCTGTGGGTCTACCACGAACTACGGGGAACGGTCTTTTGGGATATTCTAGGATTTGCGTCTGTCGTGATTGCAAAGAAGAGCTAACATGGATTTCATTGCGGGCGTTTTGAGGCGATATAAGTCTACCCCCACATTACCACAATAGGTCTTTTCGACAGCTGTATACAACGAGAATCTCGTATGCTATTCCACAGCCTTCACATGTTAAGGTGACCGTTCATGATCGATTGGGAAGGGAATTGCGACCCTGGTAAACGAAGACCTACAACCTGGAACTTATGAGAGTGCGATCGATGGGTGTGCGCTCATGAGCGGAGTATACTTCGTGGGATTCAAGCAGGCAGCTTCATGCAAACAAAGAAAATGTTGCTTTTGAAATAGTATTGGGCCAATCAGGTCGATGCCTCCTGCAATGTCATCAACCTACAAGCTATGCCCGAATGAAAATCCTTTTTCTTACATCCCGATTTCCTTATCCGCCGTATCGTGGCGATAAGTTGAAAATATACAACTTGATCAGGGAAACGTCGAAGCACCACGAGGTTGTGCTTCTATCCTTCATCCAAGATCGTCAGGAGGACCAATGGAAGTCTGAGCTTCTGAAGTACTGCAAGCGGGTCAAGACTGTCTACCATCCAACGATCCGATCGATCATGCAGTGTGCGGCGGGGTTGTTCCGCCTCGCTCCGTTTCAGGTGTCCTATTTCAGGTCGGCCCGTATGAAACGGGTTCTTGAGGAAGTTCTCACAATCGAACGACCAGATGTGATTCACACGCATTTGATCAGAATGGCACCGTACACTGCCGATCTTTCATTGCCGCGTGTCTTAGATCTTACGGATGCAGTTTCCCTCTACCTTGACCGATTCAGGAGATCACTAGGGAATCCTTTGACTCGATGGCTTCTCTCGGTTGAACATAGACGAATGGTGTCCTTCGAGGCAATCTTAGAGAAATTTGATCGTGTCCTTGTTTGCTCCAAGGTGGATCAAAAGGTCCTGCAAAAGAATGCTCCCGCTGCAAGTATCGACCTGCTTTGGAATGGAATCGATACTGACGCGTTCAGAGAAAACGGATCAATCCAACGCGATCCGAAACGGATCATCCTTACCGGCAACATGTCATACTTCCCCAATGTCGATGGCGTGAAATTCTTCGTTAGGTCAGTGTTTCCACTGATCAAGGCACAGGTACCGGACGCAACTCTGTTTGTTGTCGGACAAAACCCACCAAGGAGTGTCCGATCACTCGCTCGGCATGACATCGTGGTAACAGGATTCGTGAACGATCTGGCCTCGGAGTACTTGAAAAGTGCCGTTGCAGTGTCTCCTGTGCGGTTCGGGGCAGGCACCCTCAATAAAGTTCTGGAGCCGATGGCTCTGGGAATTCCCGTGGTTGCAACTCCCATCAGCGTCGAAGGCCTCGATTCGAAAGAGGGCGAAGGCTACGTGATTGCAGAGACTCCCGACGAGTTTGCCATAGCCGTGGTGCGGGTCATCTCAGATTTGGCGTTTCGGAAAAGCCTTCTGAATGGCGTGTCACATCGGATCCGGTCTTTGTATAGCTGGGATGTTATCGGTAAGTTGCTTCAAGAAGTTTATGGGTCTACGGTGACGGAGAGAAAGTCAAGTGCGTATCAAGATCTTGGACGTTTTAGGGCGCGAAATCTTGACGTTGGTAGATGACCTCAAGGGCCCTGGGGTTTACAACGCTACTTTTGACGCAGGACGATTTCCCAGTGGTGTATACTATTGTAAAATGGAGGCAGGTGAATTCGTCAGCGTTCAGAAAATGGTTCTTGTCAAATGAGACGGACAAATTCCGCTATGATTTTTCAATTGCGGATTTTAACACGATGAGCCGTTCAATATATCGCCCCACAAGTGGGAGAGTGGTTTGACTGATTTGCCCGAGTAACCCTAGCAACCCTCCATCATGTCCAAACGCAATGAACGCATACTGCTCCTTCTCCTCGACTTCCTGACCCTCAACCTGGCCTACGCCTGGTTTTACTGGCTGAGGATTGAAAGCGGATGGTTCGAATATTCCATCGAGCCGGAGCTCTGGATGCCAATGGTGGCAGTCTACGTGTACTGGATCGCGTTGTTTTGGTTCTTCGGTCTCTACCGTCACTGGTATGCGCAATCTCGCCTCGACGAAGTGTTGACCCTCTTTCGAACGACGGCGGTGGGGATTCTCATTTTGTTCTTTTTGGTGTTTCTGGATGACCAGTCCGGATCGTCGGTTTCGGTACGGGAACTCATTGTTGTCTACTGGGTTATGCTCTTCGGTTTGGTAAGCATTGGAAGGCTGGGAATCAGGGCACTTCAGAAACGACTCCTGGAAGCGGGAATCGGCGCACGCAATACTCTGATCGTTGGGTGGTCCAAAAAGGCCTATGAACTGTGCGATATGGTGCTCCGGTATCCCGCCCTCGGCTATAAGCTTGTCGGATTTGCCAAACCCGGACGAAGAGCCGTGCGATCGAAACAAACCGATGTGTACAAGAAGATTCCAGTTCTCGGTACGTTTGCCGACCTGCCTGTCCTGCTGGATCAACACCGCATCAAGGAAGTGCTCATAGGGCTTGATTCAACTGAACATGACTTACTTTTGGACATCATCCACCTGTGCAACGGGCATGAGGTTGGAATGAAAATTATTCCGGATCTCTACGACATTGTCAGCGGGCAGGCCCGCATTAATTCTCTGTACGGCTTTCCGCTCATCGAAGTGATGCCCGAGTTGATGAAGCCATGGGAAGAGGCTATGAAGCGGACCGTGGACGTCGCGGTGGCAAGTATTATTCTTGCAGTCGGAATTCCCCTCTGGATTCTTGTCGCGATGGCAATCAAGCTGGATTCCAAGGGCCCGGTATTCTATCGGCAGGAACGTCTGGGGCGAAATGGGGTTCCGTTTACGATGATGAAATTTCGATCCATGTTTGTCGAGGCCGAGAAGAAGTCTGGTCCGAAGTGGGCGGAACACAATGATCCGCGGGTCACGCGTGTTGGGAAACTCATCCGAAGGGTGCATATTGACGAGGTTCCTCAACTCTTCAACGTTCTTGTCGGTCATATGAGTCTTGTCGGGCCGAGACCAGAACGTCTGTACTTTGTCGAAAAGCTCGAGAAGGATATTCCGCTGTACCGAAGACGACTCAAGGTGAGACCCGGCATTACCGGATGGGCGCAGATCAAATACCGTTACGACCAATCACTCGAGGATGTACGAACAAAATTGAAGTACGATCTCTTCTACATCGAGAACATGTCGTGGCGAATGGATTTGAAAATTCTTTTTAATACATTGTACGTTATGCTCAGGGGGAAAGGCCATACGTAGTAAAGGGTGAAGAGTAAACAGTAAAGGGTGAAGGGTAAACAGTAAAGGGTGAAGGGT
>JBBDYD010000050.1:0-7353 GCA_040901865.1 Bacteroidota bacterium | reverse complement strand
AAGGGTGAAGGGTGAAGGGTGAACAGTCTTGATAAAACTATGGGGGTGTTATGAAACAACAGAATGAAAGACCGCACAAGCGGCTTGAACTGTGGAAGAAATCGATTGAAATGGTTACAAAGGTGTACGAGGTGACAAAGGAATTTCCAAGGGAGGAGGTCTATGGATTGACTTCCCAACTGCGAAAGGCGGCAGTCTCGGTTCCGTCAAACATCGCTGAGGGACTTACCCGTCGATCCTCAGCTGAGAAGCTTCATTTCCTAAGTATTTTCCAGGGTTCATGCAGTGAAATCGATACTCAGGCTGAGATTGCATTGAGACTTGGGTTCCTTACCGAAAAACAGTTCGATCTTCTTGAAGAACATCTTATTCATGTCCAAAGACTCCTCGGTGGAATCATCCGTTCTATCAAAGCAATGAAATCAACTTAATCACTAACCAACAAACCACTACCCTTTACCCTTTACTCTTCACCAGGATAGCATAACCATGGTAATCCAGATGGTCGACGTCGTCGGCCAGTACAGGAAAATCAAGAATGAAATCGATGCCGCCATCCAGGGGGTGGTGGAGTCGGGGCAGTACATTTTGGGGCCTGCAGTCCGGGAGTTCGAGCAGGCAGCGGCGGCGTATCTTGGGGTCCGCAACGCGATCGGCTGCGCATCGGGAACGGATGCCCTTCAGGTTGCAATGATGGCCATTGACATCAAGCCGGGCGACGAGGTTATTACCACGCCTTTTACATTCGTGGCAACGACCGAAACAATCGCCCTCCTGGGAGCCAAACCGGTCTATGTCGATATCGATCCGCTGACGTTTAACATCAACCCGGCTCTTATCAAGAGAGCCATTACAAAGAAAACCAAAGCGATCATTCCAGTCCACCTGTACGGCCTGCCTGCCGACATGGATCCAATTATGGAAGTCGCCCGATCGCACAGTATCCGCGTAATCGAGGATGCGGCCCAGGCGATGGGGGCCGATTACAAAGGAAGGAAGGTGGGCGGAATCGGTCTCATGGGGGCGATCAGCTTCTTCCCGAGCAAGAATCTTGGCGCGTTTGGGGATGCCGGGATGATCGTGACGAATGACGACGCCATTGCAGAAAAGCTCCGTATGATCATTGTCCACGGGTCGAAGGTGCGCTACAAGCATGAGATCCTGGGAGTGAACAGCCGGCTGGATTCGATCCAGGCAGCAGTGCTCAGTGTCAAGCTGCGGTACCTTGATCAATGGCGCGATACACGACGGACGGCGGCCCGGCGCTATGATGCGTTGTTCCGGGAAACCGACATTGCGACGCCAACTGAGGCGTCTTATGGGACACATATTTATCATCAGTACACCATTCGACTCAAGAATCGCGATACCGTTGCCGCCAAGCTGACGGAGCAAAAGATTCCGCATGGCATTTATTATCCGATCTCTCTTCATCTCCAGCAGGCATTTCGTCAGGCAGGTGTGGGAGAAGGGGCGTTTCCTGTGACGGAGCATGCCTGCCGTGAGGTGCTGTCGCTGCCAATGCATACCGAACTGACGGAAGAGCAGCAATCACATATTGTTTCCGTCGTCCGGACAGCGGCAGGGCTCCAGGAGCTTCCGCGATAAGGAACCATGAAACGCTGCCTCGTTGTCATACCGACGTATAACGAATCCGACAACATTCCCGAATTAGTCCCCCGGATTCTGAATCTTGGAAAGCACTTCGAGGTCCTCGTCGTCGACGACAACTCGCCGGACGGAACCGCGAACCTCGTGAAGTTGCTGCAGCGTTCCGATTCCCGTGTGCACTTGATTGAGCGGGAGAGCAAGATGGGACTGGGAACCGCCTATGTGGCGGGATTTCAATATGCGCTGGCGCGCGATTTTGATTTTATATTCGAAATGGACGCGGATTTTTCGCACGATCCCAATGAGCTTCCGAAGTTGCTACAGCAGGCGGAAAACTACGATCTCGTGATAGGGTCGCGTTATATTTCCGGCGTGAATGTGGTCAACTGGCCCATGCGGCGATTGCTGCTGAGCTTTTTTGCAAATGTGTACACCCGTTACATCACAGGGATGCCAGTAAGGGATGCAACGGGTGGGTACAAATGCTATCGCCGTGCGGTGCTTGAGGCTATCGATCTCAGCTTGATCCATTCGAACGGGTATGCATTTCAGATTGAAATGAACTATCTCGCGTGGACAAAAGGATTTCGTGTTTGTGAGATTCCGATTGTTTTCGTGGACAGGAGGGTAGGTGTTTCCAAGATGTCCAAGGGCATCGTGTACGAAGCAGCCTGGCTCGTGTGGAAACTAAAGCTCAAAAGCATGTTCAATGCCTCCTAAGCGTCGTCGCTCGCCGTCTCTCCAACTCTCCGTTATCATTGTCAACTACAATGTGCGGGAATTCCTGCATCATGCCCTCACCTCTCTTCGCAAGTCGATGAAAGGAATCCGGGGGGAGGTGTTTGTCGTGGACAACGCCTCCGATGACGGAAGCGTGGAAATGGTGCGGACCCGGTTCCCCGATGTTCGCCTTATCGTCAACAAAACCAACATCGGGTTTGCAAGTGCAAACAACATCGCACTCCGCCGTTCCCGCGGCAAGGTCATCCTGCTCCTGAACCCCGATACGGTGGTGCAGGAAGACACCATGAAAGTGATGTTGAGGTTTTTCGAGGATAACCCTGACGCCGGAATAGCGGGATGCAAGATCCTGAACCCGGACGGAAGTCTTCAGCTTCCGTGCAGACGGAGTTTCCCCACAGCCTGGGTTGCGCTGGCGAAGATTTCCGGCCTGAGTTCGTTGTTTCCAGGGTCGCGATTGTTCGGAAGGTACAACCTGACGTACCTGAGTCCCGAAGAAACATATGAAGTCGATGCTGTCAGCGGGTCGTTCATGATGATGAGGCGGGAGGCCTACGAGGGCGTGGGCGGGCTGGACGAGTCGTTCTTCATGTACGGAGAGGACCTTGATTGGTGTTACCGCGTCCAGCAGGCCGGCTGGAAAAACTACTACGTTCACAGCACACAAATCATCCATTACAAGGGTGAAAGCACACGTCGAAGCAGCATCGATGAAATCAGGATGTTTTATGACGCCATGCACTTGTTTGTGCAGAAACATTTACATGGATCCCGGCCCATGACGTTCGTTCTGCGATGCGGCATCGTTGTTTCATCCTGGATGGCCATGATCCGTCAGTTTTTGAAGCCGATGGGTGCCGCTCTCGTTGACGCCACATTGATTGTGCTTGGGCTCATGCTTGCCGAATACATTCGCATGGGGCAATTGTTTTACTTCCCGGCCTACGCGTATCCGGCCGCGTATACAATACCAACGGTTCTTATTGTTGTCGGACTCTACGCTGCCGGAGTGTACACACACCGCAGGATGTCTGCATCACAGACTGTCGTTGTTGTAATTTCCAGTTACATCGTTGTTGCCGCTCTCGTGGCATTTTTCAAGGAGTATGCTTTTAGCCGGCTGGTCATTGTTTTGGCCGGAGTTATCACTGCGATCGTATTGCCGGGATGGCGGTTGTTGATCCGCTTCCTCGGAAAAACCGGGCCCGACGGTACAGGGTTTTTGTTTTGGCGGCGCGCAATCATTGTCGGAGTGGATGCTTCCGCCCGTTCTCTGCAAAAGCGTCTCCGCCGGCGCGTGGGCGACGGTTATGAAGTTGTTGGATTTGTGGATTTCGAACGAAAACGTATCGGAGAGTTGCTGGACGGTGTTCCGATCATCGGCAGCGTGGATAACGTTGGCAAGATTGTTCAGGAATACAGGATTCACGACGTGATGTTCTCGACCGGAAAGCTTTCGTACGCGAGCATCCTCTCCGTAATAGCCCGCACAAGCGGCCGGTCGGTTAATTACCATCTCGTTCCCACAACCCTGGAAGTCATGATCGGCAAGGCTACGGTGGATTCGCTCAACGATCTACCCCTTGTTCAGATTTCCTATAACATTGAGCGGGCAGGGAACAAGATCATGAAACGGGCTATAGACCTTGTCTTTTCCGCTGTTCTCTTGATTTCGTTGTATCCTTTTGTATATTTCAAAAGAGTCCTCACAGGTGTTTCGCCATCGACAGTTCTTCTTGGATTGCCGGAAGTCTTTGTCGGCCGGAAGAGTTTCGTCGGCCCCCCAGAACGGATAGCTAGTGCGTTTTCCCAGAATGGGCGCCCTGCACCTTCTGCTCATCTCGGAAAACCCGGGTTGACAGGGCTGGTTCAGCTCCATTCTGGCAGGAATCTGACGAGCGAAGAGGTTGATCAGTACAATCTCTATTACGCAAAGAATCAGTCGTTATTCCTCGACATCGAAATCGTTTTGAAATCTCTGCTGAGAAGACGTACAATGACTATCCCGCCGGCCTCTACTCCGCCGCCGAAACACAGACGTGGTACACAGGTGAAGGAAGCGTCGCATGGCTAAAACGATTCTCGAGTTCGAAAAACCCGTCATTGAGTTAGAACAAAAAATCGATGAGATGAGGAAGTATTCCGACAACCTCGACATTGTCGATGAGATTGCCACACTGGAAAAAAAGGTGAATCAGTTGCGCGAGAGCATCTTTACAAATCTGACACGATGGCAGCGGGTCCAGCTTGCCCGCCATCCGGAACGTCCCTACACACTGGACTACATTCAACTCATGCTGAAGGATTTTGTGGAAATGCACGGCGATCGCAGGTTTGGGGATGACAAGGCGGTCGTCGGCGGGTTCGGATCGTTGGGCGGAGAGACGATCATGCTCATCGGTCAGCAAAAAGGGCGCGACACGAAATCCAATCTCTATCGTAATTTCGGAATGATGAACCCTGAGGGTTACCGCAAGGCACTGCGTCTGATGCAACTGGCCGTGAAATTCAACAAGCCCATCGTCACGCTGCTCGATACTCCGGGTGCTTACCCGGGTATAGAGGCAGAAGAACGGGGTCAGGCCGAAGCGATCGCGAGGAATCTCTTTGAGATGTCCCATCTCCCGGTACCGATCGTTGTTGTGATCATCGGAGAAGGGGCATCGGGCGGAGCTCTTGGGATCGGAGTCGGAGACAGGATTCTCATGTTCGAAAACGCCTGGTACTCTGTTATTGCGCCTGAATCCTGTTCGAGCATCCTCTGGAGGAGTTGGGAATTCAAGGAACAGGCTGCGGAAGCATTGAAACTCACGGCGCCCGATCTGATGGAACAAGGGATTGTGGACCGCATTATCCCGGAACCGCCCGGGGGTGCACACAGGAACCATGAACAATCCGCGGCGATTCTCAAGGAAATCCTCATCGAAGAAATCCGCGTTCTCAGGAAATTGAAGCCGGACAAGCTCGTGAAGGCCCGGGTCGAGAAGTTTTCGAATATGGGCGCCTGGAAGGGATGACGGCAAGATGATCAGGCATCAGACGCAGATCCGCGTTCGCTATGCCGACACAGACCAGATGAAAATGGTCTATTATGGAAAGTATTTTGAGTACTTTGAGCAGGCGCGGTCAGAGCTTCTCCGGGCGATCGGACTCCCGTATTCCGAGATTGAGGAATCGGGAATTTACCTGCCGGTCATCGAAGCATTCGCAAAATATCGGCGGTCTGCCCGGTACGATGATTTGATTACCGTTGAAAGCGTCGTCGACGAAATCCCTGTGGCGCGCGTACGGATTTCCTACAAAATCTTTGATGCCAACGATCAAGAGCCAATCATCGAAGGATATACCGTGCACAGCTTCCTCAACGCGCAAACGGGACGTCCGACCCGGGCCCCCGCTCGATTCGTCCAGGCTCTCGAGGAGGCCTTTCACGTCTGACCATGATAAAGCCAGAACTGCTCGAAATCCTCTGCTGTCCGAAATGCAAAGGAGATGTGCGATACGAGTCTGCATCAGAGACTCTCATCTGCTCATCCTGTGGACGCACGTATCAGGTGAAAGACGGTATTCCAATCATGATGGTGAGCGATGAGGAATAATCCGAAGGCGAGTACTTCCTTCGTGACATTCTCCTATGATTGACAAAATCCTCCGGCTCGGCAAAGAAGCGGCCATCTATGGCCTCAGTTCCATTGTCGGGCGGTTTCTGAATTTCCTCCTTGTCCCCTTTTACACAAATCTCCTCCTTCCCTCAGAATACGGGGTGATTGCAAACCTCTACGCGTACATCGCATTTGCCGCCGTCCTGTTTGGATATGGAATGGATGCCGCCTATATGCGGTTCGTTTCTTCACTGGAAATTGGCGACAAGAAGCAGAATTTCAGCATCCCGCTCATTTCTGTCTCAGCAACCTCACTTCTGTTTTCGCTTCTCCTTCACTGGAATGCAGGGTTTTTGGCAGGGGTTCTCGGAATTCCGGCGGAACAATCTGCACTCGTCCGATTTGCCGCATGGATTCTCTTCTTCGATGCGGTGGTGCTTGTTCCGTATGCGTATCTGAGAATGGAGAACAAGGCAGGGACGTTTGCGGCCATTCGGATCGTTAACATCGTACTGACCATTGTCCTCAATATCGTCTTCCTTGTAGCATTCGATATGCGTGCCGAAGGCGTCCTCCTTGCCAATCTCATTGCATCGGCGCTGACCCTCGTCGTCCTGCTTCGGTGGATTATCCCGAATTTTACTCTTGCCTTCTCGTCACGTCTTTACAAGGAACTGCTCAGATTTGGACTACCGTACGTTCCTGCCGGCCTGGCAAGTATCGCGATGCAGGTTATTGACCGGCCCATTCTGAAGATCTTCACGAACGATGCGACCGTGGGTGTCTACCAGGCAAACTACCGGATGGGCGTTTTCATGATGCTTTTCGTCGGAATGTTCGACTATGCATGGCGGCCTTTCTTTTTGAAGCACGCGGATAAGCCGGATGCGAAACCGCTGTTTTCAAAGGTGTTCACGCTGTTTTCTGTTGTGGCGATGACCTTGTTCGTCCTCCTCACCCTGTTTATTGACGATTTGATTCGAATTCGAATTGGCGGCGTGTATTTCATCCATCCGGACTACTGGATCGGCGCCGTGATTATCCCTGTCGTCCTTTTGGCCTACGTGTTCAACGGCGCCTATGTGAATTTTCTCGTGGGGATTTATCTGGAGAAAAAGACTTCAGTCCTGCCAATGGTCTTTGGACTCGGCGCATTGGTAAACATCATCGCGAATGTTCTCCTGATACCGGAATTCGGCATGATGGGAGCGGCGTATGCCACGTTGCTGAGTTATGTCGTACTCGCTGTCGGGATTTACATTCCGTCCCAGCGATTCTACAGGATTGAGTATGAATGGGACACCATTGTTCGCCTCCTCGCAGTCACAACCATCATCGTCTCTGTCTTCAAGCTCCTTCCGCTTGAACCTGCAAGTATTGAAGGAATTCTTTCGAAAGC
>JBBDYD010000049.1:0-43295 GCA_040901865.1 Bacteroidota bacterium | reverse complement strand
ATGTCAAATTGCGGTAGTGTCTCAATTTCGCATTCTAAAGATCAACGCAGAGACGCAGAGATCGCAGAGGATCGCAGAGTTTCAATAAATAGGGGTTTTTCACTCTGCGTCACTCCGCGTCCTCTGCGCCTCTGCGATTTTTCTTGAAACTGAGCCACGACCCAAATTGCGACTTCGTCTCCCTCTCTCGGAATTTTTCTTTATCTTTCTCCCCATGCAGCGGGAAAAGCTCATCATCATTTTTACGGTGTTGGTTGACATTCTCGGATTCGGTATTGTTATTCCGATTCTTCCGTTTTACGTCACATCCTTCGGCGCATCCCCGTTTACGGTCACCTTGTTGTTTTCCGCATTTGCCTTCTTTGCGTTCCTGAGCAGCCCTTTCCTGGGCGCGATGTCGGATAAATTCGGTCGGCGGGGGGTGCTTCTGGTGAGTATCGCGAGCACAGCGGTCGGATGGTTTGTCTTTGCGTCGGCAACCTCGGTTCTGTTTCTTTTTGTCGGCCGGATCATCGACGGCGCGGCGGCGGGAAATTTCACGGTAGCCCAGAGCGCCCTCGTCGACATATCAAAGGACGCAAAAGAGCGATCTGCAAATCTCGGTCTGATCGGCGCCACGTTTGGTATCGGATTCATGGTCGGTCCGCTTCTTGGTGGCCTCCTGAGCACGGTGTCTCACAGTTTTCCGTTCTGGGTCGCAGGTATTCTCGCTTCCCTGAATACTATTCTGGCATTCTTCTTTTTGCCGGAGACACACACAAAACGAGACCCGGAGGCTCCCATCACAATCAATCCGCTTGCTCCGCTTCGCCGCGCGATGCGTAACATGGAATTGCGCCCGTTCTTCCTCTCCTGGATTCTCTTCGGCATTTCCTTTATGGCTTCACAGTCCGTGTTTTCTCTCTATACCGAAGCGGCCTTCGGATTCTCGGCATTTTCCACCGGGCTTCTGTTTTCCGGCATCGGAGTTTTCACTGCCCTCAACCAGGCCGTTCTTCTCAAACCGCTGTGGCTCAAGTATTTTGACGAAGCGACGCTGGAATTCATCATGACCATTGTCCTGGGCCTCAGCCTTCTGCTCATCGCGCTTCGGATTCTTGTTCTCTTTTACATTGCCCTCGCACTTCTGGCCAGTGCTCAATCCATTCTTCGCGTGGTCATCACGAGCCGCGTGGCCGGGATCGCTCCGCCCCATATGAAGGGCGAGATCCTCGGAATCATGACGTCACTCATGGCGGCCAGCATGGTGATTGCCCCCTTGATCGCCGGGTCGTTGTTCGAGGTGAACATTTCCCTTCCCTTTTTTCTCGGAGCCATTTTGATGATGATGTGCGTCTATTTTGAATACAAAGTCTGGAAGATCAGGCCCCGCGACCTGACTCCCGCCGGCTAACGTTTCACGACGCCAGCCAATGTCTGCTTTGGATGATTGCGGAGTTTCTTGTTTGCGGCGGTGAGTGCGAGGGTGGGCGAAATGATGCAGGCCCGGAAGGCAGGGGGCCAGAGAAGGACTATTCTTCGTCCCGGATCCGGTCGAGTGTTGCGAAAGCTTCTTTTCGGGCACCTTCATCGCCACGATTCTGGGGCCTGAGCATGGGAGCAAGCATCAGGTGGGCACGTGCACTTTCGTATTCTCCCTCTTCAATATAAGCTTGTGCGCAGGCGAGCCGGTAGCCAATGAGATCCCATCTCAGAGCGATGGCCGACTCAAAATGGGCAATCGCTTCGTCTCTGTCCCCCCATCCCAATCCCAACGGCCAACGGATAATCCATGGTTTTTCAATCACCTTCATGTGGGTAGCGGCCAACGCGTAGTGTGCAAGGTGATTTGTTGAATCCAGGTGAAGAGCTTGCTCGAGATCTTCACGAACCCTGTTCATGAGGCCAACAGATTCCCACAAGCCCTTATACAACGTAACCCTTGCACCGGCAATGGCCCGGAATGTCAAAGCCATGGAGTTTCCGGGATCGATCGTCGCACTTTTCTCAGCGAACTCCAAAGCTTTTTCAAACATCGAAAGCTGTGCCTCCTGCTCTTCGTCGGTACCTGCAGGCAATTGTTCGCCGATATCGATGTATGCCCGGCTGATCTGCCAGAGGATCTCGGCGTTCGCCCCTGTTAACGAGAGTGCTTCCGAATAAAGTGCAAGTGCGCGCCTGCTGTCGTACTGGTTGAGGGCGACATCATTTGCTTGGGCGAGGAGTGTATGGACCTGGTTTCCCCGGGAGGAATCCGGGGGCGGAGAAGGAAGTTGGGTTGCCGCACCTGCGAATGGAGAATTTCCCACCAGCAGGGTTATCAGAACGGACAATCGTCTCATGAAGTGGCTCACGCGGAGGCGGCCCTACGAATTGCGTGCCTGAAATCTGGTGATCTCATCGCGGATTCTTGCGGCGTGTTCATAATCTTCCTTCGCAATCGCTTCTTTTAACTGATGTTCCAGTTGTTCGATTTTTGTCAACTTTGGTTTCGGCCCCGGTTCCGCCGGAGCGTTTTCGGGCTCCGCGGCGGATGCCCCGGCCTTCTCTCCCTCGTCTCCCTCCGGAACAAACGAAGCCTCGTCCATTACTTTGCCGGAGACAAAAATCGGAACGCCGTATCGGACAGCAAGGGCAATGGCATCGCTTGGCCGGGAATCGATTTCCTGTGAGTCGACGTTCAACCGGGCGTAGAAGGTCCCGTCACGTAGTTCGTTGATGAACACGTCGTTGAGAGAAACCCCAAGCGTATCGATGATGGTCTTGATCAGATCGTGTGTCAGAGGCCGGGGGGGTTTGATCCCTTCGATTTCAAGGGCAATGGACTGAGCTTCGAACGCACCGATGATAATGGGCAGGCGTCGCATTCCGTTTACTTCTTTCAGAATCAACGCATAGGCCCCGCCGGCAGAAGGACTGGTAGATAGTCCTAGAATATCAACCTGAATTCTCTCCAACCAATTCTCCTCAGTTACTTCCCCAAGAGTTTTCTGGCTTCCTGCGTCAGGGCAGGGAGGATTTCAAACGCATCGCCTACAATTCCATAGTCTGCCACCTGAAAAATGGGGGCGTCCTTGTCCTTGTTGATAGCGACAATATACTTTGAAGATGACATTCCCGCAAGGTGCTGAATCGCACCGGAAATGCCCACGGCAATGTACAATGTCGGAGAAACGGTTTTTCCTGTCTGTCCGACCTGCTCGTCATGGGGTCTCCAGCCGGCATCGACAACCGCCCGCGACGCGCCAACGGCTGCTCCAAGTACTGCCGCGAGTTCTTCAATCAGTTTGAAGTGTTCAGGCCCCTTTAATCCCCGGCCGCCCGAAACGATGATGTCCGCTTCCGCGACATCGATTTTTCCCGAGGATTGTGCGATTTCTCTTACTCGTGTGCCATACTCCCCATCACCGATTTGCGGCGTGTACCCCTCGACCGTTGCAACCCCTCCGCTCCCGGCGACAGCCGTAAAAACATTCGGACGCAAAGTGAACACTTTATATTTGGAGCTTATCCGAACATCGGTCATGATTTTGCCGGCAAAGATGGGCCTGGTAGCAAGGAGTTCTGAATTCTCCCAACGCAGCGCCGTGCAATCAGCGGCGAGCCCTGCGTCCAGTTTCACGGCAACCCTGGGTGCAAGATCCTTCCCCAAGGCGGTTGCCGGAAACAACACAACATCCGCTCCTTCTTTTTTTGCCACTTCTGCAACAATCGCGGCATACGCTGTCGTGGAGTACTGGGAAAGCTTCGGATCCTCAACAACAATGATACGTCCGGCGCCGTAGACTCCCAATGAAGGGGCTATGGACTTGACCCTGTCTCCCAACACGACGCACACGACCTCCGCTCCGGAGGACTCAGCGAGCTTTTTTGCAGCCGTCACGACTTCGAAAGCTGTTTTCCTGAACTTGTTTTCCCGCTGTTCCGCAAAGGCGAGAATCTTCATAGGACTTTTGCCTCTTCATGAAGAAGGCGTAGGAGCTCCGGTACTGCTGTCGCATCTGTGCCAACAATCTTGCCCGCAGCCTTCGCCGCCGGCTTGTGCATTGCCACAACCTCCACCTTGTTTGCCGCCGGTGATGGCTTCCGCTCTTCGATCGGCTTGCTTTTGGCTGCCATGATGCCTTTGAGGGATGGGTAGCGCGGATCGTTCAGCCCCTTTTGTGCCGTCACCACCACCGGCAAGCGGGTTTCGACGTGTTCATGGCCACCCTCGATTTCCCGTTCTGCCAATACGGCGCCATCCTTGATTTCCAGCTTTACAACAACGGTGACTGAGGGAATCCCGAGCATTTCGGCGACCATGGGTCCCACGGCAGCGTCATCACTGTCGATCGATTGTTTCCCGAACAGGATGATGTCGGCCTGGAGTTCCTTTGCGTAGTCAGCCAAAGCCCGCGCAACGGAGAACGTGTCACGGGGCGCGTCGTCCTTTAAAAGAACGGCCTTGTCAGCGCCCATGGCAAGGCTTTTTCGCAACGTTTCCTTATGAGGATCTCCGCCAAGGGAAACAGATGTCACATCGCCCCCGTGCTTCTCTTTAAGCCGGAGTGCTTCTTCAACGGCGAACTCGTCATAAGGGTTGATGATGAAATTCACTCCTGTCCTGTCGATCGACTTGCCGTCAGGGCTCAGCTTGATTTTTGTTTCCGAATCCGGAACGTGATTGACGCACACGACGATTTTCATAAACGCATCATCTCCTCAAATCTCAAGTCTTTCCCAACCTAAAGAACTTTCTCCAAAGCATCAAGCAGACGGAGATCCCGGGACTCGGCGATCCGTGTAGAGATGTCCTGTATTAACCTTCACGCCGAGGAATTTCAAGTACATGAAGAGCTCCGCCTTGTGATTCACATGATGCTCCACGGCAAGCATCGCCGCCCGCCAGCGCGGAACGCGGCCAAGCTGGGGTGAATCAATCTCCCCGACGTTAAACTCTTCCTCGGTCAGGCCCGAAAGGAGTCGCCGAAATTCGGAATAATTCTCCTTGAGCATGCGGACCGCTTCTTCGGTTGTTTTCGAGGGCGTGTGCCGATTGAACACAAAGATCTCGCGCATCGACTTGAATCCCCAATCACCGGTCGTGATTCCTCTTGCGTAAACACCCAGAGATCCGGCAATGTGCGTCATCAACTGGGCCGAAGTGAATGCCGTTTCGGTCGGCCTCCAGTCGAGTTTGTCCGGCGGAACCATGAGAAACAACGGCTCAGTCGGTTTCATCATTTCGTCGAAATATTTCAGATAATTTTGGAGAGTCATATTGGCCGAAAAACGTTTTTGGTTTTTGGTCGGTGGTTCTAGTTGGTTGGTCGCTGGTTATGGTTGTCAGTTACGATGCGGGACGAATCTAAAGAATGGATCACAACACTACAACCAGAAACCGACAACCTATGACTACGAACTGTCAACCAATAACGCTCTTACGCCTCTCCCACTCATCTACTCAAATACTCTCCAAGCTTCTTCAAACTCACATTTCCGCCGCTGATGATTGCGCAGACTTTCTTATTCGAGACCCCCATGATATTATAAAGCACAGCCGCTGGTGCCACTGCACCGGTCGGTTCGGCAACGATTTTCATGCGTTCAAGCAGGAATTTCATCGTCTCGATAACCTGATCATCCGTTACAGTTATGACATCATCGACGTACTTCATTATGATCTCGAAATTGCGCTTTCCGACTGACTGGGTGCGCATACCATCCGCAATCGTGTCCGGAGGGGGGATCTTGACAATAGTCTTTTTTCGGAACGACTGGTAGCAATCGTTTGCCGGCTCGGTTTCGACCCCAATCACTTTGATACCCGGAAACAGGTGCTTAGCGGCAATGGCATTGCCTGCGATCAGTCCGCCACCGCCTACAGGGACAACGAGATAGTCAAGCAAGGAGATGGCCCGGGCAATCTCCACCGTCACCGTACCCTGCCCTGCAATGATTTTGTCGTCATCGAAGGGGGGAACCGGAATGTATCCGTGTTCCTTCTCCAGCTCCGCCGCTACCCGCTCCCTGTCGTCTGTCGAATCTTCGCTGAAAATGATATCTGCCCCGTATCCCCTCGTGGCCTCGACTTTATTCGCGGGAGATCCTTTCGGCATGACGATGGTGGCATGGGCGCCCAGCAGCCGTGAGGCAAGGGCGACGCCCTGGGCATGGTTTCCTGACGAATGGGCGACGATACCGCGTTTGCGTTCTTCCTTGCTCAGGCTGGCGATTTTGTTGAATGCGCCCCGTATTTTAAATGCGCCGACCCGCTGGAAGTTTTCGGCCTTTAGATAGACGATGTTTTTACTGGCTGCATCCAGAGTTTGTGAGGTCAACAGGGGCGTTTTCAGCACGACGGGGTCGACAACGCTGCAAGCGGCTTCGATATCGGAAAATTCGACCATGACATATCAAAAATAGGCAAAACACGGCAGGAAGACAAGCCGCCTTCTTCCGGGCGTGCCGGCGGACAGCCTCCTTCGGTATTTTGTTCTTGACATTGAGCCGGCGGAACTTTACTTTAGTAAAGTATGAAACGAGCATCAACACGGGACATTGACCGTCTGTATGCCGCGGTTCTCCGCCTGAGAAATCTCGACGAATGCAGGTGCTTTTTACGGGATTTGCTCACGGAAACGGAGATTCATGAATTCGCTCAGCGATGGAAGGCTGCTCAGATGCTCGAAGCCCGTCTCCCCTACAAGACGATCGAACGGGAAACCGGACTGAGTTCGCGGACCATCGCCCGCGTGCAGAAGTGGATCAAAAACGGAAGGGGCGGCTATCGTCTCATGCTCCGTCGCATGCGTTCGGCCTCCCCCAACGGTGCCGGATCGGGCTGACAATATTTTTTTTTAACCATCACTTTATCTTAGTAAAGTATGCTCGCGACCAACGGACGGCTCAAAATTGCCCTCCAGCGCAAGGGAAGACTCACCGAAGACTCGGTGTCCCTCCTGCGCTCCTGCGGCCTCGAATTTGAATTTCAACCTCAGGGCCTCTATTCCCCCTGCAGAAATTTTCCCCTCGACGTTCTGTCACTCCGGGACGACGATATCCCCGAATATGTGCAGGACGGCGTTGCAGACCTGGGAATCGTCGGGGAGAACATCGTCAGGGAAAAACAGGCCCGCGTACAGGTCCTGAACTCCCTTGGTTTCGGACTGTGCCGGCTGGTTCTGAGCGTCCCTCAGCGTTCCGCTCTTCGTTCCCTGCGTAACCTCGCAGGCAAACGGATCGCAACCACGTATCCTGCGACTCTCAAGCACTTCCTGAGATCTTCTTCGCTCAAGGCCACCATCGTCGAACTCAGCGGCGCCGTTGAAATCGCTCCATCCCTCGACGTGGCCGACGCGATTTGCGACATCGCCTCAACCGGAACAACGGCACGGATGAACGGGCTCAGACCGCTCACGACAGTCCTGGAATCACAGGCCGTCCTCATAGCCAACAGGAAATCGCTAAAGGACAAAACCAGAAAGAACATCATCGAACGTCTCCTCATCCGGCTTTCCGGCAGCCTCGAGGCCCGCGGAAAACGCTATATCATGCTCAATGCCCCGGTTTCGTCTCTCCCGAAACTCCAGAAGATTCTTCCTGCCCTCAAGAGCCCGACCGTTGTCCCCCTTGCCCGGCAGGGAATGGTCGCGGTCCACTCCGTCATCGCCGAGCAGGTCTTCTGGGATGTCATGGAACGACTCAAGAAGGCCGGCGCCAGCGATATTATTGTCATCCCCATCGAAACGATCATCAAATGAAGATCCTGGATTCATCACACCTGTCAGCGGTACAACTGCAACGACTGCTTGTGCGAACTCCGGCCAACAACCGCGCAGCGGAACGAACCGCGAGGCGGATTTGCCGGGCGGTCAAGCAACACGGAAATGCCGCCGTCCGGAAATTCAGCCGTCAGTTTGACGGCTGCGCGCCGCCGGTCAATCCCATTCCCCCGGCTGAACTGCAAAACGCGCTCCGCCATGCATCGCCCACATTTGTCCATGCGCTCAAATCCGCTCTGAGGGCCATTCATCGCTTCCACAAACCGCAATTACCTTCGGGTAAGCGTATTCAGACGTTGCAAGGCGTCACCTGCTGGCGCAGGGCAATTCCCATTCCCCGCGTGGGTCTCTACGTCCCCGCCGGCTCGGCGCCCCTGCCATCCACCGTTCTGATGCTCGGTGTACCCGCCATCCTCGCCGGCTGCGATTCGATCGCGCTTTGCACTCCGCCAACGCCGGAAGGCCGGGTCAATCCCATGATTCTCGCAGCCGCTTGTCTGACAGGTATCCGCGAGGTGTATCCACTCGGTGGAGCGCAGGCAATTGCCGCCATGGCCTTTGGAACCGAATCCGTGCCAAAAGTACACAAGATTTTTGGTCCCGGAAACAAGTATGTGAATAGAGCGAAGCAAATTGTGGCGACGGATCCCGACGGTTGTCCTGTTGACATGCCGGCGGGACCGTCCGAAATTCTGGTTATCGCAGACCGTTCCGCCAATCCGGCATTTGTCGCAGCGGATCTGATTTCACAAGCGGAACATGATGCAGATGCCCGTGTCGTCCTTGTAACCCCTGACCGGCAGCTTGCTCGCGGCGTGCTTACGGAAATCGCGGCTCAGGTAAAGGACTTGCCGAGAAGAGGCATTACCCGGCGTTCCCTGGCGGCAGGCTTTGTTCTCATCACAGGGTCGCTGACCGAAGCGGTCCGTTTTGCCAATGACTATGCGCCCGAGCATCTCTCAGTCCAGACGGCTCATGCCGACCGGCTTGCGCGTGACATTCGGAATGCCGGGTCAGTGTTTCTTGGCCCGTTTGCCCCGGTGGCAGCGGGCGACTACGCCTCGGGTACCAATCATACCCTCCCCACAGGCGGCACCGCAGTTGCGTACAGCGGCCTCACCGTCGAGCATTTTCAAAAGACTGTCTCGTTTCAATCCCTTTCCAGGAAGGGATTTGCACAACTCGCCGAGACCGTGAAGATCCTTGCCGCCGCTGAAGGACTCGAAGCCCACCGGAGGGCCATCACCGTGAGGCAGCGTCCATGAAAACTTCTCCCGAGCAACTGGTGCGCGCCAATATCAGGGATCTGACGCCGTATCGCAGCGCGCGGCAGGACCATGCGGCGGGCATTTTGCTCGATGCAAACGAGAATTCCTTTGGCAGTGTTGTTAGCATAAACGGTGTTTCGCTGAACCGCTATCCCGATCCCAACCAGATCCGGTTGCGAAAGGCCTTCGCTGCTCTCAACGGTGTCGGGGAAGATTGGATTTTTGCCGGCGTCGGGTCGGATGAGATCATTGACCTTCTGATCAGGCTGTTTTGCACACCGGCAAAGGACTCTGTGCTCATCATTGAGCCCACTTACGGCATGTACGGAGTGAGCGCCGCCATCAACGAGGTGGGCCTTATGAGCAGCCTGCTTACACGAGACTTTCAGATCGACCTGCAGGATGTTTTATCCAAGGCATCGAAGGCAAAAATCATCTTCTGCTGTTCTCCGAATAACCCCACAGCGAACCTCCTCAGGGCCGCCGATATCCGCACCCTCTGTGAACAGACCGAAGCCATGGTCGTTGTTGATGAGGCGTACATCGACTTCGCCGGAGGTTCATCCGTCGCGGCATTTAGCCGTGATACCCGCAACCTGATCGTTCTCCGGACACTCTCCAAGGCCTGGGGCCTTGCCGCAATCCGGCTCGGTTATTGCATCGCCGATCCGGCCGTTATTACGTACTTGATGAAGATTAAACCTCCCTACAACATCAACACGCTCACGAGCAATGCAGCGTTGAAGGCCCTTGCGCTGGAATCTGAAATGCGTGAAACCGTGAGGAAGATCCTGCGGGAACGCGACCGGCTCGCGGCCGGATTGAAAGCGATCAGCTCCGTTGTTTCCGTGTACGATTCCGATGCGAATTTTCTGCTCGTCCGGTGCCGCAACGCCCGCGGCCTTAGAGACCGCCTCGCCGCCAAGGGCATTATCCTGCGGGACCGCAGTGCTGATCCGCTCCTGGACAATTGCCTGAGGGTCACCGTCGGAACACCGCAGCAAAACGACGCGCTCTTGACTGCAATCACGGAGATGGAATCATGAAGGTGGTTTTTCTCGATCGCGACGGGACGTTGATTGTCGAACCTCCCGATCAGCAAGTGGACTCACTCGAAAAACTTGAGTTCCTCCCGGGGGCAATGCGCGGCCTCCGCATGATTCTTGAGCGGGGATATCACCTCGTTCTTGTCACCAACCAGGACGGCCTCGGTTCAACTTCCTATCCGATGGAGGCCTGGGAAAAGGTTCAAACAAAAATGCTCCATCTTCTCGAATCTGAGGGGATTGTGTTTTCGGAAATTTTTGTATGTCCCCACCTCGAAGGCGACGCATGCCGGTGCAGAAAACCGAAAACGGGTCTTGTGGACGATTTTCTTAAGAAAAACCCGGTGAACCTCATGAAATCCTATGTCATCGGAGACAGGGAAACGGACGTCCGATTCGGCAAAACCATTGGCTGCAAAACAATCCGGATCGCGTCCGGGATTTCGACTTCTGCCGATTTTGTCTCCGACGGCCTTGTTGAGGCATGCCGGGTCATTCTTCAGCGCGACCGATCGGCTTCGACAAGGCGTACCACGCGGGAAACTGACATTTCCGTGGAGTTGTTGCTCGACGGATCGGGAGAAAGCCGGAGCGCAACCGGCATCGGGTTCTTCGACCACATGCTCGATCAACTCGCGCGTCATTCAGGAATTGATCTGACGGTCGATATCCGCGGAGATTTGCATGTGGACGAACACCATTCGGTCGAGGATGCCGGGCTGGCAATCGGCGATGCGATCCGCCAGGCACTCGGTGACAAACGCGGAATCGGGCGTTTCGGTTTTGCGGCCCCGATGGACGAATCGCTGGCCCGGGTGGCCGTCGATCTGAGCGGGAGACCTTTTTGCTCCTTTCAGGCAGCCTTTGGGCGCGACCGCGTGGGGGAATTGCCGACCGAACTTGTGGAAGATTTTTTCCGCGCCTTCGCAGACGGTCTGCGCGCCAACATTCATGTTTCCGTTGAGGGAAGAAACGACCATCACAAGATCGAAGCCGTGTTCAAGGCGACGGCGCTGGCGCTGAAACAGGCGATAACACTGGATGTGAACCGGCCCGACGTGCTTCCTTCAACCAAAGGTGTATTATGATCGGTATCATTGACTACGGCGCGGGAAATGTGCGGTCCGTCAGCAATGCTCTGAAGTCACTGGACGTTGACCATTGTATTGGCGGCACGGTCGCGGAATTAAGCGCCGCTTCAAAGCTCATTCTTCCGGGTGTCGGTGAAGCCCGAAGTGCCATGACCTCTCTGGAGAATGTCGGTTTGCTCGAATGGCTTCGGTCTGCCTCCGTTCCGTTCCTTGGAATCTGCCTTGGCATGCAGCTTCTGTTTGAGCGCACGGCGGAACGCGAGACACCCTGTTTTGGGATTGCAGGAGGAACGGTTAAGCGATTCAACAACAGCGTAAAGGTACCCCATATGGGATGGAATACCGTGGAAATCCTCGCCGAGGATCCATTGTTCCGGGGTCTTCGTGACCGGGAGTATTTCTATTTCATTCATTCATACTGTGCCCCGGTAGCAAAGGAAACGACAGCCGTAACAGACTATGGCCGGAGATTCTCATCGGCCGTCCGGATCCGGAACTTCCGCGGAGTACAGTTTCACCCGGAAAAATCAGGCGAGGCCGGACTCCGGCTCCTGTCGAATTTTGTGAAATTATGCTGATTCTGCCCGCAATTGACATCCTCAACGGCCGCTGTGTTCGTTTACGGCAGGGAGATTTCCGCACCCCGACCGTCTATTCTGATTCCCCCGAGGCCACTGCCCGGGCATTCATGGAGAACGGATTTACGTTTCTTCACGTCGTGGATCTTAGCGGAGCCCGTGACGGAGCGGTGCGCGATACCACCGCGCTTGCCTCCCTCCTCGGACTCCAGGGCATCAGAATTCAGGCGGGCGGAGGGATCAGAACGAAGAAGGACGTCGAACAATATCTGCAGATCGGCGTACATCGGATTGTCACAGGAAGCGCTGCAATCAAGAATCCGGAAACCGTCCTGCGTTGGATCGCTGAATTCGGGCCGCAGCGATTCACGATTGCACTCGATGTGCGCGACGGCTTCATCGCAACGGAGGGTTGGACGGCTGTGGACGGCCGTTCTCTCCACGATCTCATCAGGTGGTATCGTGAAGCGGGGGTAACTTCATTTCTCTGCACTGACATCGAGCGAGACGGCATGTTGACGGGGCCCAATGTCGATTTCTATAAGAATCTCCTTTCCTCCTTTGACGGGATCGAGCTGATTGCTTCCGGGGGCATCTCATCGCTCGCGGATGTTGAAGATCTCCGAGGGGCCGACGTCCCGGCGGTCGTCATCGGCCGGGCATTCTATGAAGGCAGGATCGATCCGCTGCAATTGAAGGCGTTGGCGGATTAACCATGCTCACGAAGCGAATCATACCGTGTTTGGATGTAAAAAACGGAAGGACAGTCAAGGGAACGCGTTTCCTCGACCTTCGTGACGCCGGGGATCCCGTTGAACTTGCGGACCGTTATTCCAGCGACGGAGCCGATGAACTCGTCTTTCTTGATATCAGCGCCACACAGGAAAACCGATCAACCCTCCTGGACCTGGTTGAACGTGTGGGAGCCGCCATCCGGATTCCTTTTACCGTGGGAGGCGGCATTTCCTCCGTTACCGATATCCAGCGTGTCCTCGACGCGGGAGCCGACAAGATTTCGCTGAATTCCGCTTTCGTTCTCCGGCCTGCACTTCTTGAAGAAGCCGCGCGGTGCGTGGGTTCGCAATCCGTTGTGGCAGCCATCGACGCAAAATCCGAAAAAAACTCATGGAACGTGTGGATCAGGGGAGGCACGCAGCGGACAAGTCTCGACGCGGTCATGTGGGCGAGGGAAGCCGTCGAACGCGGCGCTGGAGAATTGCTCGTTACCTCGATGGATCGTGACGGGAGCAAAACCGGGTATGACACCGGCCTCATGCAGGCAATTTCGTCGGTCGTGAATGTTCCGGTGATCGCTTCAGGGGGCGCAGGAATCAAGGAGCACTTTCTCGAGGTCCTTCGTGACGGCACAGCCGACGCGGCCCTCGCGGCAAGCCTTTTCCACTACAGGGAAACATCCATCGGGGAAATCAAAACGTTTCTTCACAACAAGGGAATACCGGTGCGGCTATGAATACGGACAAACTTGATTTTGAAAAGCTTTCAGGGCTTCTTCCAGCCGTAGTGCAGGACAGCGCGACCCGGGAAGTCCTCATGATCGGATTCATGAACCGGGACGCGGTGGAGGAAACCCTTTTCAATAAAAAAGTGACATTCTGGAGCCGGACAAAGCGACGCTTGTGGCAAAAAGGCGAAACGTCGGGGAATTTCCTTGAGGTGGTTTCGATCAGGTCTGATTGTGACAACGACGCGCTCTTAATAGAGGCGATACCGACGGGTCCGGTGTGTCACCAGGGAACTGTTTCATGTTTTGGAGACCCGGCTTCCCTGGATGCATCGCAGGTTTTCAGAAATCTGGCTCACATCATTCGTCAACGGCATCAGCATATGCCTTCCGGCTCGTACACGGCCGATCTCTTTCGCAGCGGCACGGGACAAATCGCCAAGAAGGTCGGGGAGGAAGGTGTCGAAGTGGCTTTGAGTGCGCTTGAAGGGGATTCGACGAGCCTTCGGAAGGAAACGGCCGACCTGCTCTACCACCTGATGGTTTTGCTTGAGCAAAAAGGTTTGAGTCTCGACGAGATTGCGGAGGAGCTGAAAGGAAGGTTTAACGGGGGGAAATAGGAATCTATTTCGGAACGCCTACTTCTTTGTGTTCAAACGTGTGGCCGACATGCTGAAGCGCCTTCACCGCATCGACAATTTTTTCCTCGCGAAGGAAGATATAGACACTGTTGTATGTGGTTATGACAAACGGAGCAATGCCCGCGTTGCCAAGCGGATCAATGATCGAAGAAAGCACTTTATTGTCAGTCAATGCTGATTCTCCCACGACGCGCATCGCCCGCCATCCGATTTCCTGCTGCACGTTGTTAGGAGCCATGAATTCTGGCGTGATGATAACAAGTTCCTCGTCCGTCCGGGCGAAAAAACACATTTCCCCCTTGGCCACGATCATCGGCAACTCGGCGAATTGAGCGAGCCTGCTGATCGTAAACTTGTCGTCAAGAAGATGGAGTGTTAGTTTCTTATCCGGCATGACATTCTGCCACAGGCCTTCCGTGGAAAATCAAAGATGCAATGTAACGCTTCTCCCCGTTTGTCGCAAGACTTTCCGGAGGTGTTTACGTTTTGCATTTTGAGCTGGTATTCCATAGATTCGCCAACAGACACCGCGAGTTTTTAACCATTTCAAAGGATGTACGTATAAAACGTTTACTCCTTGTTATCGCCCGGGGCGGTCTTCCCAATAACTCATAACCAATACCTCAATAACTGCCTTATGAACCGTCTCTACTCTCTTCCTCTCCTTCTCACTCTTACAATTGGATTCGTCTCTGCTCAGGAATCCCTCCTCCAGTCGGGTCCGATGGTTGGATACGGCCAAATGACCGAGGTGATGCTGTGGGTGCAGACTACGAAACCCGCGGCCGTGCAGTTCCGGTACTGGAGCCTTCAGGAACCGGTAAAATCCTCCTTGAGCAAATCCGTCAATACTTCGACTGCCAATGTTCATGTTGCTCATGTTCTGATCGACGGATTACGACCGGGAAATTCTTACGGATATGAGTTGCGTATCAATGGGAAGGTGGTCAGGAGACCGTATCCTCTGCGTTTTCAGACATTGCCGCTTTGGCACTGGCGTACTGATCCTCCGGATTTCACGGTTGCCTTCGGTTCTTGCCTTTACATTAATGAAACGGAATGGGACCGGCCGGGAACGCCGTATGGATCCGACTACGAGATCCTGAGCGTGATCGCTTCAAAACAGCCGGATGTAATGCTGTGGCTGGGAGATAACACCTATTACCGGGAAGTGGATTGGCACACGGTGGCCGGATTGAAGAATCGGTGGACTCACACGCGCTCCGCGCCCGAACTCCAGCCACTCCTTGGCGCTGCGCATCACTATGCAATCTGGGACGACCACGATTACGGTCCGAATGATGCAGACCGCTCGTATCGCTTGCGCTCAGAGGCATTGGATGTTCACAAGCTCTTCTGGGCAAATCAGACGTACGGAACAGAGGAAACACGCGGAGTGTTTGGCAGGTTCGAGTGGGGCGATGTCGAGTTTTTTTTGCTCGACGACCGGTATCACCGCACCCCCAACAAGGCCCCTGACAGTGAAGAGAAAACGATGTTCGGAAAAGAACAGCTTCAGTGGCTCAAGGATGGATTACTGTCTAGTCAGGCCCCGTTCAAAATCGTTGCCAACGGAAACCAGGTTCTGAATCCAAGTCTTGGCGGAGAAACCTTCTTCGCTTTCCGCACCGAGTATGAAGAGCTCCTTCGGTTTATTAAAGAACAGAAAATCACGGGAGTGGTGTTTCTTTCAGGTGACCGGCACCTGACGGAATTAACAGTATTGCAGGATTCGTCGTTCTATCCGCTGTACGACTACACATCGTCCTCCCTGACCGCCGGCCTCTATCCCACCTCAAACAATCCGGCAATCGTATCGGGTACCCTTGTTTCCGATGCTCACACATTTGGCGTCCTCAGGTTCAGCGGTCCGCGGAGAGACCGCAAGCTCGTCATGGAATGCTGGGACACTACAGGAAAATTGCGTTGGACTCATGAGGTCAGGGCAACCCGGCTTGTTCCGCCCAAAGGGAGCTAAAACAACGAAAGGCACCCTTAAGCGCCTTTTCTTTTCCGGAATTGTGCCTGATCAGCTTTTGACTGAGATTGCGGTTGTTTCGAATTCCCCTCGTATCTGCTCGATTTCCTTCTCTTCGGTGTGGCGGGCATACATGACCTTGTACAAGGAGAAAAGGCCCCTCACTCCGCCCTCAATCGAACTAACGTGCCGTCGAAGTTCCCGGATCATTGCATCCAAATGCGCGCGGCCTTCTTCGTTCAGGGACTCCGTGATCAACTTACTGCGGAGCTCCAGCTCCACGCCGACGGCGGCGAAATCTTCATTGAGCCGGGGCGCCATGGTATTCAAAAACCTTCGGACTTTTTCTGTCGCTTCGAGATTTAACCGGATTTCGCGCTCTTTTTCCAGCTCGAATTCCCGGGCGATGCGAAACTGATGACGTTCGTTCGTTGACTGAATGACGATGGCCAGGCGTTGAATATCGATGTGCTCTTTGCGCAGGTAATCGTACGCTCCAAGCTTCATCGCTTCAACAGCCACGTTCTCGGAACCGGCAGCTGTGAGCATCACGACCGGAGTTTCAATCTTCTGCTCATGCATCCACTGCAAAACATTCAACCCGGATATTTCCGGCATCAAGTAATCCATCAGAATGACATCGTATCCTCGTTTCGCGGTCGAAATCTTTTCGATAGCCTCTTTTCCGGAGAACGCCGTTTCAATGGTATAACCGTATGCGTCTTGAAGTTGAGATGCAATCAAACTGATAAAAAAACCCTCGTCGTCCACCAACAGGACTTTGAGTACATCGCGATCCATGAAACCTCCTTCATTGAACAACCATAGCGGAACGAACAACGGGGGTCAAATTGTGGTTATTTAACCTAGAGAAAGGGAGAGGAAAACGCAAGAGGAGATGTGTAGTCGCAAAAAATCGTCGGATACTTTGCTCACGAAGCGGGGGGTTTATCCATTCTTAATTGCTTTCTGGCACTTTCGTTCATGAGCCCCGGATGCCATGCCGGCTGCCAGACGAGACGTACGTCTCCGTCTGAAACTCCCGGAATCTGTTTGATCCTCTCGCGCACCTTGTTTGTAATCATGTCCGCCATTCCGCACCCCGGTGTGGTCAGCGTCATTTTCACACCAACCCAATCATCAAGAATGGTGACGCCGTACACCAACCCCAGGTCGACGATATTGACAGGAACTTCCGGATCATAACATTCCCGCAGTGCCTCAAAGACCTGCTCTTCTGTTATCGGACTCGGGCCAATATTCGCTTGTGTCATTGTCTCTTCCTTCCGCCAGATGTGAATTCCCAAACCGATTTTTCTTTTGCGAACTCCATACAGAAATACGATGTTTCCGGCACATTTGCAAGAATGTCCGGTCTGCAAAATGCAGCCGTGGAAAGCGCATCAGCTTGTATCGCCGAGGGCGCAAGGACCGTTATGCTGGCTTTGCGCGTGCCAGGCCGGCCGGAGTATACATCCATCACATGTCCGTACCGCACAGCGTCAATCGTCACAAATCTCTCGCTGTCCGCCGAAGTCGAGATTGCTCGATCTGTGAGCAGCTCTTCGTGGATCATACTCCCGGGTTCCGAGGGGTGTGGGATCGCAGCGATCCAGCCGCCCTGTTCGTCGGGTGCGCCCAGAGCGTACGCATCTCCGGCGTGGTTGATAAAGGCCGATTCAATTCCTGCCGATCGCAGAATTCCCGCGGCCCGATCCACAGCGTACCCAACGGCAATCCCGCCGAGATCGACGCTTGCGTTGCGATGATCAAGAAGCGCTTCCTGCCGGGCTGAATCGATGCTGAGATGGCCCATTCCGACGGCATTGAGCGCAGTTGCGATTTCACTGTCAGTCGGATATGTTTGCCTCGTCATTCCCCGAAACCCCCACAATTTCATCAATGGCTCAACGGTGATATCAAATAGGCCTGAAGTCCGAAGGTTGAAATTCTTTGATAACTTCAGAATCTGACAGACTTCCTGAGAAACCCGGACAGCGCCATGGCCGGCCGTATTGTTGAGTAGTGAGATCTCGCTTGCCGGATTGAACACGCTGAGCAAGGCATCCAATCTTCCAAATTCACTCATGACCTTATTGATCGAGTCGTCGATATGAGCTATCGATTCGCCGTACGCGCTTACTGTCGCCATCGAGCCCATTGTGTAAAACGAACGTTCCCGATACGCCTTCCGGTGTCGTTGCCCACTCCATGCCCATGTCGGAAGAGAGTGCACGAGCACCAGTCCGAGACCGGTACGCGCGGTTCTCCCCAGGAACATGCGCCGTGTTCGTTTTTCTATTGTCACGGCAGCTGCGCCTCTTCTTCTGCCAATTCCTCTTCTGTGTCTCCGGCGAGCCCGGACGATTCCATTTCCTTCTGGCGCCGATGGCCCATCCATAGGAACACGGCCAACGCACCAAGGAGAAACAAAAGGCTTCCCTGCAGCGCCAGAAACGACGCGACCTTCAGCCAGGCGAATTCCGGATCAACAAATCGAACAAGCCAGCCGGAGCCTTCACTCAGAAGGGCTGAAAGAAACGCGGTAACAATGAGCGCGAGTTTCTGGGAACGTCGGAAGGGGGCAAACACAGCCAGATGCGTAAGCAGCAACATGACAAGAGCCATCATGGCAAAATGGCCATGCGTGACCTCAAGCATCGATTGATACGAGCGGGCGGGATGGAATTCTTCTTCGTTTCCGTTGTAGTACGAAATAACGGATGCGGGCGAGAGGTCCATTTTGGCAAAATACAGGAGGAAGTTCGTGGCGGTGAACGCCAGGAGGAGCACGAGGGTCAGCCCGAGCGTCAGGCGCATGTACGGATTGTTCTGAAACCCACCGGTCTGCATATACCGCATGATCAGTGTTCTCCGGCAACGGCGGTTTCGTACAGGGCAAGAGTGCGCCTCACACCGTCACTGATCGATTGCGCAGAGAGTGTCGCACCGACGATGTTCTGCACTCCGCGCTTTAACCAGAGATCGCTCTGCATCGATTTTCCGCCAAATAACTCCAACCATCGCTTCGGAGGCCGATAGTCCTCCGGCTCGTAGAATGCAAGAAGTTCAACTGCGCGGACCGTGCTGTCCGGATTGACAACGATCATAAACGTCGCTGGCATCGTGCGCACAATGTGTGTTTCGAAGAATGCATATCCCGTTACCCGACCGGCATTCATTCCGACATAGTACGTCACAACACGCGATGAAACTTTTGCCTTCGCTGAATTCTGAATGACCTGCACCTGCGAGTCCGTGAGAAAAACAGTCCGCCGCTCAATTGTTGCCTCTGGAAAATAGAGCGCCAGCGCCGCATCCTTGGTCAGATAGACCTGGGATATGGCGGGAGTGGAACACAGAATGAACGCTGGACCGATCCAGAAAAAGCCGTGGCGCGGCCGGCGGCGCAGAATTTTCCGTGAACTGATTTGGATGGATGCCTTTTTCGTCATTGGCACAAATTTTGTAACCTTTCTAAGCGTTAACCTTGGAAAGGTTACCATAGAACGCAATCAGGTAACACCGACCTAGTATAAGTAATTCACAGCCGCATTCCATTGGTTGATACCTGTTCCCGCGGCATTCTTGATATCCTGGTAATCAACTTTGAATGCAACGTTCGGATGCGGCTTGTACGAAACTCCCACACTCAGTACGGTCCGCTCGAAGGCCTTGTTGACGGTAAACCCGGGCGCCACGGCGGCGTGTGTATTCAGGGATTCATACTGAACAAACGGCGTAATTGATTGGACCGAACCCGGGCTCAGAATGGGCATCAGGTCGTATCCTGCCACCACGTACCATCCGTTCATTTCCGAGCCGATGGTTTTCCCCGAAAGAACGCTGACCCTGCCGGCGTCATCGACCATCACGCCCGCGATGAGGGCTCTTAATTCCAAGGAATTCAATGCGTATTCCGCATGAAGACTCCACAGCTTCGTGGCTGCGTCGATCGTTCCAAGCGAATCAGTTTGACCCTGTCCGGAATTTCCAAGATAGAAGCTTCCGCCGAGGACTCCTCCCGGAATACCCGTAAATTCCAATCTGCCTGTCAGTCCAAAGTTCTCCGCCCGCGCACTCGCTCCACTTTGTCGTCCGCCCCGAACCCCATCGGCGTCCGTGAAATTCTTAGCATTGAATCCCTCCACAACGTAGGCGCGGTAGTTCAGGGAAGGTCCGAGGTCGCCATAGGCGCCGATTCCGTTGGTTCGCCACGTACTAGGAATGACCGAGCGCTCCACTTGCGGACGGAGGGATCCGAAGAACGTGGAGGGTTCGTGTTTTTCGTTGATGATTCCCACCGGCGGAAGGACCATCCCAGCACGAACATTGAATGCCTGAGAGAACATAAGTTCCACGTAGCCGAATTCCACAGAAACCTCTCCCCCTTTTCCGGTGCTTCCGTGTTCAAATTCGACTTCAGAGTTGAACAAGATCCAATCGTTAAATCGAAACCCTACATAAAGAACATTGCGCAAGTAGTCGATCTTATCCGGCTTGGCAGCTGCTCCTCCATCGTCTCGTTTCTCTTTGTAGTTTTCATACACCACTTCTCCGTATCCGGCGATGGAAACACCCGTTTTCTTGAGCTGGTACACCTTTCCCGCAGCAGGACCAAGTCCCCGTTGAGGCTCGTAAGTCGGATCCGCCACTTCGCCGAGTTTCATCCGCTCGAGTTCATCGATGAGAATATCGATTTGCCTCCGGATTTCCTTGAGCGAATCAGCCTCTTGAGCAAGAAGGCCGGCCGCGGGTAGAAGCGAGAGAAATATGACTGAAATAACTCGTAGAACTTGCATCTGAATGCTCCTTTGGACGTTGTGAACGTCCGGCGTCCGCTTGACAAACCCGGGCTTTCGGGCTATATTGTCAGGGTAAACGGGCGTCTTCGGGCGTTCCGTTGATTGAGAGAGTGCATTGTCAACCTACCAGGTGGTGATGCACTCTTTTTTTGATTAGAAATTCGACATTAGGCGTTCGGCGTTGGATATTTCTTATGAAAGCAATGTCCAATATCGAACGTCCAATATCCAACCTCCAATACTGGTCTCTTCCTGAAACTTCGAACCTAAAACCTCCCACCCTCTCACCTTCCCACTCGCCACACACCCCGCTCACACACCTTCATACACTCATTCCCTCATACCCTCATACACTCTTTTTCTCGCTCGACACCGGACACGAATTGTTATGCACGCACTTTGAACAGCCGGGGTCATTTACGGGCATAGGTGTGAGACAGCGCGGGCAGCGTTCGATGAACGGATTGTTTATCTCGAATTTACAGCGGGGGCACGCGCGGGCTTCTGTGCGCAGTCGTGCCTCAAGGGTCAGCCCGGTGGATGCCGGGGATTTCATAGAAGAATTTGCGACAGCGTTCCGCCAACCAGGAACGCACCCACCCAGGTTCCAAACCACACGATCATGGCTTCTTTGGTCCCGCGTTCCTTCAGCATGACCATCAGGGAAGCGATACAGGGCACAAACAGCGTAATCGTGACGAGAGCAACAACGATCTGATCCGGCGACAGGGACAGATCATAAAGGCCTGCCGCACCAAAATCTCTTCGTACCATTCCCATGACAAATGCTGTGGCGGCTTCTTTCGGAAGCTGCAGCCAGGATACGGTGAACGGAGAAAGCACGGATTGCCAGATGTTCAAAAGCCCGGTCACCTGCATAATGCCGACAGCGAGCGCTCCGGCAAAGAACCACGGGGTGGCCTCTTTCATGAAGAAATACGCCCGAAAAGCGGTCTTCCGGATCACGTTGTCAAGCCGGGGGATGCGCATGGGCGGCAGGTCGATGAGCAACGGGCTCGTTTTTCCCGGCAATGTCCGGTGAAGAATGGTTCCGATAGCCACAAAAACGGTGAGAATGGTAGCTGAAAAAATGAGCATCGCTCTGAACCCGGCGCCTGCAAGCATTGCCGCAATCACGGCAAGCTGGGCCGAACAAGGAATGGCAAATTGCAGAATGGCATTTGCAATTCTCTTTTCGCGTTCGCTTCCGAGCAGGCGGGTGGTGATGGTTGCCATCGTGACGCACCCAAACCCGAGGATCAGAGGAATCACCGCGCTGCCGTTGAGACCAATGCTGTTCAGGCTTCGGTCTACCAGCGCGGCAAGGCGCGGAAGGTAACCGCTGTCTTCCATGATCGCGAGGGAAAGGTAGAAGGCTATGACGAGCGGAAGAAGCAGGAAGAGGAGGTACGTCACTGTCATGGTGAGGACGCCGAATTCACCGATCAGGATCGTGCCGAGCCAGGAATTCGGATCAACGAACCGGGCGACCAGGTCGCGGACCCAGGGTTCCCAAAGGCCGTTTCCGAGATTGGTTTCAAGGTACTCCACGAGATCCTGGGCAATAAGGGAACCGACAAACAGGTAGATGAGATACAACGCGCCGAACAGCATGGGAACACCCGTCCACGGGTTGACGGCCAAGCGGCCGAGGAGCGTTGACAACCGCTTGCGGATTTGGCCTTCCGAGACGGCGGCGTTGATGATAAGATTCACGCGGTTCCGTCTCTCGACATACATGGCCTCGCGTTCCGATCCCGGTGCGACCCCGTGCCGTTGTGCGATGTCTTCATCACCTTCGAGTATCAGGAGGGCCTCGGCTTCAGAACCGGCAATCGCCAGCATGGTGTGCAGGCGTGAATGCTGTTCGCGGTCCTGCTGACCCCTACGCGCCTCATGGATGGCCTCTGGAATGCGGTCGAAACCTTTGCGTGTAATGGCCGTGGTTGTGAAAATAGGTACGCCGAGGTAATGTGAGAGGAGTCTGATGTCCAGCTCCAACCCCTGCTTCTCCACTTCGTCCATGAAATTGAGAATCACAGAAACCCTTTTCCCCATGTCGATCAATTGCTGCGTCAGGAACAAGTCGCGCTCAAGATGCACCGCGTCCACGATGTTGAGAATGACATCGGCTTTCAGGACCATGTCCCGCGTGACATTTTCCTCCGCAGTAAAAGAAGAAATGCCGTAAACACCCGGTGTATCGTAAATATCGATATCCTGAAACCGCCCCCTGGCGATTTCAACAGTCGTTCCTGGATAATTCGAAACATCGACGTAGAGACCGGAGAGATAATTGAAAAAGAGGGACTTGCCGACGTTGGGATTCCCGACAAGGGCCACCTGCGTACGGATGAGCTCATCAACCGTGATGGGAATGCCCGGATGGTTGTGTCTTTCAACGTGCTGATGCGGGCCTGGATCTGTCGGAACCATTGTTATTCCTTCTCTTTAGGAAATTTGACCACTGTAACCACAATCGTGCTGGCAAGGGAAAAGCCGATCGCTATCTCCTGCCTGTTCTTTTCAAGGACAATCGTCCCGCCCGGGAGCCTTTCAAGGCATCGAACCATTTCCCCTTCGAGAAGACCCAATCGCAAAAGCTGTGCCCTGCTTTTCCCCTCTGGAATGCCTTCAATTCGGAGAAAAGAACCCTTCTTTGCCAGGTGAAGCGATATTGTTGACCTCAAACTTTTCTCTCTTTTGGTAATACGACCTAATCAGTCCATATTAATATCCGACTAATTTAGTCCTATAAAGATACTCAGTCAAGTCGAAAGTCTGTAAAATTGCTGAAAAATGCCTATTTTAGGAACGAATCCTGATTTTGAGAATACATTTTCTTAAAATTGTCGAAATTTCGGTTATCAGACATTAGGGACATTATGATAAGTCTCAGTGGAAAGGTGGCTTTGGTGACCGGTGGCTCAAGAGGCATCGGTGCCGCGGTTGCCATCCTCTTCGCAAAGGCAGGTGCCGATGTTGCCATCACGTATCTTTCAGATCGGAAGAGCGCTGCCCGTGTCAAGAAACAAATCGAACGCCTCGGAAGAATCTGTCTACCGGTCCGAACCCAGGCATCTTTGGCAACCAGCGTTCAGCGAGCTGTAGCGCAAACCGTAAAGGAATTCGGAAGGATTGACATTCTCATTAATAACGCGGGGATCTGGAAGCGCGCTCCGATTCACACAATGACAGAAGAGCAATGGGATGAAACGATAGATGTCAACCTTAAGGGTACATACCTTTTCTGCAAAGCAGTTCTGCCGGCGATGAAAAAGAAGGGTGGAAAAATCATCAACATCGCCAGCACTGCCGGGCAACGAGGGGAGGCGGGTTACTCCCATTATGCGGCCTCGAAGGGAGCCGTGATCGCGTTTACAAAATCCATTGCTGCCGAGCTTGCTCCGATGGGAATTCATGTCAACTGCGTTGCGCCGGGCTGGGTTGCCACGGATATGACATTGCCGGCTCTTCGGAGCCGTTCAACCCTTCGCACCATCCAGCGCACTATTCCCCGCGGCAGGGTTGCCTCACCGGACGACATTGCCGGGCCAGTGCTGTTCCTGGCCTCGCACCTCTCCGACCACCTCGTAGGAGCAACGTTGAGCGTGAACGGAGGCGGAGTGATGAACACATAGGTTCCGCGGTTTTTGCTTGATTCAAAAGGCAAAATCGTTATATTGTCCAACATCCCTCCATCTCACTCACCTGAAAAGAACGAATGGCAAAACGTAAACAGTTTCTTTCCGGTAAACGAATCAGTACTTCTCCCATCAGGAAGAATGCGAGCGTCAGGGAACTCGTCGACAACTATTTCCAGGCATACAATGCGGGCAGATTGAGCGAGGCCTGCCGGCTTTTTACCGACAAGATGCTGGATGCCGACGTCACGATCGGTATGAGCCTCACCGGAGCCCTGACCCCAGCCGGCCTTGGCGGCTCGTGTATCGTTCCGCTTATGGAAGCTGGCTTCGTCGACTGGATCGTCAGCACCGGAGCCAATATTTACCATGACACGCATTTTTCCATCGGCCACTCATTGCATCGCGGCTCGCCGTTCATTGACGACAGGATTCTCCGAAAGGAAGCGGTCATCCGGATCTACGATATTCTCTTCGATTACAATGTCCTGCTCGATACGGACGAGTTTTACCGGACCGTCATTGCGGGCCCGGAATTTCAGATGGCCATGAGCACGGCTGAGTTCCATTACAAGATCGGGCGATATGTGAACGCGCGCGAGCGATTGCTCAAGCGCCCTCACCGGAGTATTCTGGGTGCCGCGTTTCGTTGCGGCGTTCCGGTCTATACTTCCTCTCCCGGCGACAGTTCTATTGGAATGAACGTTGCTGAAACTGCCCTCCACGGGAACCGGTGTCAATTCGATGTTTTGGCAGACGTAAACGAGACCGCAGCCATCGTGCTCGAGGCGAAACAAACCAAAGGAAGAAGCGGAGTTCTGATCTTCGGGGGCGGGTCGCCAAAGAATTTTATTCTGCAAACAGAGCCCCAAATCCAGGAAGTGCTCAAAATCAATGAAAAAGGGCATGATTTTTTCATCCAATTCACTGACGCCCGCCCGGATACCGGCGGACTTTCCGGCGCAACACCATCAGAGGCTGTGAGTTGGGGCAAAATTGATCCGGACAAACTGCCCGATACTACCGTTTCCTATGTCGATTCGACCATTGCGATGCCAATTCTGACATCCTATGCACTCGGAAAACACAAGCCCCGGAAACTCAAGCGGCTTTATGATAAGCGCGAAGCCATGATGCATCGCCTTCGCCGCGCTGCAAACCTTGCCAAGAGGCGTCAACGATAATTCCATGGCATCTCCCAAAAATAACCATCGTTTTACCAATCGGAGGACCCTTGCATGAATCGGTACCAGGAGTTGTTGGATCTCATCCAAACGTTCGAGAAGGATTTCGAAAAATTCTACGTGAAGCAGAATAAGTCTGCAGGCACGCGCGTGCGCAAGCACATGGCGGACCTGAAGCGTAAAGCGCAGGAAATCCGCAACGAAGTTCAGGAAGTGAAACGGAAGATGGATGAACAGGCAGGATCTTCGTCACCATCCTCACCGGCGTAATCCGGTCCAGTTCCCAAGGTCATAATGCTGGCATCGGCCCTCCGGTGCCAGCGTCTCACTCGCCCATCCCCCCGTGGCTGATCGCGTCACACAGTTTTTCTACATTCATGGTCACCATATGATGAACCGCCTCGCCTACCATATACTCCCGGCACTCGTCATCCCGGGGTTCCTGTTTGCCATTCAGGATAATCGCTTGAATGTGATTCCAACACCACAAATGGTCACCGTTTCTGCCGGTCAGTTCCGCATTTCCGGCCAGACACGCATCGTGCTTGCGACCGGCTCAACGGCCGGAGATCGCTTTGCTGCCGACCAACTCAACGAACACCTGATAGGGCTCGGCCTGTCCCCGCTCGTTGTTTCCGAAGAAACAAGATCCCGTTCAAGAACTTCCGACCTTGTGTATATCGGTCCGCCTTCTAGTGTCAGAGGAAAATCCATTCTGGGTGATGGGTTGACCAGCTATACCGATGCGATGAGAAAGGAAGGATACATCCTCACTATTACCAACGATGGGGTCGTAATTCTCGGAGAAAGTGAACGCGGACGATTTTACGGAATGATGACCCTCCTGCAGATGATCACGAAAGAAAAAAAAGGCGCCGTACTTCCCCGGGCATTGATACGGGACTGGCCGCTCCAAACCATCCGCGGGATTACGGATGATCTCAGCAGGGGACAGGTATCTACTCTCGACAATTTCAAGACAATCATCCGGTATCTCGCGCGACACAAACTCAACGTGTATTCTCCCTACATCGAGGATATTTTTGTTTTCAAGAATCATCCACTCATCGGCAAGGGGCGAGGTGCGCTTTCGCCGGCAGAAGTAAAAGAACTTGACGCATACGCAAAACGGTATCATGTGGAGTTGATTCCGATTTTTGAGACGCTGGGACACTGGGAAAACATCCTCCTTCTGCCCGAATACGCCGCATATGCCGAATTCCCCGGCGCACACACGGTGAATGTCTCTGACGAACGGGTGTACGAGCTTCTTGACGAAATGATCGGCGAACTCGCCGGCGCGTTCAGTTCCCCTTACTTCAACATGGCGGCAGACGAATCCTGGGATGTGGGATTGGGGGCATCCAGGGAACTGGTCAGGAAAAGCGATCTTGCCAGCGTGCATGCCGCGCATTACAAACGGTTGTTTGCCATTTTGGCGAAGTACGGAAAGCGACCGCTGATGTATGGTGATATTATTCTGAACCACCCCTCAATTCTCGAAATGATACCGCGTGACGTTATTATCGTGGATTGGCAGTATTGGGCAGGACAATCGTACCCGAGCGCCGGAATTTTCCGGAAGGCTGGATTTCCTTTTATCGTGTCACCCGCCATCTGGAACTTCACGGGGCCATGGCCGAACTACCTGAACACTGTTCTCAACGTCCGGAACTTCGCTCGTGAAGGATACGACAATGGAGCCCTGGGGATTCTCACGTCCAACTGGAACGACTACGGCGGCGAGGCGCTGAGAGAGCTGAACTACTATGGATTTGCCTGGACAGCCGAATGTGCCTGGCGACCGGTGGAGGCCGACCCCGTGCAATTTGAGAGAGTGTTTTTTTCAAACTTCTACGGGAGCAAAGAAGCAGGTCAATTGGTTCGGTCGGCCTATCAACTCCTCTCGAACGTCTATACCCATCTCGAATGGCATGAAATCTGGCGCCATCCTCTCCTCCCTGTTCGGCCATCAATTCTTAACAATCTCTGGCGCTTTCAGGCCATCGAATCCACCATGCCGCTTGTGGAGGAACTTCTTGAGAAAGCCTCGGGACTTGCGACAATCAACAAAGAGCATTTTCGCACCATTCGCTTCGTCACGAGACTGAATTCCTGGTTTGCAGACAAGATCCGAGCCCGGGCGGAGATCCGTTCCGCTCAACAGGATTCAACCCTCAATGCTGAAGAGCGAGATGCTGTTATACGTGACGTTTGCAGCCGGATGATTGCGGGTCTCGAAATGCTCAAAAGGGAATTTTCAGAACTGTGGTTGAGGACAAACCGTGATGCAAATCTTCATCTTCTGATCGCGCGATACGATCGACAGATTTCGTACTGGAAGGAAATCGCAGCATATCCGCTCATGGAAGACCCGTCGATCCCGTCGACATGGTTATACCACCCACAAGCCAATCCGCTCAAGAGAGATTCCACGGCAACCCATATACCAAGAGCCTGGTTCCGAATGACATCCGAAAGCGATGATGCTCATGCTCCGGGAGGAATACAGCTTCTTGCCGACACGTACGGAACAGTGTTTGTCAATGGGACTGAGGTAGGCACTGTGTTTGCCCGACGATCCCTCTCTTTAACCGTGGAGCAACAGCGTGTCAAGGCCTGGGATCTCACACCGTTTCTCCGTCCCGGGAAGAATGTGATCGCTGTTGAAGCCGCTAATTACGATGAATTTGGATCTGGAGGAATAAACCTGCTGGGATACAAAACAACCTCCGGCGGGACAACAATGGTTGTCGTTCTGGACAACTTCGTAAAGGTGTCGGACAATGCCCAACCGGGCTGGAAGGAAGTCGGTTTTGACGATTCCCGCTGGCTTCCGGCGGCAACAAAAGAAGTTCCTTTTGTTGTTGTCGCCCCCGACTTCAGTCGGGGCAGGCTCTCCTGGATTGAGCGCTAACGCTGGAGGTAACCTCTTTCCTGTTTTCTCCGTAGTATGTATCAGAACCCGTCATGATCCTTGATAAACTCAAATATTCGTTCCTGGGCCGCATGCGCAGACCGGAGGGTCTTTCGCCGGTTGTTGACCGGGATCGGAATGTCGACCTCGGGGCTTCCCCTAATGTGATATTCGAGGCCTCCCTTGCTGTTTCCCTTGTGTGTTGTATTCTGACCTTTCTTTTGTTTCCCTCAGTCGAACGGTCAACGGTTGCAGCCAATACCTCGCAGGAGTTTGTGACATTCGAAGACATCGAGCATACCCGCCAGGAAAATCGTCCGCCTCCGCCTCCCCGGCCACCAATCCCAATAGAAGCCCCTTCGGATGAGGAAATCGAGGATGTAGACCTTGCCAGTTCTGAAATCAATGTTGCAGAAGATATTGCCCCTCCGCCTCCCGCCAACAACAGCGAGGAAGAAGAATATTTTGTGGCCGTTGAGGAAATGCCGGAACCGATTGGCGGAATGGTTGCCATTCACAATAATCTCATTTATCCTGAGATTGCCCGGAGGGCCGGGATCCAAGGACGGGTGTATGTGCTCGCTTTCGTGAATGACAAAGGCGAAGTCACAAAAACCGAGGTCATAAAGGGAATAGGGGCGGGTTGTGATGAAGCTGCCATGGCTGCGGTCCGCAAAGCACGTTTTATCCCCGGGCGTCAACGAGGAAAGCCGGTGAAAGTCCGCATTTCCATCCCCATCCGCTTTCAACTCACAACAGACTGATCCGGCTTCATTTTGCTATTCAGAAATTAATTTCCGACTTTCCTTTCGCTTCACGCCGGTTTTTCCATTTCCCATTTCCCATTTTCCTTTTTACATTTGAACTACGGCTGGCTTTCCATTCTTCCCCCGGTGCTCGCGATCGTCCTGGCGATCTGGACACGTCAAGTGTTCATTTCGCTGTTCGTCGGAATCTGGCTCGGATGGTTGATCCTGACGGGAGGGCTGATTTCCGGTCTTGCGGCGGCGATCCAGGCGTGCATTGATGTTTTCAAGGACAACGGGAACACGCGTGTCATAGTCTTTTCATCCCTCATCGGAGCGTTGATCACCATTACCCAGCGCAGCGGGGGCGTTCAGGGCTTTGTCGATTGGATTCAACAAAAGAACTTCGTCCGATCTCGTCGCGGAGCTTCCGTCCTGGCCTGGATCATCGGAATGTCGATTTTCATCGAATCGAGCATCACGTGTCTCGTCACGGGCGCTATTGCCCGGCCGCTGTTTGAGCGTTTCAAAATCTCGCGCGAGAAGCTTGCCTATATCCTCGATTCTACCTCTGCTCCCGTGTGCATCCTCATTCCGTTGAATGCCTGGGGGGCGTACGTGCTCGGGTTATTAAGCCAGGAGGGAGTCGAAGACCCGATTAGTGTGTTTTTCCAGACCATCCCCTATAATTTCTACGCTCTTCTTGCCGTCCTCCTTGTTGCCTTTATTTCGTTTACGTTTGCGGACTTCGGGCCCATGAAGAAGGCCGAACGTCGCGCCTTGGAAACGGGGAAAACCATCGCGGATAATGCCATTCCACTGGTTTCGGATGATGTCACGTCCATCGAGCCGAAGGCCGATGCGCTAAAAAACCCTTTGAATATGGTCGTACCGATCGGCGGGATGATCTTGATGATGCCCATCAGTCTTTATATAACAGGAGACGGGGATATCACTGCAGGTTCGGGCTCGACATCGGTGCTCTGGTCAGTTCTGTTGGCCATCACGTTGGCCGGCGGAATGGCCGTTGCTCAACGAATTCTCAATACGCGCGAGGTCGTTGATCTGACGTTGCGAGGGATGGGCGGACTGATTCCACTGGGTATTCTCATGAATTTTGCCTTCGCGATGGGAGATACGACCAAAGCGCTCGGCACGGGGCTCTATGTGGCCTCGGTGGCTCAGGAGATGATCAGTCCGGCCTTTGTTGCCCCCCTGATTTTTCTGGCTTCGAGTTTCATAGCATTTTCGACCGGTACCAGCTGGGGCACGTTTGCCATCATGGTTCCCATCGCCGTTCCAACCGCCCTTACCATGGGGTCGGATCTTCCCTTGACCGTGGCAGCCGTTCTGAGCGGGGGGGTCTTTGGGGATCACAGCTCTCCCATCTCAGATACGACCCTGGTGTCATCCATGGCGGCCGCGAGCGACCACATCGACCACGTACGCACTCAGCTGCCGTACGCCCTCGCCGCGGCGGTGGGCGCCCTTGCCCTCTTCGCCATCGCCGGGTTCATCCTCCATTAACATCCGTTAATCTTCCTCGAGATTTTTTTTATTCTCCGTTTATCACAAGATTGTTGAACGGAAGTACTTTTTTCTTTACCATGTTGCACATCAAACAGGTTGCTTCATTTTCTTCTTTCAGGGGATTTATGAAAAAATATGTGATGTTCGGTTTGCTTCTTGGTTTTACCGTTTCAGCCGTGGTTCTTTTGCTCCGGCGCAAGCGTCTGGCCGGAACTGAGTTTCAGGGCTTCTTCGATTCTTCCACAGTTGCCGAAGAATTATTTGCCGACGCGTTCGAAGAGCTCCCGGATAGACCGTAACGGATTGTCCGTTGTAACTTATTTTTTGCAAGCGTCCTTTCGGGGACGCTTTTTTTATACCAGGCGGCACGATCAAGAGTATCGCTTTTTTCTGCGTAGCCCCTTCTGTACACAAAGTCCTTCCCATTGCTTTTCAGAACTTTTCTCCTACTTTAGGGTGTCCTGTTTCTCCACTGACTCCCTCCCACGATTGCATGACGCCACCACATCCGGACCCTTCCATTTCTTTGTTTCCAAAGCTTGCGGAGTCTGTTCGTAACGAACTTGACGCACTCTCGAAGCAACCACACGAAATCACGCTGTGTTCCGGCGAGTTCATTGGCTCTTTTGCCGGCATGCATTACTATCGATTTGAGATTCCCGAGAATGTCTCTCTGCGAGGAATACTCCATGGCAGATTTACATTTGGCCGGACATCGCCGATCGAACTTCCCGGCACCTTCATTGCCGTCGAAAATCAATACCTCACCGTTGCCCTCCCGAAACATTTTGGTCCGGTAATTCCGGAAACCGATTGCCGGTGGGAGGTTGCCCCGTTTTTATCCCCGATCATCGACCGACTTGCTGCCCTGGATTTTTCTTTCGCCGTCTCCTCGCAATTGCTTCATCCGTCGGCCGGCGATAATCACCATGCAGTCGGCTTCGAATTTCAAATTCTTCCGAGTACGCCAAGCGATCAGAAAACGGCGCTCGAACGAATCGTTCAAAACCGATTGACTTTTGTATGGGGTCCGATCCTCTCCGGAAAAACGCATCTTCTGGCACACATTGCTGCAAATTATGTCAAAGCAGGTAAAACAATTTTATTCGTCGACACGGTGAATGAACGCGTGGATGATGTTCTGCTCCGCTCCATTGAGATCGGTCAGCAACTCGGAATTGCCATGGTGCAGACGACAGGGGTGGTCGGCTTCCCGGCCGTGGAAAACTTCGAGAAACTGGGCCCCATTTCCCTGGAACAACAAGCGGAGTCGATGCGGGAGGAAAAGCGCAGGAGCTTTCAGGAACGCGCGAAACTTCTTGATACGTACTGGCGCGTTCGTATCAAGCAAGTCTTGCATGAGGACGAAACGCTGCAGCTTGCAGGGATCCGGGAAAAGGTCTCCGAACGCAAGAAGCTGATTGATCAGACCGGGGCCGAGATTGCCCAGCTCCGGGAAGCGGTGGGCAGGATCCAAAAAGCTTCGATGATGGAAAAATTGAAAAAGGGATTCGCGAAGGATGAACTTGTGGCTGCACAAAAGAAACTGGACGAAAAGTTGTCTACGCTGAAACGCCTGCAGTCAACTTTGACGGCCCTGGCGCATGCATCGCTGAGAATCGAGGCCCATGCACCAATCAGCGGTGAGGATCAAAAAGAGTTTAATCTTGCTGTGAAGGGTATCGAAGAGCTCGGCAGTCTTGCCGGTGTGGAAGAGGCCGTCCGGCAATATACCTCAGTTGACGAACAGGCTCTTCTCGATTCCAAAATGTTGGTCGGAACCACCCTGACCACCGCGTTATGCGATCCCCGGTTGCGCGGCAAACAGTTTGACATGGTTATGGTCGATGATGCCGAGAGCATTCCTATTCCGTATCTCACAGCCCTTGCCTCGATGGCCCGGGAGAAGATGGTCGTGTCGGGTGATCCGTACCAACTCGGTCCCGAATCATCCTCCAACACTCCACTTGCCCAGGAGTGGCTGCAACGGGATATTTTTCTCCAGAGAACAGGCGGAGAACGGCTTCCGCAACTGTTCGATTACACGGAGAAAAACGCTCAATCGTGCATTCTTCTCTCGTCGCATTTCGCCACAACTCCCAAACTATCGCTCTTCGTCGGTTCAATTCTTTTCGACGACAAGATCAACGTCTTTGCCTCACCCAATGCCAAAGGCAGAATCTTCGTGGTGGACACCAGCGCACTCCGGTCTCTGGCGAAACAATATATCGGCAGAAAAAAGATCATTCCGTATAACGATCAGCAAACACGCAAAGTGCTTGAGCTGGTCAAGCATGCGCTCATGGAGCCGGGACGCACGGCGAACGATGTGGGAGTCATCCTCCCCTTTTCCGGTCCCACCATGCACACGCGTCAGCAGTTGCGAGCCCACGGAATTCAGAATGTCGAGGTCGGCACTCCGCACTCCTTCCAGGGAAGAAGAAAGAAGGCCATTATTTTCGATACGGTGATGGCCGGCGTGGATTACACCATGCGGCCTATCGACGACAAGAAGGTCGGCGAGCATCAGATAGTACGGCTGTTGAATACCGTGTTTTCCTGTGTTGAGGAAGATCTGTATGTCGTTGTTGACATCAATCATCTCAACGCATTGTACAAGGACCGGCTTTTCAACAGACTATTGACGCTGTTGCGATCGCAAGCTGATCCCGGCGTCAATTTTGCCCAAGGGGCGAGGGATTTCGACCAGTTGGAATGGGACCAAAAGGCCATACGGACGGCCTACGCCTCTGAGCCCACGCAAACAGGCGGTCCCGTCGGCGAGCGACACAGCGCGCTGAAAGACGATGCAGAGTTTGCTGTACAAATGAAAATGATGGCAAAGAAGAACGCCGGGAAACAGGAGGGAGGGGAACGCAATTACGAGCGTGAAACATACATGGCTGTCCATCGTGTACTCGGATTGATCGCCGATGTGAACCTCCTTGCCCCCGTCGTGGGTCATAAGCTTCTGTTTCACCATTCCTACGAAACCGAGCAGGCTCTTGCGAAACTCCCGATTACCGTCGCACGATCTGAAAGGGAGTTTCAAACTGTCATGGAGGAATGGAACCTGTTGGTGTACGAGAAATCCGGGGGGAGCAAGTCGGATGTGATGTTTTTCAAGAATACGCCGGAAACCCGCGTTCGATGGGACGTGAACACGCTCAAGGCGTTTTATTCTGCTGAAGTGGACTCCGTTGTCGAGGAGGGGAAACAAAAGATCGCGATGGCGGTATCCAGAATCTTTCAGGAATGTTTAGGCAAGCCCAAACCAGCGAGCCCCGACGAGTGGCACACGGGATATATGAACTTTTTGGGGAAGCTGGAAGCGTACCTGGCGTGGATTTCTGAGCAAATGAGGAAGTAGATGAGGAATGACCAAGAACCAATAGCTTATGGTGTAATTTGGGGTTTGGATGTTGGTTCTTTTCATCTGGAATTTGATCCTTGATGATTTTCTGTCCGACACTACTCTTCCTTCATTCTCACCCTTAGATTCCTTCGCTGCCAAATATGGCCTGCGACTGCGAGACCGCCAAGCACCATTAAGGCTGCAACGGTTTCCCAGTTCAAGGCGTCGCGAATGTTTGACGCTCCGACACTCCCCTGGATTGCCTTCGCATACAAGAACGCCTTGATAGCCACTGCCGTTACGGTTGCAAGCAAGAATTTTGCAATCGGGAGGCGAAGCAGACCTGCACCGTAATTGATCAACCAGTGCTGAGAACTTGGAACGACACGGATCGCGAAAAGGCTTGCGAACGACGAATGCCGTTCAAGGAATTTCGTAATTCCGTGGTTCCTGAATTTCTCCACCCAGGGTCTACCCACATACCGCGCCGCCCCGTACCCGGCCAGCGTTCCCAGTGTACTCCCCAGGCACACAATTGCCGTCGCCTCAAAAGCGCCGAATAACAACGGCGTTACAAAGAAGAACACCGATCCGGGCAAAGCAAATGTCCAGGCCGCCGTCATGGCTACGACAATGATTATTGGCGTCAAGGGATTTTCGCCCAGCTCGCGGAGCTTTTCCCATTGCACCTGGTCTTTGAGTCCGCTTTGAAGGAATACAATCAAAGCAATGACGAGGATCAGGAACATCACAACGGAGCGGAGGCGGGGGTCGGTCATGAGTAAAGAGTGAAGGGTAAAGGGTGAACAGTATACTTTGGATTTCGGCCTACGGCCCGTAGGGATTGCGAATTGTTGAAGCGAAGCGGAAATCCCGCCGCCTTTTGGCGGGACGGATTTCGGACTGTGAGTGATAACAAGTCAGAAACAGTCCGCAATCGTCACTCCGCAATTCGAAATTCCTGAAATTTTCCCCTGATTTCAAGGACAGAACCTGTTTTCTTGCTGCGGTGCTCTTTTTCGGGTATATTGGGTGAAATCGAACTACGAAATGTGAGGAGCATGGGTTTTTTTGAGATTACGTTAGAGATCCTTCTTGTTTTGTTTTTTGTGTTTTTGAACGGTTTTTTTGTCGCAGCTGAATTTGCAATCGTCAAGGTCCGCGCAACCCAAATCGAACCTCTGGCCGCCAGGGGAAACCGAAGGGCGAAAATTGCAACGGAGCTTATTACCCACCTTGATGCTTACCTGTCAGCGACCCAGCTGGGCATTACCATAGCGAGCCTTGCACTGGGATGGTTGGGCGAACCGATTGTTGCCAGCATGCTCCGCCCCCTATTTACATCCCTCGGAATTCAGGACGAAGGAATCCTGGGGGGGGTATCCTTTGCCGCAGCTTTTACCATTATCACGTTTCTGCATATCATCCTGGGCGAACTCGCCCCCAAGTCGATTGCAATCCAGAAGGCCCAAAGGACAACCCTCTGGATCGCCTATCCCCTGCGATTATTCTATGCCCTGTTCCGCCCCATCATCAACCTTCTCAACGGAACCGCGAATGCCATTTTACGTATGGTGGGTATTCAGGCAGTGAGCGAGGGCGAACTTAAGCATTCCGAAGAAGAGCTACGAATGCTGCTGGCTCAGGAAAAGGACGTTTCGATTATCGGTAAAAGGCTCGTGCTGAACTCCATGGATTTCCGCAAAAAACAGGCGCGCCACTGCATGATCCCGCGGCGAGAGGTCATTTCACTCCGCCTTTCCGATCCGGCACGCAAGAACCTGGAGATCATGCGATCTCACAAGTTTTCACGATATCCTGTTCATAAGGAGACTATTGATAACGTCATTGGGATTGTCCATACGAAAGATATTTTCAAGCTCGAGCTTGATCACCGGCCAGACTTCTCAATTGAATCCGTCCTCCGTGATGCCATGTTCCTTCCTGAGACAGCTCCCCTGGAACGGGTGCTGGAGATGATTATTCAAAAAAAATCACATATGATTATCCTCGTGGATGAGTTTGGCGGAACGGCCGGACTCGTGACCCTGGAGAATGTCCTGGAAGAAATCGTGGGGACGATTCAGGATGAATTCGACCGTGAAACTCCGGAGATTTCAAAAATCGGGGAAAACGAATACATCATCGACGCCAGCCTGACGACCAACGACGTGGAAAAACTCATTGACCAGGAGCTTTCCATTCGCGATATCCAGTCTATCGGCGCATTTGTGATTGAACAACTCGGCCATTTGCCGGCAAAGGGTGAAACCGTCTCGGTGAACGGCGCAGAGTTTATTATCGAGAAGGTCGACGATCGCGTTGTCGAAACAGTCCGCGTCCGTAAAATCCCGGTCAAAGAGAACACTGAAGAAAGTTCGTAACAATGGCCCGAATCCTCCTGTTTCTGGCGATTACTCCGTTCTTGCTCCCTGCACAACCCGTTGTACCGCAATGGGCAAAGGATGCAGTGTGGTATCAGATTTTTCCGGAGCGGTTCCGCAACGGCGATTCGTCGAATGATCCGACGCCCGGCGAGCTGAAATTTCCCGCTGCACGCGGATGGAAGGTGTCACCATGGAATAGTGACTGGTACGAACTTCAACCGTGGGAGCAAAGCCACGATCCCGATTTTTACGATAACGTCTTCGATCGCCGCTACGGAGGGGATCTCAAGGGCGTTCTCGACAAGCTCGATTACCTCGCGGATCTCGGCATTACGGCGCTTTATTTTAATCCGATTTTCGAAGCTACCTCTCTTCACAAGTACGATGCATCGACGTATCATCACATTGACAACAACTTCGGACCTGATCCGGAAGGTGATCTTGTCATCATTGATGCGGAAACCGAAAATCCGGCAACATGGAAATGGAGCGCCGCGGACCGTTTATTTCTGGACCTTATTGCAGAAGCCCATAAACGCGGCATCCACATCATCCTGGATGGAGTCTTTAACCACAGCGGAACGGATTTCTGGGCGTTCAGGGATGTCGTGAAGAACCAACAGCGGTCGCACTATGCGGACTGGTTTGATGTCAGGCGCTGGGACGATCCGAAGACTCCCGAAAATGAATTCGACTACAAGGGATGGTGGGATTACAAAGGCCTTCCGGAATTCCGGGAGGGACCCGGGGGGTTCGTCCGGCCGGTCTGGACCTATTTCTTCGACATTACGAAACGGTGGATGGATCCGAATGGCGACGGTGACCCTTCGGACGGGGTCGACGGCTGGAGGCTCGACGTGGCCAACGACGTCTCCCACCAGTTCTGGAAAGAATGGCGGACCCTTGTCAAGAGTGTGAATCCCGACGCCTATATCGTGGGTGAAATTTGGGATGATGCATCTACGTGGCTTCAGGGCGACGAGTTCGATGCTGTTATGAATTATCGATTCTCGCGGGCCGTAGTGCGATTCTTCGTCGACACGGCTCCTTCGCGTTACTCGGCGCCGGAATTCGATGAAGAACTGGCCGATGTGCGTAAAGGATATCCCGACGACGTTAACTACATTCTACAAAACCTCATCGACAGCCATGACACCGACCGATGGTCGTCCATGATCCTGAATCCGAACAGAGAATACGACCGCAACAACGGGCTTCGGCAGAACCCGGATTACGACATACGGAAACCGGGTGAGAGTGAATTTCAGATTCTTCGGCTTATGGCTTTATTTCAGATGACCTATGTCGGCGCCCCGATGATCTATTACGGCACGGAATCGGGAATGTGGGGGCCGGACGACCCCGATGATCGGAAGCCGATGGTTTGGGACGACATCGCCTATGACGATGAACGGAGCCATCCGATCGCCGGCAAAACGCGTCCTGTCGACAAAGTGGCGTTCGACCACAATCTCTTTGCGTACCTGAAGCAACTCATCAGCCTTCGGAACAAACACGTCGCGCTCCGACGCGGATCATTCCGGACGCTCATCGCCACCAGGGAAGGCATTTATGCATTTGAACGTGCCCATGGCAGCAACCATGTAACCGTGATTCTGAACAACAGCGATAAACCAGGAAGGGCCGCCTTGGGCAGCAAGTCTCGGTACACCGATTTGCTTACGGGCAACACGGTGCATGGTTCCGACATCCTACTGCCGGCAAGGACGGGGATGGTGTTGGTACCTTCCAGATAGAGCATTCGGATTTATGAGTTTCCAGATCTTCATTATTTTTGATCTCAATACGTACTTCCCTTAATTTCATATCTTATGACAGAATCCCCTCAGCAATACGCCGCCCGCATCTCATCCTACGTCACCGGGAAGAACTTCCTGCAACAGCTGCAAAAATCGCCGAAGAGGATAGCGACGCTCCTTCGGGGAAAGCGTACGTCACAGATGATCCGGCGCATTTCCGCTGAAAAATGGTCCGTCGTGGAGATCCTCGCTCACTTGACTGAGGGCGAGATCGTTTTCGGTTATCGCCTTCGCCTTATTGCAAGCGTTTCCGGTACTCCGGTGCAGGCGTATGATCAAAACCTGTGGCAGGCTAATGCAGGGTACTTACGGAAGAATCCAAAGGAGACATTGAACTATTTTGAAACCTTGAGATCCATGAACGTCGCGTTCATCAAATCGCTCCCCCAGGATGCGCTCGACCGGTTTGGCATGCACGCCGAGCGTGGTCAGGAATCCATTCGGCGCATGATGGAGCTGTACGCCGGGCACGACGAGAACCACATCAGGCAGCTGGCGGCCATCCTGAAGCTGGCGAAAAAACAGCGGAGTAAGAAGTAAGAAGAAAGAAGTAAGAAGAAAGCGGTTGCAGAGATCGCTACCATCTTTCTTCTTACTTCTTGCTCCATACTACTTGCTCGATGCTCTATTGAGTGACGCATGCAACCTGAAATCCTGATCGGCATGGGTGGCTGGTCCCTTCCGGCTTTTGACGGACGATTCTACCCGGCCGAACAGGGAAAGGGATTCAGAAAGCTCGAATATTTCAGCCGGTATTTTGACCTGGTCGAGGTGAACGCGACCTTCTACACGACGACCCTTGGTCCGCAGCAAGCCCGGCGCTGGCTCAGGGACATTGAGGCGAACAAGAACTTCACCTTTACTGTAAAACTCTTTCAAGGATTCACGCACAAGTACAATGCCACTCAAAGCGATGCTCAAGCCGTCAAGGCGTTGCTCGAACCGCTGGCAGGATCAGGGAAGCTCGGGGGACTCGTCCTCCAGTTTCCGCATCAGTTCACCCGCACCGGGGAGCGCGAGCAGTATTTAAAGAAGCTGGCTGAGACCTTCGGAGTCTACGCCCTTTTTCTGGAACTTCGGCATGACTCTTGGAATAATCCGGAAGCGTTTGCACCTCTCAAGGACTGGGGCTTCCAACTGATCAATACGGACCTCCCCATGATTAAGCATCACATGCCGTTCACCAACGAGGCCTGGGGCGACACGGCGTATTACCGGTTGATGGGCCGTAACAAGGATTCCTGGGACGAGGGAGGCGTGCAGGAACGGTATAAGTATTTTTATTCCGCGCAGGAATTGAAGGAAGTGTTGGATCGGATCACCACGCTAAAATCGACAGTGAAGAAAGCGTTTGTGGTCTTCCATAACGATCCCGAGGCCAACTCGCCTGTGAACGGCTTTCAATTGAAGAATATGGTGGATTCAAAAAAAATCATCCATGTACCGGGGCCGTTGATGCAGACGTTTCCAGGTTTGGCGGATTTTTCCTCGGTGCTTCCGCAAGGGGAATTATTCGTAGCAAAAGGGAAGGTGTTCAAACTCAAGGCGGCGCCTGCCGAAAAGAAAACAGGTATCGACCCGTCATGACCAGCCTCACTCCGAAACTTCTCACCACTCTGGAAGAGGGATATTCCCTCCGACAACTCGCTGCCGACGCCTCTGCCGGCGTTCTTGTCGGAATCGTCGCGCTCCCTCTGGCGATTGCGTTCGCGATCGCATCCGGCGTGAAGCCTGAGCAAGGTTTGTATACTGCAATTTTTGCCGGATTAATAGCGTCGGTGCTGGGCGGAAGCCGCGTGCAGATTTCCGGCCCCACGGGTGCCTTTATTGTCGTGATCTACGGAGTTGTTCAGCAACATGGGTATCCCGGGCTTGCCATCGCAACCATGATCGCCGGCTTTCTGCTCATCGCGATGGGCATCGCCCGCATGGGCGTGCTCCTGCGGCTTATTCCGTATCCGGTGACAGTGGGATTTACAAGCGGAATTGCACTCATAATTTTTTCATCCCAGATCAAAGATTTATTGGGCCTGGCCATCGATGTCGTCCCGGCGGATTTTGTCCAGAAATGGGGCGCCTTTGCAGAAGCGTCCACCTCTGTCAGCATTCCATCGCTGGCCGTGGGCGCAGGATCTTTGTTGATTCTCATCCTCTGGCCCCGTGTCACGCGGAGAATTCCCGCCCCTATGGTCGCAATCCTCATCATGACCTCTCTTGTACAGTTCTTTGAAATTCCCATTGAAACGATCGGAAGTCGATTCGGGAGCGTGCCCACCACGATTCCCGAGCCAACCATGCCCGAGGGCAACTGGGAGCTCGTGACAACAATGTTCGGCCCGGGAGTCACTATCGCTCTCCTTGCGGGCATTGAATCGCTCCTATCAGCGGTTGTGGCAGACGGCATGATGGGAACGCGGCACCGTTCGAACATGGAGCTTGTGGCCCAGGGTGTGAGCAATGTTCTTTCCCCACTCTTCGGGGGTATCCCGTCCACCGGAGCGATCGCCAGGACGGCAACGAATATCAAGAATGGCGGATTAACCCCCGTGTCGGGAATCATCCATGCCCTTACGATTCTTGTTCTCATGCTCTTCTTTGGATCGCTGGCGGCGCTTATTCCGATGGCCACCCTTGCGGCTATCCTCATTATGGTCGCCTACACCATGAGTGAATGGCATGCGTTTGTCAAGACATTCCGCGGCCCCCGCGGCGACGTCGCGATTCTCATTACCACCTTTCTCCTGACCGTTCTGATCGACCTGACCGTGGCAATCGAAGTGGGGGTCGTCCTTTCCGCGTTCCTTTTTCTTCGCCAGATGGCCGGTGTCACACAGGTTCAGTTGATTACAAAGGATATGGAGGAAGTCGAGGAGGAAGGAGACGATCCGAACTCCATAGCGAAGCGGACTGTTCCGGAAGGCGTAGAAGTTTTTGAGATTTACGGATCGCTCTTTTATGCCGCTGTGGACCAATTCAAGGATTCCCTGCGCATGGTCGAAAAGCCCCCACTGGTGCTCATACTGCGGACGCGCAACATGCTTGCCATCGATGCGACAGGACTCAGGGCGCTGGAAGACCTGCTGGAACGTACCCGCAAAGACGGAACGACGCTGGTGATCTCAGGAATACACAAACAACCTCTGTTTTCTCTTAGTACATCGGGCCTGATGGATAAGCTCGGAGAGGACAATGTGTGCGGCAATATCGACGAGGCTTTGAGAAGGGCAAGAGCAATCGTAGAACAGGTGAAGAGTAAAGGGTGAGGGGTGTTGGAGCGAGAGGTCCAGAAGTCAGCTCCGATTGGTTCAGGGAGAAAACGAAAACGGTAAGAGACAAACTGAAATAAAAAAGAAAAATGAAAAAAGAATATCGGTCGTTCGGACGGGTGAAGAGTTGTTAAAGAACGGAATTATGGGTTAATATCGTTTCACTTTTTACTTTTTGCCTTTCACCATTAGTTCTATCATGAGGTCCAACTATGACTATGCCACAGACAATTCCCACCGGGCAACTTGAACGAGGGCGCGGGGCGCTGATTCTCGTGCTCGGCATTTTAAGCCTTGTAATGTTCGGACTCATCACCGGCATTCCTGCCTGGGTCATGGGGCACACGGATTTACGCAGAATGCGCGAGGGGAAAATGGAGGGCACGGATGAAGGATTGACTCGTGCCGGCATGATCCTGGGGATCATCGGCACCGTGATCTCGGGACTCGTGATCGTGTTCTTTATTCTTATCATCGTCGGGCTCTTCTCGTTTGCCGGAATGATGATTTTCGATGCGGCCGGGATCGACGCTCAGGAGAGAGCCATCGAAGCCCACTTGCATTCACTTGCACGCAACGCCCAGATCTACCGGGTCGACCGCGGCACATACGAGGGCTATGAAATTCCGCCGGACCTCAGGCGGACGGACAACGAAGTCTACACTGCGCAGGTCATGGCGGATCAGATCGTTTTCCGCGGCCGCACCGCCAACCGCCGCGGCAGCATCTCCGCCACTCTCGACGGCGACGGCAACCTGGTCGATTGGGTGTATGAAGGCGAGTTTGACGAAGAAACCTATGATCGGGAATCGATACGACAACAAACGCGTCATAGGTTGGGCAGTGTGATACGTGATAGGTGATACGTAAGAGGTTGCAATGGAGATTGTCATTTGGGTTTTTTGAATTTTGAGTTTCCTCCTATGATACGCCCCTTCCTTTTCGGCCTCAGTCTTACTGTTCTTTCCTGTACGGCGTCCGTGCCAGAGCGAATGCCGGGCTCGAACCTTACAAAGCTCGGTGTGGTCCTGCCGGTGGGCCGGCCTGATTCCTGGGATTCGGGAATGGTTGAATCTCCCGTTGTTTGGTTTGACAACATTCGGGGGAGATACGGTATGGTTTACACAGGATACGGAAGCACCGACGATACGAAGCGCGGATATGCACATGTCACCTTTCCATCTGTTGGCCTTGCCTGGAGCGACGACCTTCTCCATTGGGAAAGAGATCCCCGCAATCCCATTTTTACAGGGAGCGGAATTGAAGGTACACCGGATGCCGCGGGAACAACGGGTCCATTCATCTGGCTTGAGAACGGAACGTACTATCTCTTTTATTTCGGAACGACAGGCAAGGGATATGAAAAAGGAACGAAATCGCTCAACCTTGCCACCTCGACTGATCTGGTAACGTGGGTGCGATATACAAAGAATCCAATCATCGCTCCCGCGGGAACCGGATGGCGCCGTGATGCCATCTGGCATCCGAATATCGTCAAGGATGACGGTCGGTATTACTTGTTCTTTAATGCCTCCGGTGCAGTACACGGTTTGGTGGAAGAATTTATCGGGTATGCAACGTCCAGCGACCTCTACGAATGGAATGTGGATGACACGAATTCACCGCTGGTTGTTGGAAGCGGGAAGCCGGGCGCTTGGGATGCGACCGGCAGGGCCGGAGACCCCAGTGTGTTCAAGGTCGAAGGCACCTGGTACATGGCGTGGTACAGCTGGGATCGAAAAAATTCCGCCGATGGACTTGCATGGACGACGGACGAAGAATTTCCGCTGAACTGGCGCGTGTACGAGAATAATCCGGTCTTGCGTGTCGGA
>JBBDYD010000048.1:0-7163 GCA_040901865.1 Bacteroidota bacterium | reverse complement strand
TTCAGTGGTCAGGTTGAGCAGGGCAGGTCCTACCGGTTCACGTTTGATGCAGCGGGCCTCTCAAGCGGAATGTACTACGCCAAGCTCGAAGCCGGTGGAAAGTTCTATACGAAGAGGATGATTCTGTTAAAGTAACTCGCTGTCTGAATCGTTGCCGTTGTCATAGGGCGCAGCATTGAACGCTGCGCCTTTTTTTTGTGCCGACGGATTGGTGAGGCGTAGGGGGGTACGAGTTACAGATTGGGGTTAAGCTTCAGGCTTCAGGCTGAAGTCCGACATCTTCTCAGTTGAACAGAGATGATTATCGGACTTCTCTTTTTTTAACCTTGTACTTAATGTGCCAATCTAAACTTAATGGGAATACTCACGCGAACCTTCACTGCTTTTCCGCGCTGCGTGGCCGGTTGAAAACGGGTCTTTAACACTGCTGCTGTCGCCGCTTCATCGCAACCCAATCCGATTCCCTCCTTGATTTCGGCCTTCCGTACAATCCCTGCCTCGTCAATAAAAGCAATCACGACAACCGTCCCTTCCATGCCCACTTTGCGAGCCATGTCCGGATAAGTCAAGTTTTTGCGAAGGGCTGAGTACCCGCCAACCGGTTGCGGAGTTTCATAGATCTCCAGAAATTCCGGCTGTTCGTCGACAGGTGTTGGCGGAGGGTTATTCGGGATCAATTCGGAATGGAGGTCGATGCTGTCCGGGGGGATGTCCCCGGGGGATTCGATGATAATTCGTCGAAGCGGCGGCGGGGGCGGCACCGCCCGATGGATGGTGGGTTCGGGTAGGGCGAAGATGGGTGGGTCATCACCTACTTCCGGCTGTGCCGAAGCGGTCTTCGAAGCCGGAAAGAACTTGAATGCCGCGATCATGAGGGCGAGGGATAGGGCGAGCGCGATTTCGAGGGTTTTTCGATATCCTGCGCGAAGATCGGCTGACGGATGCTTGGTGACCATGGTGATTTCCCTCCTTTGATGTGGTTATCAAGCCGGGTCACAGGTGGCGGCCCTTTCTTCTTAATGAATGTGAGACAGGAAAGGTAAATCAGGTCCGTAAGCGTAAAACAGGGGGGAAAAAGGAAGCGGTTTCGGGAGTTTGGGAAAAGATAAGGGGGGTGTTACCCATTTGCGTTTCTATGGTAACCTTTCCAAGGTTAAACCTTGCCAAGGTTACAAAAGCCGTGCCAGAAGAAAAAAGAACATCATCCCGAATGGCATCCCCTTCAAAGGCTTTTAAGCAAATCACGCATCTCGGCAAAACCGCGCGCAATGACTTTGGTCGATATCCACACAAAGCCAACGAATCCCACAATCAACGCCGCTATCCAAATGAATTTCCAGATTTCCATGGTCACTCCTGAGATGTGGTTTGTTTTTTCGAGAAGAGGACAGATCCGGCATAGAGTCCGGCAAAACCCAGAGCAAAACTCGCGAACCCGCGAACATTCGGCTCCAGCAAACCGGCAACAAATCCGGGCCCGCTCCCGCCCTGTGCCTGTAAGACAATATCCTCGATGACAAACGCTAGAGGAAGCAATGCTCCGCAGGCGAATGCCGCATACGCGCCCCGCCTGTTCGCTCGTTTCCAATAGATTCCTCCCACCAGCGCCGGCAATCCGCCCGCGTAGTATACTGTCGTAACATCAAGAAGATACCGGAATGCGCTGTCCTTCAGTTCGTACCAGATTCCAAAGACCAGCATCAGTATTCCGATTACCCCAATCGACAGGCGCGTCCATCGCAGTCGCTGCGCGTCGGATAACGGTGTTGAGCGCATCGGATCGAGAAAATCCTGCACGATGATTGTGCCCCAGGCGAGGATGTAACTTGAATCTGTCGACATCATGGCCGCAAACATGCCCGCGGTGACGAGACCGAGGACGCCGATGGGCAAAATCTCCGCCAACAGTCTCGGCATGCCGGCCGACGCAGCGGAATCAAGTCCGAACACGAGGGCCGCTCCGATTCCCCAGATAATCGGAAAGAACGCGCGACCCATGAACATCATGCCTGTCGACTTAAAAATGAGCCGGTTGATTCCTGGGTTTTCAGATGAGAGGATGCGTTGAGCAACAGGTTGCCAGAGGACGCATCCAGAAATTGCAAACACCGCCCAGTAGGCAACGAACCACCAGCCGTATTCTGGGTGATTGAACGGATCGAATCCCTGCGACGCGTACACCCCCGCCGCCTTGTCGAAAAATCCCATCAACCCGTCCCCCGACATCACCAGCACTGTGGTGATGACCATTCCGAGCGCAAGAAATACAAACTGAATAAAATCCGTGAGCACCACGGATACCATTCCGCCCAACGCCGTGTAGATCAGCACGATGATCAACAACAACGTGGTTGTGAGATGGATCGATGCAATCGGGATATTCAGAAAATGCACAATGAAAATCGCGCCCAGTTTCAGGAACACTCCGAGACTGAGGACTCCGGCGATGATCAGCAAAATGGCCCCGAGAATCCGGACGCCCTTTCCGTAGCGAACGGAGAAATATTCCGTAATGGTCACGATCTCCATTTCTCTGAGCCGGTCAACCACGAACCCTGTCTTGCCGATGAAAAAGTATGCCGACGCCCAGATGATTCCAATAATGAACGCGGCGAAGCCGAACCGGAATCCCTGTTCGGCGAAATACATCATGGTGACCAGTCCGAGCTCCGTTGCAACGAGAGTCGCAACGCCGAGGTGGTAGCGGATGCGCCTGCCCGCGACGAGGAAGTCGGAGATGTTTGTCACGCGCCGACGGACGGTCATGCCGGCCCATGCGGCAGTAGCAACGTAGAAAAGCACAATGACCCAGTCAAGAAACGAAAAGTTCATTTGCGTTCATAAAGGTGTTATGAGGAGTGATTAGACAGCTATAGATCCTAGTGAATGGTGATCAGTGGCATTAAGGCATCATACCCTTTCCGGTCCACTGTTTACGCCGTTCACCATTCACCGTTCACCATTCACCGTTCACTGGATGTCTCATGAAGTCTTCCAAACGTTTGCATGTGGTTCTCCTTCCCGATAGAGTACCGGAAAATACGGCCCCGCGTACGTCTCTCCGTCCTTCGGTCTGCGGAGGACATTGCTGGTGTGGTCTTCGGAAGTCGTCCCGGCTTTGTATCTGGTGCCATCGGCAATCAAATGGATGGCGATGGACACCCGGGGGCGTTTGCTCAGGTTGGGCCGGCTCCCGTGAATGGTCATGCAATGGTGAAAACTCACGCACCCGGCCGGGAGGATGCACGGCGCTGTCTTGAATTCGTGTCCCGTCTTCGCTTCGATGTTCCGGATTTGCTGGTCGATGTCCTTCTGATAGAAATGGTCCTCGCCCAGAAGCCCCCACATATGGCTTCCCGGAACGACCTCCATGCAGCCGTTTTCCTCGTTCACATCTTCGAGAGCCACCCAGGCAGTAATGGCTTTGTCGCTGTCGAGGCATTGCCAGTACCCGAGGTCCTGGTGCCAGCCAACCGCTCCGCCCGTTCCGCTTTGCGGCGGTTTATGCAACAATTGATCGTGCCACAGCCGAATGCCTCGCACGCCGGAAAACTTTGCAGCGATTTTTCCCAGTACAGGTGACAGCACGAGCTGAGCAATCGTTGCGTCTGTCCAGTACGCGTTATTCACCTGTACAAGTTTCGAAGTGTCGCCCGGCTGCGGATCGCGGCTTAGGGGAGGCCGCTGGGTTTCATAGTCGCCGGCCACCACCTTCGCATGGTGCTTGCGAAACTCAGCCAATTCTGAGTCGGCGAAGAGTTTCGGACTGAGCCAGTAACCGTTTTTGTTGTAGAAGGTAATGTCTTCATTTGTGGGAGTATAGTCGTTTGGCAACGGCGAGCCTCCAGTCAGTGAAAAAAGGAAAGGAGAAAAAATCAAAATTAAATGAAAAAGCAAACGGCAAAAAGGAAAAAGATACTGACCGCATTCGGATGACACGCGGTGGTCTGGAATTCCCGCTTTTGATCTCCGACCTCTGACTTCCGACCTCCGCCCCGGGATAAATCCCGGGCCTGATTTCACCTCAGGTGACGCACAATTCCGCTAAAGCGGAATAAAAGGCAAAATACTCATTTCCTTTTGTTCCGCTCTCTGAAATCCCGCCAATGAGCGGAATCTCGGAGAGGCGGGACATTTTTCTGTTTCATTTCCGTTTGTCTCTTGATGTTTTCGGTTTTCAATCCCGCTTACCTCTGACTTCTGACCTCTGATCTCTGACTTCCACTCTTTACTCTTAACCCTTCACTCTTTACCCAGAAGCTCTATAAAGTCTCAATCAGCTTCCAACAGTACAGCTGCATCCGCGGCAAGTGGAAAAAACCTTTCCACATCGTTCCTTTTACCGGCGTTGAAACCTGCCCGTCTCGGCGCAGATAGCCGAACCATTCTCCGTGTGCGCGGTCGGGAAAATGTTTGTACGTCCAATCATGGATTGTCTCATGCCATTCGAGATATTTCGGATTCCTTGTAAGCTGATAAGCCATGAGGGTTGCAATGAGCGCTTCGTTATGAGGCCACCAGAATTTCATGTCTTGCCAGTATTCTGTTGGCGGAAGACCCTTGGCGTCCCTGAAATACAACAATCCGCCAAATTCATCGTCCAGTCCGATTTCATACGACCAATCGATGATTTTGCACCCCAATTCAATCAGATGCGCATCATTTCCCCGGTATCGGGCCTCATCAAGAATAAACCATCCGGCCTCAAGGGAATGGCCGGGATTGACCTGTCTTCCGTCGAGCGTATCGTAGAATTCTCCCTTCGGCCCCACGACTTCCAGCAGACAGCGGAATTCCGGCTTGAGGAAATGATGCTCGATGTCTGCGATTGCGTCGTCGATGACCTTCGTGAGGAACGGGTCGTTGACGACCTTCCGGATCTCCTGTGCGGTTGCGATGAGCATCATGGTCATCGCAAGCCCCTTCATCGGCCGGGTTTCCTGGTTGATCTTCGGCGTAAGCAGACCCGGGGTGGTGTGGTAACGGTAAAGCATCTTGAACAACTCGAGGGCCTTTTGTCCCCACACCTTGTCTCCCGAAGCGAGGCTGTATCCTGCGTATGCGAGAGCCGTGAATGTTTCAGAGAACACGTAACGCCGCTTTCGCAGAGGTTTCCCTTCCCGTGTTACCCAAAAAAACATTCGGCCATCCGTGTCGAAGCAATGCTTCGATAGGAAGTCGATGCCGTTACGGGCGAAATCGAGCCATTCCTGCTTTTGCTCGACCTTTTGATAAAGAGTGGAGAGCATCCAGGAAAACCTTCCCTGAAGCCACACGCTCTTGTCCGTGCCGATGATCGTCCCATCGCGATCAAGAGCATTAAAATATCCGCCGCACTCGCGATCGATGGCCCTCGGGATCCAGAACGGAATCGTGTCTTTCAATAACCCGTCGCGATAAACAGTTGACAGTGTTTTCATGTCCATGCGTGCCAGTATAAAGAATTTTAGCCTTCGGGACAAACGCTTTCGAGAGAACATGTCTCTACTACTCATCTACTCATCTTCTCAAATACTCATGTACTCACATACTCCACTCCCATTCCGCTAATTGAACGCGCCTCGAATTTTGCGGTTGGATTCGAATCCGACATTTCTCTACATTGTCGCTCATGAAGCCCCTTGCTTCGGTCCTCCCTGTCGTGAATTCGTTTCCGATCCTTCGAACACCGCACACCCGGGCGCTGTTTTCCCTTGCACTCATTCTTGCTGTCGGCATATTTTTTAATGCCGATGGCGCATTCTTTGAATGGGGCACTCACCGCGATATGCTCAGACAGGTTTCTGTTATCGGAATTCTGGCGTGCGGAATGACCCTCGTGATCGTATCGGGCGGAATTGATCTCTCGGTTGGAAGCATCATGGCGCTGGCGGCGGTCCTTTTTTCGCTCGTGGCCATTCATGCCGGGTGGCCCGTTTGGGTTGCCGGCCTTGCAGCAATAGGAGGAGGGGCTCTGTGCGGATGGGTCTCCGGCCGCTTCATTGCCCGATACAGGGTTCAGCCATTCATCGCAACACTCGCAATGATGGTGTTCGCGCGCGGAGCGGCAAAGCTCGTCTCGGGAGGGCAGAAGGTCTCGACGGCAGTGCAGGGTGCCGATGGCTCCTATCAATATGTCGATGTCCCGCCTTCATTCGATTTCCTGAACGCCCGCATCCTCGGCGATAATATTGCTGTGGTCACAGTCATTCTTCTCGTGTGTCTTGGAATATCCTGGTTTGTGCTGTCTCAGACAGTCCTTGGCCGGCGGCTCTATGCAATAGGAGGGAACGAGGAAGCGGCATGGATTTCCGGAATGCCCGTCAGCAAAACCAAAACCATCGCGTATGCACTTAGCGGTGTCTTCTGCGCAATTGCCGGCATCTGCCAGTCCGCCCAGGAGCTTCAGGGCGATCCGGAAGCCGGTGTTGCCTACGAACTCAGCGCGATTGCAATGGTGGTGATAGGCGGAACGACCCTCCGGGGAGGCCAGGGGTCGATCGGTCTCACGGCCATCGGAATTCTGATCATCGGCTATCTCGAGAAGATCCTGAGCATTAACGCAGTCGGCGAGGAAACAAGGCTGATGCTGACCGGACTGATCATTGTGGTTGCAGTGCTCTTCCAGTCGCGCAAAAGCTGAGGAGCAAAGATTTTTAACGCAGAGGCGCAGAGGGAAAAAGAGAGGCGGGGAGAATGAATCAAAAGGATTAATCAACAACTTTATCAATGGGGGTGCTATGCATGAGAATGAGATCTCTGAACGAATTATCGGGTGCGCAATCGCTGTACACAAAGTCCTTGGTCCTGGGTTATTGGAGAGTGCTTACGAAGAATGTTTGGCAGCGGAAATGGATGCCGCCGGTCTTCACTACGAGAGGCAATTCCCGGTTCCTGTAGAGTATCGGGGAGTCAGACTTCAGTGCGGTTACCGGGTAGATTTTCTTGTGGAAGGAAAGGTCGTGGTTGATCTTAAAGCGATCGAAACCATTCCTCCCGTGATGTTCGCACAGGTGTTGACCTATGTCCGTCTCTTGAAGAAACAACTTGGAATCCTTATCAACTTTCATAACGTCAAACTCGTGCAAGGTGTAAAGCGTGTGGTGAACAATCTTCAATAATGACCTGTTTCATAATATTTTAACGCAGAGGTGCAGAGGGAAAAGAAGAGACACAGAGGGTAT
>JBBDYD010000047.1:0-43697 GCA_040901865.1 Bacteroidota bacterium | reverse complement strand
GAAAAACAATTCACGACTGGACGGAAATCTACATCAATCCGTATGGCTGGGTTCCTGTCGATCCGTACATGGGGGTTTTTGCGATGCAATATTTCAGCGGCCCGATCGAACAGCGGAAAGAAATCAGGGATTTTTACTTCGGCGGGCTCGATCAGTACCGGGTGGCCGCAAATTCCGATCACAACCAGCAACTCAGTCCGCCCAAACAATCCATGCGATCCGATAACGTCGATTTTCAGAGGGGGGAAGTGGAATATGGGGTGACGAACATCTACTTCGACAAGTATTCGTTTGGGTTGAAAGTGGAGGAGAAGTAGCGGAGTATATGAGTATATGAGTGGTTGAGAATCTGAGTATGTGAGAAGAGGAGTTAAGCCTCTTATCTGCTCGGGCCTCTTTCTTACTCATATACTCAACTACTCAGATACTCAAATACTCCATTCATGTCCTCAATTCTTCCAAATGACTCCCAGCTTCGTTTTCCCTGCGTTATAGTCGTTGAGGCTTCCGCGGGGTCAGGGAAGACGACGACGCTGACCCAGCGGCTGGTCCAGCTCCTCTTATCGAAACGCGTTCCGCACAACAAGCTCGGAAGCATTCTCGCCATAACATTTACGAACAACGCCGCCGTTGAAATGAAACAGCGGGTGATGGGCCTTCTGAAGAAGGCTGCCCTAGGCGAGCCGGGGACAATCGAAGAACTGCGCGGGTTGGTCTCGATGGAGGATGACGAGATCCGGGAACGCGCACGGGAAGTTCTCGAAACCATTCTCGACCGGTATTCCGAGTTCCAGGTTCAAACAATCGACAGCTTTCTTGCACGCGTGTTCAAGGCCTCTGCGCTCGAATTCGGATTCCCGCCCGGGTTCGATATCGTGATCGACAGCAGACCCATGCTGGACGAGGCGTTCGAACGTTTTGCTGCCGGGATCACCGAAGGCTCTGATTCCGCAGCATTGATTAACGATCTGACGTACCGGCTCCTTCTCACGCGTGGGGGTGACGCAAAGTTCCATTGGAATCCCTACCGTGAACTTGCGCGGGAAGTCAAGAATCTTTACGGCAAAATTGTCTCTACAGCACGTCCATTGCTGAACGAAGACCGTTCCGGTGAATACGAAGGAAAAGGTCAAAAGCTCTGCGGTCTGGTTGAGGAACTTGGGACAACGATGGACCGCTCGAAGCTTGCTCCTTCGACCCGCTTTGTGACCTATCGCAGCGAAGCGCGTGCGGGCAGAATCGACCGGCTCCTCGATCTGAAATTTCCCAACCCCCCTGCAACAAAAAGTAAATCCCCCCAAATCGAATTCTCCCGGTTCGTAAAATCCTCTGAATCGCTCTTCGCGGAGATCGAGTTGCTCCGAAGCGAACTGATCCTCTTGCATGCGCAGAACTATTTTGCGCCCTATGTTATCACGCACCGGATTCTCAAGGAAACACTGGATCTTGTGAAGCGCCGTCAGGGCAGAGTGGACCTCGGCGACATGACCTTGCGGCTTGCGCAGTTTGTGAGCGAAGGAATCGCACCCGACCTCTATATAGCGATTGGGGAAAAGATCCACCACTACCTCATCGACGAATTCCAGGACACCTCACCCATCCAGTGGCTGACACTCATGCCGCTGATCGAAAACTCCCTTGGGACCTCCGGAAGCCTCTTTGTCGTAGGGGACATGAAACAGTCGATCTACGGGTTTCGCGGAGCCGACTGGCGGATTATGAGAAACCTGATCGACGGAAAGTATTTTCCTTCTGCACCCCCCGAGCTCCTGACGCTTGGAACCAATTTCCGCAGCGGCGAGCGCATTCTTGATTATACGACAACGGTGTTCCATGAGATCGTTCCGTTTCAAGTGATGTCCGGCGCGGCGCAGGCAAGCGGGCTGGCCACGTTTACCCAGAAACCCCGCCCGGAGGCAAAGGGAAAAGGAGTTGTCGAGACGATTGTCATGGAGGGAGAATCGACAGAAAGGCCCGAGCGGGAAGTGATTCTTCGCATCGTCTCCGATTGTCTCGATCGCGGATTCTCCCTGCGCGACATCGCCATCATCACGCCGGAAAACGAGGATGTGGTCAAGGTCAGCGGCTGGCTGAATGAAGCCGGGCACGAGTTTGTTCCGTTCAGCACGCTCGATATTCGCACGCGCAAAGTCGTTGGCGAAATCCTTGCCTTCCTCCGGTTTCTCGATTCCCCGATCGACAGTCTGACATTCGGAACATTCCTCGTTGGATCGCTTTTCAGGGCGAGATTGCAGGCGGACGGCATCAAGATCGATACTGGAGAACTCCACGGACTTGGTTTTGAGCGAAACCGGAGTTCAACGCAGAGGCCGTTGTACATACTCTTCAAGGAACGATTCCCCAAACTCTGGGATCAATACTTTGATCCCTTGTTCTCCGTCACGGGCTACCTGCCCCTGTACGACCTGACGACCCACATTTATAAGCTGTTCGGAGTGTTTGACCTTGTCCCAAAGGAAGAAGCCGCCCTCGTAAAACTGTTGGATGTTGTCAAACACTTTGAAGAACAGGGAGTGAACAGTCTGGCCGAGTTTATTGAGTTTGCGGAGGAGATTTCGGAAGACTCTGACTGGAACATCGACGTACCGCCGGACGTGAATGCTGTACGCATCATGACGGTCCACAAGGCCAAAGGGCTCGACTTCCGCGTTGTCGTTGTCTTGCTCTACGACGTGCCAATCCGCCCCGACCGGGTGTTTATGGAGGAAACCGAGGACGGCGTGAGACTGGTAAGGCTCGTCAAGAAACATGCAGAAGAGAACGCATATCTGGACAGGCTCCTCGTTGACCGCGAATTGAGGGGAAAAGTCGACCAGTTGAACAAGTTGTATGTCGCTCTTACGCGAGCGAAGGATGAGATGTACGTACTTGCCGTGCAATACCCGCAGGCAAAGGAACCCTCGGCCTTCCTTCCCGAAAAGGGCTTTGAACCGAAGAAGAAATCCAAAGTTACGTTGGACCCGGTGATTGTCCAGCCGCGGGCAACCCTGGTTCACCACAACCTGGGCCTCGATGTCAGGCAGGGAGTGGAGCGCATCCACCTTGAGGAGACGAAACGGGGGGAGACGATTCACAACATTCTTGCCCGCATCGAAACAGTTGGAGGGAATCCTTCTGACGATGTCCGAAAAGCAACGGAGGCGGAAGCCAGGTCGAAACGAACGTCCCCCGCTGTTGCCGAATTACAGGAATCAATCGGCCGGTTTCTCACCCGGGAGGAGATGGCGCCCCATTTTCGGATTGCGAAAGGGAGAACAGTTTTCAATGAGCAGGAATTTGCAAGGCGCGACGGGCAACTGTTCCGCATGGACCGGGTTGTTGTCGATGCAGAGACCGTGACGGTGCTTGATTACAAAACAGGCGGAGAGCAGAAAGACTACGTTGATCAGGTTCGCAATTACATGGCAATACTCCGCGAGGTATTTCCGGGAAAAGCCGTGAAGGGAGTACTGGCGTACGTTGATACTGGCGTGTGCAGGGGCGTCGAATGAGCACGATTCGAATCATACCGGTGACTCGCAGCCTCGTGGAGGAAGTGATGTCGTTTGTTGAAGGGGAAGGAACCGATCTCTCGGACAATCTCGTTGTGTTCCCCGGGAAACGCCCGTCGCATGTCCTGAGAAAGGCTCTTGCCGGCCAACGAGGCACAGCATTCATCCCTCCGCTGATATTCTCGTATGACGAGTTCATTCAGCACATTGCCCTCGAACATCTTTCGCTGGATGAACCGGACCTTGACCGGTTGGACGCGGCTTCAATTCTATTTGAGATTCACAGCAGTGTGGCTGAAAAACTCGGCGGAGAACATTTCGTCACGTTCGACCATTTCTTGCCGCTCGGTTTTCGATTGTTTGACGAACTCGAGGAGCTGATGCTCGCGGGTGCCGATCAAAGCCTTCTCCGCGAAAAAGTCGGTGGGCTGACGTTTGGTAACAGACACTTGCTCGTCGTGTATTTTGAGGAGTTGTATAAACGGCTCAGGAAGGAAGGACTGTTCACCCGCTCCATGCGATTGGTGGAAGTCGCAAAAGCAATCGAATCGCTGGACCTTTCCCGCTACCGCCGCATAATTCTTGCAGGATTCTACGCCCTCACGCTGACGGATCAAAAGTTGTTCAAAGGGCTGAGTGAACAGGATCGGACCGTGCTTGTGTTCCAGGAGGGCCCCGGTCTTTCCGCACAACTTCAGTGGTTGAGCACGGCGAAGGATCAAATCGGCGATTCGCAGATGAATTTGTTTGTTGACTCGTCCTCGGCGGAGGCCTCCGGAGCGAACGCATTGCCTGAGATCCAATTCTACAAATCGTCGGATTCACACGGTCAGGTGTTTGCTCTCAACGCCAGGATTCAAATGCTCCTGGACGCGGGAGAAAAATTGGACGAGCGAACTGTCATTGTTGTACCTTCTCCCGATGCGCTCTTTCCTGTCCTCTCCCAGCCGCTGGCTCTCTTGAAGGAGGAAGAGTACAATATTTCCCTCGGATACCCGCTGGCGCGCACTCCGCTGTACGGGTTACTTGCTCTTCTCCTCGAACTTGCAGAGACCGCGCGGGATGGGGCAGTGCAGGCGAGTGTGTACTGCCGTTTTGTCCTTCATCCGTACATCAAAAATATCCGATTTGACCAGCGCACCGACATAACGCGCGTACTGTTCCACGCGCTTGAAGATCTTCTTGCGCGTCGCCCCGCGACCATGGTGAGTCTCGAAAGTCTGGAAGCGGAAAACCGCATTTTCGAGCGAATTGCAGGAGGGCTCTCCACGGATGCCGGTTCGATTTCCGCAATGCGGTTGAAAGACCATTTGAAATGGATCCACGACCGGACAATCCGGCCGTTTCTTGATCCCGGCACACTGGGAGAGTTTGCGGGAAAGATTGTCGACCTCATTTTCCTCATCAACAAGGAAAGCACAGCGCATCGTCATCCGCTGTTCTCGAGATATGCAGAAAAACTCCTAGAGATATCGGAAGCGATCCGCAATTCGGCAGCCTCGGACAAACGATTTGAACACGTGACGAGTTACGGCTCGTTTCTTCGAACGTACGCCGGTGTTCAAGCCGTGCCGTTTCCCGGAACTCCGCTCAGGGGACTTCAGGTCCTCGGCCTCCTCGAAACTCGCGGGTTGTCGTTCGATCGTGTTTTTGTGCTTGATGTCAGCGACGATATTGTCCCTGGTGGCCGCGGGAGTGAAATGCTTCTCCCTCAGCAAGTCCGCGAACAACTCCGGCTGGAAACTTATAAGGAGCGGGAACGGCTGATTGAATATTATTTCAGGAACCTCATTGATGGGGCAAAGGAGGTCCATCTCTTTTTCACAGAGAACAACAAACGCCAGCGCAGCCGTTTTATTGAGAAAATTCTGTGGGATCGAATCCGCCACTCTCCCAAGTCCGCGGATCCGGTACAACTGGTTCGTTACGACATCCACCTTGCCCATGAAGAGACGGCAGAAGTGCCGAAAACAAAATCAATGCTGAGCTTTCTTGACAAGTTTGAATTCAGCACAACGGCATTGGATATGTATCTCAAATGTCAATTGCGATTCTATTACCGCTATGTGCTGGGGCTAAAGGAAAAAGAGGGGGTGGGATCGGAAATCGAACAGTTGGATGTCGGCAATCTTGTCCACAAGATCATGAAATCCCTGTTTGATGCCGCCTTGGGAAAGAAATTGCAGCCGGGTGATTTAAATTCCGACGCAGTGAAGAAGACAACGGAAGAAGTGTTCAATCAGGCATTCGGGCCGAAACAGAAGGGATCAATATATCTTTTGAGGCAGCAGACAATCACGAAGTTGAAGGAATTTCTCGCAGAATACCAGGAGCGCATTCTCGAGCAACAATCGGTGGAAATCCTTGGGCTTGAACAGGAGATCTCACTGATGTTGGACGGGCATCATTTTACGGGCCGCATTGATCGGATTGAACGAAGGGGGGACGGAAGGACGTACATCCTGGATTATAAAATCCGCCAGGACGATACTCCGTATAAAGTTGCCTGGAAAAAGTTTAATCCGGACGACCGGCCATCATGGTCTGGAGCGATCGGGTCGCTTCAGCTCCCGATGTACAGTCTCCTATACTCCCGGCAAGCAGAAGAGCCGGTTTCCAACATTGTTCCCGCGTATATCTTTTTGGGCAGGAACTTTCTTGACAAAACCATCGAAACGGGGCTTTCGAAAGATGGCGTGGTGTCGGAGCACATGCATCAGAATCTTCACAAAGTGATCTTGCAGCTCGCGAAGGAAATCAAGGATCCGGGTGTTCCCTTTCGACCAACGGAGGACCAAAAGAAGGAATGCCCGGGTTGTCCTTATCAGACGATTTGCGGAACCCTTTGGGCAAAAGAGGGGAGGTGGTGAGATTCCCCCTACGCCGGAAGATCCCCGGAATCTTCCTGAGCATCCTCCGCGAGATTCCGGGGATCTCCCATGGGGGGGAATCTCACCTACAAAAAGCTGAACAGAAACGCGCACAGAAACCCTGCGATCGTTGCAAGACCCACCGATGGGCCGCCGTCCTCATATGCTTCCGGCATCATCACTGATGAGACCATCGCGAGAATTCCGCCCCCGGCCACAGCCCCGACAAGCGTCAGCGCTGTAGGCGGAGCATCGGCGAGAAAGATGTTTCCGAGAGCGGCCGCAACCGCACCCGCCACGACGAGTGTTCCCCATAATCCGAAAATCTTCAACTTGCTGAACCCGGCGGCCTGCATGCCTGTCGCGCTCGCGATGGCTTCCGGAAGGTTCGAGAGGAACACGGCGGCGATGAAGGTAAACCGGAAGGATTCGAGCGAAACGAAACTGGATCCAATGACGATTGACTCAGGAATGCCGTCGAGCATGGCTCCGAGAAAAATAGCAATTGCTGCCCCCGAAGCGACATGGCTTTTCATCATCGTGGCTTCTTCGGATCGGGTCAGTCGCTGAATATTTGCGAGCGCCACATGTTGCCAGTGATCGGCATCCACGCTTCCTTTGGTCGCTTCAACGTTGGTCACCAGGCGTTGGGAATTCAATTGTTCCACGGCACGCCGGAGTTTGGGCGAGCGCTCGAGCAGTTCATCAAAATGCTCCTTGTCGATCCGCAGAAGCGAGGTGTCAGAGATGGTGACGGCGGTCGCGGAGCGCGGCTCACCGGTCAGGAGGGCCATTTCGCCAAAGGAATTCCCAGGTCCGAGTTCCGCGAGAGTTGCCTCCCTGCCTTTCTTGCTGCCTGCAACAATGCTCACACGGCCCTTTTCGATGAGATAAACCGCATCGCCCTTGTCGCCTTTTCGGAAAATCAATTTACCTGAAGGAAAGTGAACCGGTTGGACACACACCAGAACGTCTTCCATTTCTTCCGGCGGAAGGGACCGAACAAGGTCGATCTTTGAAAGACTCGTAAGAATGGAGGCCGATTCCTCGCGCTTTTTGTTCAGCATGTACAATTTGGCCATTGCGGGATGCCGGAGTGCCGCCCCGCGCTCCTCCAGAATCAGATTTGCAACATAGTACATCGCCCCGCCTGCGATGAATCCCGCAGCAACCCAAAACCAACTGCTGACCCCATCGAGGTGTGCATGGTGCATGAGCCGTTCTGCGCCTTCGTAAGCGAGTTCGAGGGCGAGGGCCTGGATGAGTGCGCCGGTGCCGAAGGCCATGATCACAGCGTTTGTCCGTTGGGAGGGCTTCACATAAACGCCAATGAATGACCCAAGGATCAGCGATGTCATCGCGAGTACCGCCATACTCGCAGCACCGAAAACAATTTCGTAGTCAGGCATTAAAATATGGTGAAGAGTGAAGGGTTAAGAGTGAAGAGTAAAACACAGCAAAATGTGAGTCGTGAAATGTGAGAAGTCGACAAACATGGATATTGTAGCTTACTATCGTCTTACACTCCTGAGCGTTTTCAATCCGCAATCGTCAACCCTCAGGCTCAAATAAGCTTGGCGGGGCGGGCGAAATCCGCAATCATCAATCCGAAATCCCTAATACCCTACCGCACCGCCGTCCGAAGCTCTTGGGTCGGCAGCCCCGAGCCGCAGGCCGGTTTCCGGATCGATCATGATCCCCATCGCACTGCCTTGTTGATCAACCGCGCGAATCCTGTGACCCATCATTTCAAGCAGTCTTCGGGAGTCCATGGTCGTTCCATATTCTTCGATCTGCAACACATCGGGAAGCCACTGATGATGCATTCTGCCAGCCGTCACGGCCTCGGAAATATCCATGTCGAAGTCCACAACGTTGAGCACAACCTGTAAAACGGTATTGATGATTGTCTTGCCACCCGGCGAGCCGATCAGCACAAACGGTTTCCCATCCCTGGCGACAATGGTGGGTGTCATACTCGAGAGCATCCGTTTTCCCGGAGCGACGAGGTTCGGCGCTGTTCCGATCATCCCCGAGGTGTCCGTCCGGCCCGGCGCAGGATTGAAATCCCCCATCTCATTATTATAGAGAAACCCCAGCCCGTCAGCGACGATTCGAGATCCGTATCCGTACTCGAGTGTGTACGTTACCACCACCGCATTTCCCTGCGCGTCAACCACCGAGTAATGTGTCGTTTCTGTGCTCTCGTGATCATCATTAAAGGCGATCGGGTCGCTGTCCGACTTGTGGTTCAGGCTGATCAACTTCCTGAGTCCTTCCGCATACTCTTTTGATATCAGTTTCTCAATAGGCATGTGAGGATTGAAATCCGGGTCGCCAAGATACCGGGCCCTGTCGGCATACGCCCGTCTCATCGATTCAGTCAGCAGATGCATGTACTGTGCCGAATTATGCCCATACTGCTTCAGATTGAATCCTTCAAGAATATTGAGCATCTCGATCAACACTGTTCCACCCGAACTTGGCGGACTCATCGAATAGATGTCGAAGCCCCGGTATGTTCCGTGAAGCGGTTTCCGCTCCTTTGCCTCGTAGTTTGCCAGGTCCTTTTCTGTGATCAGGCCGGCGTTCTTCTTCATATCAGCAGCGATCCGGCGTGCCGTTTCGCCCTTGTAGAAACCGTCGCGGCCATTGCGCTGTATCCGTTTCAGAGTTGCCGCAAGGTCCGGTTGTTTCCAGAGCTCCCCGGGTTCGAAATGCAGCGTATCTTTCTTGAAGAACACACGGGAGGAGGAGGGATACCTCTTCCAATCCTCGGACAAGGCTTTGAAATCGTCGATCATCGCCCAACTCAGCGGAAACCCTTTCTCGGCAAGATTCACCGCGGGGGTGGTCAGATCTTTCCATGACCTCGAACCGAAACGCTTAAGGGCCAGATCGAATCCCGCGACCGTTCCGGGGACGCCGACCGACAAATATCCCTCATGATTCAAATCATCAATGTATTGGTCCGCGGAATCAACATACATGCGGTCGTGAGCTGCAGTGGGTGCCTTTTCCCTGAAATCAAAACCCGTCACAGTGCCGTCGTTCCTGAAGACGATCATGAACCCTCCGCCTCCAATGTTTCCTGCCGCGGGATGTACAACAGCAAGGGCCAGGCCGGTTGCAACTGCTGCGTCAACGGCATTACCGCCGTTCTTGAGGATTTGCACCCCGACTTCGGAGGCGAGCATGTGGGATGAAACGACCATTCCCGATCTTGCACGAACGGGGTCTTTTGCGGCTCCCCCCATAAAAACAAAGAGGAATGCACCGCCGCAGAGGAGTTTCAGCGATAATCGAAATTGCATGATCTATCCCTTTAATCAGATTTCCTGAGGCATTGAACAGTAAGGAAATCTCTCAGGGTATTCAAGGGTGGGGGGAATCTCGCTTGACCCATTGGATTTCAAGCAGTAGATTGAGCAAACCAATCAAACGTATATCCACTGCACACCGGGCCAGATCGCCGGTCAGCTGATGAACCTCGTCTTATACGACCTGCCGGATTCCTATTTTAACAATTATGTCCAGGAATTCGAAAAAATCACAGTTGCCGATGTCCGCAAAGCGGCCCGTGCTTATATTCATCCGGACAAGAGCAACATTGTCATCGTCGGCGACGTTGCCGCCATTCGTGCCGGGCTGGAGCAGTTGGGGTATGGCGCCGCGAAGATCCTCTCGCCTGACGGCGCGATGATCCAATGAATTGAACCATCCCGGCGGCCGGTGAGTCCACCGCCGCCGGGTCGATGTTGTCTTTTTTGCTTGCCTCTCGTCGGGGTCCATTCTGAACCGCACTTTCATCATGCTGCGACTGATCTCCCGCTTGCTGCTCATTCCCCTGGCGGCCGCAGCCTGCATCTTCCTCATCCTGAACATCCTTTTTCCTCTTCCTGACCTGAAACCGTTTTCGACCGTTGTGAACGACCGGCAGGGAAACCTCCTGCATGCGTTTCTCGCTTCCGATGGACGATGGCGGCTTGAAACACATCCGGAGGAGATCCCCGGGAAGCTCAAAATGATCCTTCTGCATAAGGAAGACCGCTACTTCTACGTTCATCCCGGAGTGAATCCGTTTTCGGCCGGTCGGGCCCTAATCCAAAACATCGGAGCAAGTAAGCGCATTTCCGGAGCTTCCACCATCACCATGCAGGTCGCCCGCATGCTCGAGCCGAAGGAACGGACGTACACTGCCAAGCTTGCTGAAGCATTCCGCGCTCTTCAGCTGGAATGGAAGTACTCGAAAGAGGAAATTCTCGAGCTCTACCTTTCCATGATCCCCCTGGGCGGGAACATCGAGGGACTGAAATCTGCCGCCTTGCTCTATTATCAGACCCCGCTCGAGCGCCTGAACATTGCCCAGCTTATCGATCTGATTCTCATCCCGAACGATCCCAACGGCCTTCGCCCCGACCGTGACGGCGACGCGTTGTATCAGGAGCGAATCCGCAAGGCAGCGGAATGGATGCGGGACGGATTACTCACGGTCGAAGACTCCCTCGTTATCTGGAATACTCCGGCCGATGCGCGACGGGCCGCACCCCCGCGGCGCGCGCCGCATTTCTCCCTGAATGCGGTGAGAAATGCAAGAGCGGCGCATGAGATCCGCAGCACCCTCGATTGGAATATCCAGAGAACCGCAGAGCGCCTGCTGTCATCGCACGTTCGACGATTGAAGCTTCAGGGCGTTCAAAACGCTGCCGTGGTTATCGTGGAGAACAGAACCCGTGAAGTCCTGGCGTATATCGGGTCGCCCGATTTTGGGGACAGCACTTCCCGCGGCCAGGTGGACGCTGTCCGCGCCGTCCGCTCTCCCGGATCAACCCTCAAACCCTTCCTTATTGCGCACCAGATGGAAAAGGGCATTCTGACCCCGAAATCGGTACTCCTCGACACGCCCTACGATGCCGAAGGATTCTACGCCGAGAACTATGACGGGACATACTCGGGACTCGTCAGCGTTGACGCCGCCTTGCGAAAATCCCTCAACGTTCCGTTCATTCGTACGCTTCATGACGCGGGAGTCGGCCCGTTCACGAACCATTTGGTCGAGCTCGGACTGCTGTCGCTCGAATCTCAAAAGAAGAACCTGGGATTGAGTATGGTTGTGGGAGGATGCGGCATCACACTGGAAGAGTTGACGTCCGCCTTCCTCGTATTTCCGAACAAAGGGATGTTCTCGCCTCTGCGGGTCATCCTCCGGGACGGCGATGATCCGGTCCAGGAACGGCAAGTGTACTCGCCGGCCGTTGCTTACATGATCACGGAGATTTTGTCCGGCCTCGACCGGCCAGACCTCCCCAACAACTTTGAATCCTCGGTGAATCTCCCGAAGGTCGCGTACAAAACGGGCACGAGCTACGGCCGACGCGATGCCTGGTCCGTCGGATTTTCCGCGCAGTACACCATCGGGGTTTGGGTCGGCAATGCAGACAACCGAGGCAGTGCGGAGCTCGTGGGGAGCAAGGCAGCGGCCCCGCTGTTGTTTGATCTTTTTAATGCAATTTCCGCGCCCCATCTCAAGACACTCATGCCCATGCCGCCCGACGCCGGAATACGGGAAGTGTGCGCGAAAAGCGGCCATCTTCCGACCCCCAGATGCCAGCGCAGGATCATGGATCATTTTGCTGTTACGAGGACCCTTCCCGTCGTCTGCGACCTTGAGCGCGAGTTCCAGATCGCTCTCGATCGCCGGTCTCACTACTGCTCTTCCTGTCTCGGCACACATGCCTCCCGCACCGTCGTCTATCCCAACTACCCTCCGGAACTCCTCAGTTTCTGGGACAGCAACGGCTTCGGGTACGAAAGGATTCCGCCCCACAATGAACGATGCACGAGAGTGTTTTCCGGGGAAGGGCCGAAGATCCTCAGTCCGACCGACGGGATGACCTACTTTCGCGTTTCCACGAAGCAACATCTCATTCTTCATGCCACGTCGGGTGCCGATGTGGAGGAACATGCTTGGTATTTCGACCGGGAATTCCTCGGAAGAAAAAAGGTCGGCGAGAAAGTGTTCCTTCCCATGAAGCCGGGCGAGCATGTGATCACCTGTGCGGACGAAAAAGGACGTTTAACAACCATTACTGTTCTCATCCACGATGCCTCATGACCCGTTTCCAACCACCACTTTCTTCGAGGGTTTTATGACTACTCTGGCCCGCAGTTCCATGATTCTGTTGATGGCGCTTGCCGCATGCTCGGTTGATGATTCCGATCTCCGGATCGTTTCGGAACTCCCGGAGGGCGTCGTGAATCATGACGCTGTCATTCAGCTCACGTTCAACCGCGGGATCGTCAGCGATACCCGCGTCAACATGTGGACGGACGAACCGTACATCGAATTCACTCCCGCCATTCCGGGAAAATTCGTCTGGCAGGACAGCACCCGCCTCGTCTTCAGTCCAGACGCTCCCCTCGCGGGCGATACGAAGTTCTCCGCAAAACTCAATACGGCCCTCCTTCTTCAGGAATCGGGAGCGCGGGCATTCTCCGGAGACAGCGAATTCGAATTTTCTACTCAGGCGTTCACACTGGCGGGGGCGGAATTCTTTTATGATCGGATCGACAACAAGCGCACGGTCGGGGTCCGGGCGAATCTCGAATTCACCTACCCGGTGAAGCCGGAAGAAGTTGCCAAATATCTCAAACTGTCCATTGACGGGAACGTATGGAAGGATTTCAAGGTGACGGCCCCCGGAGAGCAGAAGACCATCCCGGTGGAGATCGGATCTCTCAAGCAGTTGGAACTCGAGAGGACCATCCAGGTGGAGTTTGAAGAGGCGTTGACTTCTCCTGCCACCAACACGCGCATCACCATGGAGAAGCCGCTCGTCTATAAACTCCCGCGGCTGGACGAATTGAAGATCTACGGGCATCAATTCGGATTTGACGGGACTCAAAGCTGGATCAAGATCACCTCATCGCAGGAGATCGATCTCACCACCGTGAAGTCGTTCATCACGGTCGACCCCTCCCGGTCCTTCACTGTGGAAAGCGACGGGAAAGGCATTGTGCTCAAAGGCCGATTCGAGCCCGGTACGGCATTCAAACTTGTCCTTAAGAAGGGATTGGAGAGTTTTCTCGGGGCGAAACTTCAGAACGAGTACGTGACCGATATCGTCATCGGCAACATCGCGCCTTCGTTCGGATTTGCCTCTGCCTCCGGTGTCTACATGCTGCTGGGGGGACAGAAGACCCTCGAACTCAAAACCGTCAACATGACGGAACTCAACATCCGCGTAAGCCAGGTGTTCCAGAACAACCTCGTCCACTTCCTCCACCAGGGGCGTTCCTACGACTATGACTATGAGTACGATGAAGAAACGGGTGAGGAACGGTATTCGAGGAAGTATCGGTATCACGTGGGAAATTTCGGGCGCATGCTGGAGTTCAAGAAGATCGCGATCGAGAATACTCAAAACACCGAAGTCACGACCCGGCTGGACCTGTCACCCTACCTCAATACGGGATACAAGGGGTTCTACCTCGTTGAGATTGCAAATCCCAAAGAAGCATGGCGGTCCACCTCCAAGCTGGTTTCCATTTCCGATCTCGGCATCATTGTCAAACGCAGCGACCGGGAGCTCATGGCATTTGTGGTGAGCCTTGAAACGAGCGAGCCCGTCGGCGGAGCGACGGTCAGCCTCCTGTCGACGAACAATCAGGTTATGGGAACACAAAAAACGGACGGAGACGGTGTCGTGAAGTTCGCCGATTTCAAGGACCTGAGCAAGAATTTTTCCCTCAAGACGGTGACGGCGGAACGTGAGAGCGATTTCAATTTCATTCATCTCGATGACTATCTTGTCGAAACGTCGAGGTTCGAGACCGGCGGAAAGCATGACCGGGAAGGAACCTACGATGCGTTCCTCTACGGGGATCGGAACATCTATCGTCCCGGCGAGAAGATCTATTCGTCGGGGATCGTCAGGGATTTGAACAATGCGCTTCCTGCCGGCCTTCCGGTGAAGGTACGGATCCTGAACCCCCAGGGCAGCCTGGTTTCGGAGCAATTGCGAACGCTGAACGAGCAGGGTTCGTTCGAGGTGCAGTACCAGACCCTTCAGACGGCCCTCACCGGGGAATACAGCATCGGGCTGTACACCGGGGACAATGTGTATCTCGCCTCAACAAATGTGAGCGTTGAGGATTTTGTTCCCGATCGGCTCAAAGTGCAACTTAAGGCATCCGCAGAAACGGCCCGACCCGGCGAAACCGTGAAATTCGATTTCCAGGCTTTCAACTTCTTCGGCCCTCCGGCCGCGGGAAGGAACTTCGAGTTCGAAGGCACGTTCGAGCACCTTCCGTACCGCTCAAAGCGCTTTCCGGATTTTAGGTTTCACGACGCCGGAGCCCAGAATTTCAACGCCAATCCGGAAGTGACCGACGGCGAAACGAACGAGGAAGGAAAGGGGAGTGCGGAGTTTGAAATACCGCGGAACGTCACGTCCACAGGCATTATACGCGCCCGCGGCCGGGTCGGAGTGTTTGACGAATCAGGCCGGCCCGTGTATCAGGTTGCGCACGTCATCGTGCATCCCAAAAACTACTTTATCGGACTGAAGCAGCAGGGCGATTATTATGTTCCGCCAAACTCTCCGCGGACCGTCGAACTCATCGCAGTCAATCCGAAGGATGAGCCGCTGAAGAATTTCAAAGCGAAGGTGGATGTTATCCGGTTTGAGTGGCACTCCGTCCTGCGTCAGCACCCGCAGACCAATACGCTCCGGTACGTTTCGGAAAAACGGGAGATCGTGGAAAAGACGGAAGAAGTTACCCTGCAGGATACGCCGCTGCAGTACAAATACAGCGTTCCCCGGTCGGGAGAGTACGTTGTGCGCGTTTCCAAAGCGGGTGATTCGGGGTATAATCAGTTCTCATTCTATTCTTACAGCTGGTCCACATCGGACGTGACGTCATTTCGCATAAGTCCTGAAGCAAAGGTGGAGATCATTGCCGACAAGGCGGTGTATGCTCCGGGTGAAAAAGCGACGCTGCTCTTCCAGACGCCGTTCAGCGGAAAAATGCTGATCACGGTCGAACGGAATAAGGTGTTCACCTACAGAGTCCTGAACGTTGAAAACAACGCGGCGTCAATGGATATCGATATTGGCCGCGAATTTCTGCCGAACGTCTATGTGAGCGCAGTGCTCTTCCGGAAGATCAAGGACCTGAATATTCCGCTGCTTGCAGGTCATGGATATCTTCCCATCATGGTGGAACAGCCGTCGAACAAGATCGACGTGAGCATCCAGGCTCCGGAGAAGATCCGGCCGAAACGAAAGCAGACGATCACGATCAATGCGGGTACGGAAAGCGGGGTGTTTGTCACGCTTGCGGCCGTGGATGAAGGAATTTGCCAGGTGAAGAATTATCAAACGCCGGATCCCTACAAATACTTCTATGCAAAGAAGGCCCTCCAAACCTCGACGTACGATTTCTTCAGCGATCTCATTCCTGAGCCCGTCAGCAAGTCGATCGGGGCGGCGGGCGGCGGCGATGCGGAGCTGATGGCCATGGCAAAACGCGTGAACCCGCTTGGTGTTCAGAGATTCAAGCCCCTGGCGCTGTGGTCGGGCATTCTGAAGACCAATAGTGACGGGATCGCAGAGGTGACTCTCGACGTGCCGGAATTCAGCGGCGAGGTACGGTTGATGGCCCTTGCCTACAAAGGGGACCGGTTTGGTTCGGCTGAAAAACCCATGAAGATCGCGGATCCCGTCGTGTTGACTCCGGCGCTTCCACGATTCCTCAGCCCCAATGATCAGATCACCATGCCGCTCACCGTTTTCAATACGACGGAAAAAAGCGTGAATCTCGATTTTGAGATCGAAACAGAAGGCGGGATCACTCCGGCTCAATCAACCGTGTCTCTTGAAGTCGGACCGAATCAGGAAAAGGTGGTGAACGTCCGGTTGTCGGTCGGCAGTGAAATAGGGAAAGGCGTCGTGGTGGTGAGGACCACGGCTCTTGGCGAGAAGCTCGAATCACGCACCGAAATTCCGATCCGGCCGATCTCGCCGTTCGTCCTGGACACCGAGAGCGGCATAGCAGAAGCGGGAAAAACCGTGACACAAGCGGTGCCGGATGCGTACTTGTCGTTTCACCGCCGCGCCCACATCATGCTCAGTCCGTTCCCGGTCGCTAATTTTGCGAAACAGCTGAAGCACCTGGTGGGGTACCCGCACGGATGCCTGGAGCAGACCGTTTCGAAGGCCTTCCCGCAGATTTACCTGCGGGATATCGCGGTCATGCTCGATCCGACGATCCTTTCAACCGGAAGTCCGTCCTACTTTGTCAACGAAGCCATCATGAAGGTCACGAGCATGCAGATGGCCGATGGCGGATTTGCCTACTGGCCGGGAGGTTCGTATGCGAATCCGTGGGCCACGGTGTATGCGACGCATTTTCTGCTCGAGGCGAAAAAAGCCGGATATGCGGTTCAGGAAAATGTTGTTAACTCGGCGCTGAACGTTGTCGGGACGATTGCACGGAGCAAGGCCGTGGTGGATTACTATTACTTCTCGGCGAACCGGACTCAAATCAAACGGATCGCAGACAAAAACACGATCTATGCGCTCTTTGTGCTTGCGCAGGGCGGTCGGGCCGATGTTTCCCTGATGAACTATTATCGACGGGAAACGCGGCTGCTGACCAATGATACCCAGTATCTGCTTGCGGGGGCCTTTGCCCTCAGCGGCGATCGCAAGGCATTTCTCGAGCTTCTTCCCCCGGAGTTTGTCACCGAAGAAGCACAGCGGACGTCGGGAGGGAATTTCGATTCGCCCATCCGCGCCAATGCGCTCGTTCTGAATATTCTCCTCGAGACAGATCCGGCAAATCCGAATATCGCCCGGTACATGGATTATCTTTCGAATCGCTATAAAAGCCTGTATTGGTACAGCACGCAGGATAATGCCTTCACGCTTCTCGCGTTTGGCAAGGCCGCAAGAATGGCATCCGCCGCGAAGATCGAGGGAATTGTGAATGTGGGAGGAAAGGAATTCGTCTACAAAGGGGGAAACCAGAAGTTCGACGTCGTTCCGTTCGGCAAAACCGTGACCTTCAGTATGAAAGGCGAGGGGCGCGTGTTTTACTCGATCGTGACCGAAGGGATTCGGAAGGACGGATCGGTGCGGATCGAGGACAAGAATCTGCAGATCCGAAGGGAATTTTTTGACCGCTCCGGAAACGGCGTCAATCTGGAATCTGTGAAACAAAATGATCTGATTGTCGTCAGGTTAACCTTGAGGAGCAGTGTGGACCGGCTCGAGAATGTCGCGATCTCGGACCTTTTGCCGGCAGGATTTGAGATCGAAAATCCGCGCATCACGGAGACGTCCAACTACAGCTTCACGACCAATGCCGCGAGTCCGCAATACACGGACGTTCGGGACGATCGCATCAATTTGTACACGTCGATCTACTCGACGCGCACGCAGGTGTTTTACTACGTGGTCCGGGCAGTCACTGCCGGCGAGTTTCAATACGCCCCGGTCGTTGCCGAAGCAATGTATGACGGCGAGTATTATTCAGCAAGCGGCCAGGGGAAAGTAAAAGTGTCGCGCTAGGGAGGAAGAAGAAATGATGCCGATGAAGATTGCAGCCGTCATGATGGTTCTGGCGGTGCCGGGAGCTGCCCAGACTCAGTCCCCGTGCTCAGATCTCGAGTACCGTCAATTCGATTTCTGGATTGGGGAATGGGACGTGGTGAATCCCAAGGGCGATACGGTCGGGAGGAGCCTGATCGAACGGATCGAGGGCGGCTGCGCGATTCTCGAAAACTACTCGACTGCGCGAGGCTACTCGGGCAAGAGCATCAATGCCTATAATAGTGAAAGAAATCAGTGGCAGCAATTCTGGGTGGACAACCAGGGGGCCGTGCTCGAGTTTGCCGGCATTCTGGCAGGGAACGAGCTCCGATATGCAGGTGAATCAAAAAGCGATTCGGGGAAGCTTCTGCATAAGCTCACCTTCTTTCACATCAGCAGAGAGCGGGTCAGACAGCTGTGGGAACAGTCATCGGACGATGGGAAGACATGGGCGGTCGTTTTTGACGGGATGTATCATCGAAAGAATCGGCCCGGATAGGTAGTAATCAGGCAGTCTTGAACCACTGCGGGGATTTTTCTATATTCATGCTTCGGGAATGTGGATTGCGGATTGGTGAATGCGGACTGCGAATCGAGATTCCGCAATCGGCAATCCGAAATCCACATTCCTCTTGCGGGTGTAGCTCAGTTGGTCTACGACTCTACGAGTCGTAGACTCGTAGAGTAGAGCGTCAGTCCCGAAACGTCCAACGAGTTCGCTTCTCAGAACGAGTTGTTTGACGTTTCTCCCGAAAGGGACCCCTTCGGGGGAGGATGCCGCCTCATAGGTTGTGCTAAGGGGGCGGCACTTCCCCTGTGAGGGGATTTGCGGGTGTAGCTCAGTTGGTAGAGCGTCAGCTTCCCAAGCTGAAGGTCGCGAGTTCGAGACTCGTCACCCGCTCAACGTCATTGCGGAATGCGGATTGCCCGCCCGACCGAACGTGAGAGGATCTTGAATCGGTCGTTCGGGCGGGATGATTGCGGACTGCGATAGCTTACTTAAAGTCCAAAATCCACACTCCGCAATCCGCAATCTTATTGGAACTCTCTCGCCCCTAATCCGTCTAACGTATTATATTTCTGTCATTTACAAGGAGTCAGTGTGGACATCAAATCTATCAATGAAATGATCAGCAAGGAAAGCGCCTTTGTGGAGAAGCTGACCGCCGAGATGGGCAAGATCATCGTCGGCCAGAAACATATGGTCGACCGCTTGCTGATAGGTCTCCTGAGCAACGGCCATATTCTTCTGGAAGGCGTTCCCGGACTCGCCAAGACACTCACGATCAAGACTTTGGCGGGCGCCATTAGCGCGAAGTTCCAACGGATCCAGTTTACTCCCGACCTCCTTCCCGCCGACCTCATCGGTACGATGATCTACAACCAGAAAGACGGCAAGTTCATCACACGACGCGGTCCGATTTTTGCCAATTTCATTCTCGCCGATGAAATCAACCGCGCCCCTGCCAAGGTGCAAAGCGCATTGCTGGAGGCCATGCAGGAACGCCAGGTGACGATCGGCGAAGAAACCTACAAACTCGATGAGCCGTTCCTTGTCCTTGCAACTCAAAATCCCATCGAGCAGGAGGGCACCTATCCGCTTCCAGAAGCCCAGGTGGATCGGTTTATGCTCAAGGTCAAAATCGACTACCCCTCGCGCGATGAGGAGCTTTTGATCATGCGCCAGAATATCGACGGGGAACCCAGGCCCATGAAGCAAGTGGTGTCACCCAAGGACATCCTTGCGGCCCGGGACGTTGTAAAACAGGTTTACATGGACGAAAAGATCGAACGCTACATCCTCGACATTGTTTTTGCAACCCGCGAGCCGAAGAAATTCAAGCTCGATAAACTCACTCCCCTGATCAGCTACGGTGCCTCCCCCCGCGCTACGATCAACCTTGCCCTCGCCGCCAAAGCCCACTCGTTCATCAAACGACGCGGATACGTGACTCCGGAAGATATCCGTGCTGTCTCGATGGATGTCCTCCGTCACCGCGTGGCTGTAACGTACGAAGCGGAAGCGGAAGAGATCACCTCGGAAACCGTCGTCCAGGAAATTCTCAATCACATCGAAGTACCCTGAGCCGTTCCTGAGACGAAGGCGGAGGGATTGTCAATTGTCGATTGTCAATTATCGATTGTCAATTGTGAATAACAGAGATACTTGTAAGAGGCCATGGAAACCAAGGAGCTCCTGAAAAAAGTCCGGCAGCTTGAAATCCGCACGCGTGGTGTAGTCAACCAGGTGTTCTCTGGTGAATACCACTCGGTGTTCAAGGGACGCGGAATGGCATTTTCCGAGGTGCGCGAGTATCAGCCCGGCGACGAGATCCGGACGATCGACTGGAACGTCACCGCAAGGCTGAATCATCCCTTTGTCAAAATCTTCGAGGAAGAGCGTGAGCTTACCGTCATGCTGCTCGTGGATATGAGCGGATCGCAGTTCTTCGGATCGCAAACGTCCCTCAAGCGTGACATCGCAGTCGAGCTGAGCGCCATCCTTGCGTTTTCCGCGATGAAGAACAATGACAAAGTCGGCGCAATGCTTTTTACAAACCAAATCGAGGCGTTCATTCCGCCCAGAAAAGGCAAAACGCACGCACTGCGTATTGTGCGCGAGCTGCTGTCCTTCGAGCCCGCGAGCCGCACCACGCGGCTCAAGGCAGGGTTGGAGTATTTGAACAAGGTTCAAAAGAAACGAGCGATCGTGTTCCTGATTTCGGATTTCATGGACAGCGGGTACGAGCAAGCTCTCCGCATTGCCGGAAAACGCCACGATCTTGTCGGCATCGTCCTTGTCGATCCGAGAGAACGTGAATTACCTCCGTTTGGACTGGCGGCATTTCATGACGCCGAAACGGGCGAAGACCGGTGGGTCGACACGCTGAATCCGTCCGTGAGAGCGGCCCATAGGGCACACTGGATGGCATTGCAACAGGCGCGACGGTCCTTGTTTCTGAAGTCCAAACTGGATGGAGTCGAAATCCCGATTGACCTGTCGTACATGAAACCGCTGACGAACTTTTTCCAGCGGAGGGAAAAACGATGGTAAGGCTATTATCCGGAGCAGTTTTTTTCGCAATAGTGACCCTTTCCCTGCAGGCGCAGGAACCGGAAGTTCGCGCTTCAGTTGATTCAACCCGTTACCGTATCGGCGAATGGATTCATGTGAAAGTACAGGCCGAGATGCAGACGGGTGCTCAAATGACGGGCCCGGCGGAGGGCGACAGCCTTGGGTTGTTCGAAGTTCTTGGCGTGAAAGCCTCGGAGCCGGTCGTCGAAGACAACCGGAAGCGCCAGTCATTTCTCGTGCGGCTCATAACGTTCGAACCTGGCGAGACGGCGATTCCCCCGATGGAGTTCCGCGTTATCTCTGATGTCGACAGCTCGATGCATCAGGCCTTGACGGATTCCATTCCGGTGAGCATTACAACAGTTGAAGTTGAAGCCGAGGCAGAACTCAAGGATATCAAGCCGCCCCTGGCCGCGCCCTGGGCGTTTGAAGATATGCTCCCCTGGCTGATCCTTCTTGCGATCGCGGCCATTCTCGCCGCGGCCTACTGGTATTACAAAAAGATCAAAAAGGGTCAACTGGCCCAGCCGGAAGCCGCAAGCCCACCTCTCCCTGCTCACGAGCTGGCGCTTATGGCGCTGCGGCAGCTTGAGGATAAACGTCTCTGGCAGCAGGGGAGAGTGAAAGACTTCTATTCGGAAGTCACGGAAATCATCCGCCGATTCTTTGAAGCGAGGTTCCAAATCATCGCTCTGGAACTCACGTCGGATGAAATTCTGGCGCAACTAAAGGGAATCCCATCAGCGCAGGGGGCTTTGAAGATGGTGAATACGTTTTTGCTAACGGCCGACCTCGTCAAGTTTGCAAAATACGAGCCGTCGATGGCCGAGCACGAGGAAGAATTGCAGACCGCCTATTCCGTTGTTCGTGCGTTGATCCCAAAACCCGAGCCAACATCCGCATCTGTGGAGGCCCCAGCCGATGTTCGGTGATTCGTTTGCCAATCCGGATTTCTTGTGGCTGTTGCTTCTTGTTCCGATAGCAGCGCTGTATTGGTTTTGGCGGAGAAAAACAATGGTGACAACCATCCGATATTCTTCTCTGCAATCATTTCAGCGAGCCCCCCGCACCATGCGGGAGTACCTTCGGCATCTGCCTACCGCCCTTCGGCTGGTGTTCCTTGCCGCCCTGATTGTCGCCCTTGCACGACCGCAATCGGTTTCCAGCACGGAGAATATCTCCACTGAAGGGATAGACATTGTTTTAGTACTCGACATTTCGGGGAGCATGCTTGCCGAAGATTTTACGCCCAATCGCCTCGTCGCGGCGAAACAGGTCGCAGAAGATTTTGTCGGGGGACGAACCAATGACCGTATCGGGCTTGTGATTTTCTCCGCCGAGAGTTTCACGCAATGCCCGCTGACGACCGATTATCCCGTGCTGAAGAACCTCCTCCGGGAAGTAAAGAACGGAATGATTGCAGACGGCACGGCGATTGGTCTTGCGCTGGCAAACGGTGTCAACCGGCTGAAGGACAGCAAAGCGAAAAGCAAAGTGATTATTCTCCTCACGGACGGCGTTAACAATCGCGGAGAAATCGATCCGATCACCGCGGCGAAAATTGCAGCGACCTTCGGCATTCGTGCGTACACCGTCGGTGTCGGAGCACAGGGAATGGCCCCATATCCGGTCCAGACTCCCTTCGGCATCCGTCGCCAAATGATGCAGGTGGATCTTGACGAGAAGACTCTCACAGCGGTGGCCGAGATGACAGGCGGAAAATACTACCGTGCGACGGATAACGAGAAGCTGAAAGCCATTTATCTCGAGATCGATCAGCTCGAACGCACGAAGATTGAGGTGACGGCGTACAAGAAATTCACCGATTTGTTCCCCGGCTGGTTGTTGGTCGGCCTCGTTCTTCTCGGTGCCGAACTTGGCCTCGTAAACATCTTTCTCCGGAAGGTCCCTTAAGGAATTCAGGAAATGCTTAGATTCGAACATCCCGATTTCTTATGGCTGCTTGCCGCGTTGCCGGTCCTGGCCCTGTTTTTCTACGTCATGCACCGGTGGCGCAAGCGGTCATTGTCTTCCTTTGCGGCGCTTCCCATGCTGAAAGACCTTTCCCCCCATATGAGCACGGCCAAGCGAACGGGAAAGCAGATTCTATTGTTATTCGGATTGGGATCCCTCATTCTGGCATTTGCGAACCCTCAGCTCGGAACCCGGCTGGAAGAAGTGAAGCGCGAGGGGATCGATCTTTTTGTGACGCTCGATGTTTCGCTCAGCATGAAGGCGGAGGATATCCGCCCGAGCAGATTGGAAAAAGCAAAGCGCGATGTCTCGGCTCTTTTAAACAAACTCAGAGGTGATCGCGTAGGGCTCATTGTTTTTGCGGGAGACGCATTTGTGCAGTTTCCGCTCACTTCGGATTATTCGGCAGCCGATCTCTTCATATCCGCTGTTGACGTGGACGCCGTTCCCACACCGGGGACCATGATCCCGACCGCAATTGAGCTCGCCCTCAAGTCGTTTTCCACCGACGTGCCGACTCAGAAAGCCATCATCATCGTCAGCGACGGAGAGAACACCGAAGGAGACATCGTCAGTGCGGTTGAGAAGGCCGCGACTGCCGGTGTTACGGTCTTCACCGTGGGCATGGGCACGCCGGAAGGCGGCCCGATCCCGCTCTATAATGCTGCCGGGAGCCGTGTGGACTACAAGCGGGATCGGAGCGGGAGCATTGTTCTAACGAAACTGGACGAATCGACACTCCAACAAATCTCCGCAGCGACGAAAGGATCATACCGTCGGGCAACGAGCGGTGGCAATGAAATTGACGAGGTCTTTAAGGAGCTTTCAACTTTGGAACGAGTCGAGTTTGGCGTGAAACAAGTAACGGGATATGAAACCATGTACCAATACCCTCTTGCTGCCGCTCTTCTGTTGTTTCTCCTCGAGTTGCTGCTTTCAGAACGGAGAGGAACCGTTTTGAGCTGGTTGCGGAGGCTCGTTCCGCTCCCTGCGCTCCTTTGCCTGGCCCTTGGGTTGAATCCTGCTGCACAAGCCCAGACACATCGTTCCTTGATCAACGAGGGGAACGAAGCGTTTGAAGGCGGAAAGTTCCCTGATGCGGAGGTGGAGTATAAAAAGGCCCTGCAGGAGTATCCGGATTCAAAAGTGGGCGAGTTCAATCTTGGAGATGCGTATTACAAGCAGCAGCGGTACGATGAGGCCCAACAGGCGTTCGCAACGTTCGCCGCGACCGGAGATAACAGTATCGAAGCCTCAAAAGGCTTTTACAATCTCGGAAACACGCTTTATCAGGCTGAGAAACTGGAAGAAAGCATTGAGGCGTACAAGCAAACTCTCCGGTTGAATCCGTCGGATGAGGATGCACGCCATAATCTCGAACTGGCCCGCAAGAAGAAGAAGGAAGAGGAGCAAAAGCAGCAGAACAAGGACAAGCAGAAGAAGGACCAGAACAAGGAAGACAAGCAGGACCAGCAGCAAAATCAGGATCAGCAAAAACAGGACCAACAGGAACAACAACAGCAGCAGCAGAATCAGCAACAACAACCGCAGCCTCAAACAGCTCAACAGAATCAGATTCCGAAAGATCAGGCCGAAAGAATTCTTGAGGCCCTGAGAAACAGCGAAAAAGAAATACAAAAACAGATTCGCAAGCGTGAGGGCGTTCGAATCAAGACTGAGAAGGATTGGTAATGAAGCGCTGGCTAAAGTGTGGCGTCATGGTATTCGCCGTGTGGACCGCGTCCGCGCAGGATGTCCGCTTTGAAACATCCGTCGAACAGCGAACAGTCGTTGCAGGACAGCAGTTTCAACTCAGTTTTGTGGCGATGAGTTCACAATCGGTAAGTTTGCGAAATTTTCGGCCGCCTGATTTCACGGGGTTTGTGGTCCTGAGCGGGCCCATCGAATCGTCTCAATATCAATGGGTTAATGGGAGAGCGTCGTCGTCGTTGTCGTATGTCTATATGGTGGCGGTTCAGAAAGCCGGCAAGTACACGATTGGCCCCGCTTCGGTTGAACATTCCGGGACGGTCTATACAACGAAACCAATCGAGATCCAGGTGACCCAGGTTGCAGCGGGAGGCCGGCCATCGGCCCAAAGCACCGTGTCCGACGAAATGCGTGAGAACCTTTTCATTCGGGCAACGACGAACAAGCAGCGAGTCAAACAGGGCGAGCAGTTCATCATTACGTACAAGCTCTACACTCTGGTCAACATCGAAAACTATGTAATTTCCAAGGCGCCAACCTATGAAGGGTTCTGGGCCGAGGATTTTGATCAGCCCAAATCACCCGAGGTCACCAATGAAGTTCTTGGGGGAAAGCAATATCGGGTTGCAATCCTTAAACGCACAGCGTTGTTTGCAACGCAAGCGGGCAAATTGAAGATCACTCCGCTTGAAGTACGCTGTGCCGTGCAGGTAAGGCGCCGATCGTCTGAACCATTTGACATCTTCAATGATCCGTTCTTTAGCCGGCTTCGGACGGAAGAAATGGATTTCGCCTCGAATGCCCTCTCGATCACCGTTGATGCGCTCCCTGGAACGCCTCCGGTCGGATTCGCGGGAGCCGTCGGCTCGTTCGATTTTTCGGCGACAGCCGATCGAAAAGAGGTTAAAACCGGAGATCCGATTACCCTGAAATTGACGGTTTCAGGCTCGGGGAACATCAAACTAGTTTCCGTTCCGAAGCCCGTGATCCCGGCGGACATTGAGGCCTACGAGCCCAAGATTTCGGAGAACATTACGCGTGATGGGACGGTGATCCGTGGAACCAAGACCGCCGAATACCTTCTTATCCCGCGTAATGCGGGAGAGCGCGTCGTCGAGCCGGTGACGTTTATGTACTTCGATCTGGCGAAAAACTCCTACGTTTCTCATCGCTCCCCGCGATTTGTCTTTTCAGTCTCCCCTGGGAGGGAATCTGCGGCAGGGAGCACGCTGGCTTCGAAGGAAGACATTCGACTCCTTGGAGAGGACATCCGATTTTTGAAGCTTGAGACTGGTTCCCTTGCCCGAATCAAGGAAGGGACCTCGGACGACACGTGGACGATGATCGTCATGCTGGCTCCGCTTCTCTTTTTTGGAGGAACGTATGTGTTCAGAAGGCATCAGGAGCAGATGCTCGGTAATGTGTCACTGGTCCGCTCCAGAAAAGCCGGGCGGGAGGCGACGCGAAGATTGAAATCGGCAAGGAAGATCCTGGCGGCCGGAAACACAGAAACATACCATACAGAAGTGTCGCGCGCGCTGTTCGGATATCTCAGCGACAAGCTTCGCATTCCGCCTGCCCAGCTCACGCTCGATACGGTGGACAATGTCCTTCGCGGAAAAAATGTCTCCGACGAAGTCATTGGCCGGCTGCGGTCCTGTCTCGAGCGCGCAGAGTTTGCGCGGTTTGCGCCGGGTGCAGATTCACGGGAAGCTAGAATGGATTTGCTGGACACTGCGGCGGAAGCTATTGACGAAATTGAGCGTTCACTGAACGGCAAGCCATGAGAGCAGTGATTCTGATGTTCGTTTGCGGAGTGATGACGGCCGGTGTTTTTGCGCAGACTCCGGAGGACGTGCTAGACGAAGGGAATGCGCATTACCGGGAAGGCCGTTTTTCCGAGGCGGCAGCGGCGTATGAAAGAATTATTACCCAGGGATATGTCAGCGCGGCTGTCTATTTCAACTTTGGCAACGTGCAGTACCGGCTCGGTAACATTGCCAGGGCGATCCTGGCATACGAGCGGGCCTTGCGTCTCGATCCCGGCGATGCCGATATTCAATTCAATCTCAAGCTCGCAAATCTTCGAACGATCGATCGCATTGACGCCGTGCCGGAACTCTTCCTTGTGACCTGGATGAGGTTGCTGGCAGGGATTTTTCCGCCGCACATGACGAAAGGAATCCTCATCGGCGCATGGGTGGCCCTGTTCGTGATGCTTTCAATTCTGAACCTTGCCCCGGGCACATCGTTCGAGCGTGCATTTCGGATTGGTGTGATTGTCTGCCTTGTTGTTGTTGTTCCTGCGGGCGGGCTGTATCTCCTGCAGCGATACGAAGCCGCAGATGAGTCCGGTGCAATCGTCATGACACCGATTGTCACGGCGAAGGTCTCGCCGGATGAACAAAGCCTCGATGCCTTTGTAATGCATGCGGGCCTCAAGGTTCAGGTGGGAGATCTCGTCGGCGATTGGGTGAGAATAACGCTGGCCGACGGGAAAGTCGGATGGATACAGCGCTCGGTGTGCGAGCGAATTTGAATTTCAAATCACTCCGTTTGCCGCCAATTCAACCTCTTGTCCTTCTCCGTTCTTTCATTGTATCGGGGGGAAAAGCCCGGATCCTTCCGGAACGGGCGGTGCTTCGTGAAAACCCGCTCATGCCAGGCTGAAAGAAAACAAGGCGATGGTGTCTCCGCTTCGATACCGTTGGATTCTCTCTCTTGTTCTCGCCGCTACCGGCTCTGACTTCAGCGCGTCCCAAGACCTCACCATTTACGGCTCGATCGTAGACAGCGTGACTCTGGAGCCAATCCCGCATGCGAATATCCGCATAGTCGGCGAATCGATGGGAACAGCGGCAAACGCAAGAGGGTTTTTCTCTCTCTCGGGGATTCCTCCCGGCCCTCACACAGTCTTGACCACAGCAGTGGGATACCTTCCTTCGAGGAAGGAGGTTACTGGTGCCGGTACTCGAAGTCTTGACATCAGGCTTGTCGCCACAACGGTGGAACTCGGGGAAGTGGTCATCACGGGCAAGCGGACAGCACACATTCCGCTGCCCGTGACGGGACTGCGGCGACTCGAGCAAAGTCAGCTTCGCGCAGTCCCGGTTCCGGTTCAAAAGGACGTCATTCGATCGCTGCTGACCCTGCCGGGAATCGTTTCGACCAGCGATGTGAACAGCCGCTTCTACGTTCGCGGAGGCGCAGGTGATCAAAATCTCATTCTGCTGAACGGAATGCGCCTCTACAGCCCTTTTCATGCCCTGGGGATGTACAGCATTTTTGATCCCGATGTGATTCGTTCCGTCGATGTGTATACGGGGGCGTTTCCGGCCGGTTTTGGCGGAAGGCTCTCGTCGGTTGTTTCTCTTGAAACAATAGATCCCCGTGCCGACAGAACTTCAGCCGGGGCGGAAGTGAATCTTCTGTCTTCAAGAGTCCAGATCAACACCCCGATTTCGCCATCCTCCCGGATGTTCGTTCATGCCCGTCATTCCATGTTTCCGGACACCTTCAGAAGGCTTTCGGGGTTCGACCGGACTTTTTCCTTTTATGATGTTTTGGCAAAAGTGAACACCGACATTCTGGGTCCGAACAGCGTCTCTGCACTCCTTTGCCTTTCAGGAGACGACCTCCGCTCCCAGGAATCAACCGGCGCAAGTTATCGTTGGCGAAACCAGTTGATCGGACTAAGTTCACACGGTCTGATTGCAAACCGGGCGTACCTCATGGCTTCCATATATGTTTCCCGGTATTCCGCGGAGAGAGTTCCCGACCCGTACTCGATAGTCACTCCAACTTCAACGGGTGTCGTACAGCCCGGGATTCGGGTTGATGCGACCTTGTACATGCCGCGACCGAATGACTTTTTGAATTTTGGGATGGAGTTCGTCGTTCCGGAAACATCATATGACTTTGTCAGCGGCACAGGGTTGAAGCGGAATTATGAAGAGGAGTCACCCAGCGAACTCTCGGGGTGGATTCGCTCTCATTCTGAATTCGGAGGAACGCAGGTTGAAGCCGGCATTCACCTGCAGTTCGTCAATATCCAGCGTATGGGATGGTGGGGGGTTGAACCGCGCCTGAACGTGTCACAGAATCTCTGGAGCGACTGGAATGCGCGACTGGCATTCGGACGGATTTCGCAGAGCATGGTGACGGCGAACAACGAGGATGACCTGATCCCCGTGTTCGATGCCTGGATCGGGCTTCCGAAGGGCCTGAAGCCGGAATTCGCCGATCACTATATTGCAGCACTCGATGGCAGCATCGGCGACGGACTGTCGCTGGGGTTTCAGGTATATCGCAAACAGTACAAGAATCTTGTTTTGTACAACCGCGAGAAGATTGTGCGGACGGATCCTGACTTTCTGTCGGGCGGCGGCAAGTCCTCGGGCTTTGAATCGACCATCCGCTTTTCCCTCGAGCCGGTCGACCTTTCCTGCGCGTATACGTTTTCCAGAACAGAAGTGTCCTCACAGGGATTGAACTATCCGCCCCGCTATGATATCCGGCATGTAATCAACGTGCTCGCACAATTTCGTGTATCGGCATCATTCGATATCACGGCGCTTTGGGGGTTCAAATCCGGGGCTCCCTTTACGCAGACGGTGGGATATTACAGCCGTCTTCTCCTGAGCAATCCCGCCTTGGACCCCTTCCACGACGATCCCGGGAGCCTCTACGCGATTCTTGGCCTTAAAAATGCAGCGAGGCTTCCCTCGTATCATCGACTCGACATATCCGCCCGGTACCGGTTCGCCCTACACTCTTTGTCGGCCGAATTGGGCGGGAGTCTCGTGAACGTGTACAACAGGAAGAACATCTTTTATTTTGAACGTAAGACGGGACGCAGGTACAACATGCTGCCCTTCTTTCCATCGATGTACGTGAGTGTTTCAATATGAACAACCTCCTTCGTATCATTGCGATTTCTTCATTGGTGTCCTCGTGCGAGAACCCCTTCAGCCCGATCGGGGAGTACACCCCCAGGCTTATTGTCTATTCAGTGATTTCAAATACCGGAGGCCCGCAGTTCGTGAGAGTTTCCTCCACATACGGTCCTGTGGGGTTGAGCCAGGACCAACAGGTGCCTGATACAGGGCTCGCAGGTGCAGATGTGAGGATCATTGCGGGGGGGACGACCTATGTCTTCAGGGACTCTCTTCTTCAAAGTGAAGACGCCGGATCGTGGGTGAACGCCTATGTGTGCGACTCGTTGCCAGTGGTTCACGGTATGCAATGTGTGCTGGAGGTTCGTGACGATTCTCTCGGATTCGTTCGGTCGACGACAACCATCCCCACGGCCCCTGTTGTGGTGATTCCGCGCGAAACAGGATTGACGCTTGATAACTTAATGAACAGACCACTGAAATTTTCTGTGGGACTCTCCACGATGACGCGGCGTCACCAGATACGGCTCTTTATTGAATTTGAAACGCCTGACTCGGTCCTGCGCAGGTGGGAAGTGCCACTCGACGCCACCGATTCCTCATTTTCGGTTGCCACGTATCCGGGTTTTGAGCTCACAGATCGGTTCGTGTACGAGATTGTATACCCGCCACCTTCTGGAAAAGCGACCTACCACTGGATAGTAGATAAGATAGCCAAGCGCTACACACCCGCTGTGAAGTTCAGAAACATGGTGATCGAAGTGATTCAAATTGGAGACCTTGAGAGGTATTCAAGTGTTGTCAACGGGTTCAGGGACGATCTCTCGTTACGAGCCGATGAGCCCGACATCTCAAACATCTCGGGAGGATTCGGATACTTCGGAGGCTTTACGCGGGATGAGATTATTCGTCCGTTCCCCGCTAATTTCACACATGATCCGTATCATGACTAGAGTTCATCATACGCTCCTGCATCGTTGTTTGCCCTCGCCATTTTTTTTGTCGTTTTGAAACCATATCTTGCTAATAGAAGAGGAGTTCGGGACTGGTTCGCAATAAGCTTTGAGTGTTTTGGACGCTTAGCTCAGCTGGTTCAGAGCGCCGCCCTTACAAGGCGGAGGTCGTAGGTTCGATCCCTACAGCGTCCACCAATCAGGTCCCGCCACAAATCGGCGGTTCCGCTTCCCGAATCCCGCTCCAAAGCGGAATCCAGGGGCGGGAGATCCTCAATTCGACAACTGCTCGCCCTGAGATTCGGGCTCGCAGATCGAATTGGGGCGGAGGTCGTAGGTTCTCCGCCGAAGGCGGACTACAGCGTCCACAAGAGAAAAAATTGCCAATATTCGATTGTCGATTGGAAATTGAAAGGGCAGGAAGGCTCTTAATCCGAATGCCAGCAGCCATTCATCCCTCCTTTAAGCCTTTCCGTCCCTGTAAAGTTTGCCAACTATGATCAGAGGCCATTTCGCCGTGAAGCGGAAATATCTATTATTAGGAGTGGAAGTTCATTGAAGGAGACGGCCATGTTGAGAATCCGAACATTGATTATTGATGACGAGCAGCTCGCCCGTGAGCGATTGCTCTCGCTGCTTGAAAGCGACCCGGATATCGAAATCATCGGCGAATGCAGCTCGGGGAAAGAAGCGATCGCCGCGATCAAAAGCGAGTCTCCAGACCTGGTGTTCCTCGATGTTCAAATGCCGGAGGGCGATGGGTTCGATGTTCTCGAGAGCATCGACTTCCATACGATGCCTATTGTTGTGTTCGTGACGGCCTACGATCAGTATGCCATCCGGGCTTTCGATGTTCATGCACTTGATTACCTTCTGAAGCCCTTCGATCAGAACCGGTTCGAACAGGCCCTCGTTCGCGCAAAGTCCGAAGTCGTCCTTCGCAATAATACCAACGTCAATCAGAAATTGCTTTCAATGCTTGAACATATCGAATCGCATAAAAAGAATCTTGATCGCATTCTTGTCAAATCGTCCGGGAAGGTCTTTTTCCTCAAGTTTGATGAAATCGATTGGGTGGAATCTGCAGGCAATTATGTCAAATTGTATGTGGGATCGGAATCGCACCTCTTGCGTGAGACGATGAGCGAGATGGAGCGAAAACTGGGAAATGAAAAATTCGTTCGTATTCACCGTACCGTGATCGTCAACCTCGACCGGATCAAGGAGCTTCAGCCGTGGTTTAACGGTGAGTATATTGTGATTTTGAACAACGGGATGAAGCTCACGGCAAGCCGCGGGTATAAGAAAAAACTTTCGGAAGTATTTCAGGAGCAACCATAGGGGTCGGCCTTGTCCGTGGACAGTTATCGGCAAATTCCCTATCTTCAGGGGAAAGGGCCGGACTGGTCGAACGAAGGAAGGTCAGGGCTGTGAATAGCGATAGTCTTTTTGCCAAACGCTGGGTACGCTGGACAGCGGTTTTTCTGATGTGGACGGCTGTCGGGTTGTTTTTTGCATCCCAGGCCTCCATGTGGGACCGGTTCCTGTTTCGGCAACAAATCACCTGGCAACGCGCCCTCACCACCAATCTCGCCTTCTACTATCTTTGGGCTTTTCTCACACCCTTTGTTGTCTGGTTGGGAAAAAGGGTGCGGGTCGAAAAGAAATCCCTGGGAAGATCCCTCACCGTTCACATTCCGATGAGTATCGCCTTCGCCGTTTTTCAACTTGTCGGCGTTGAGACGCTTTGGAGCATGATGAGAGACGAACCGCAGTCCCTCTACGAGGCGTTTCGATCGATTGAATTCTCCTTCGCATTCAACTTTCACATCAACCTTCTGACCTACTGGGTCATTCTCGGTTTTTCCTATATGCTTGATTCGTACCGGCAGGTGCGCGACCGGGAACTCCGAGCCTCGTTGCTGGAAGCCCAACTTACCAAGGCAAACCTTCAGGCCCTCAAGATGCAACTGCAGCCGCATTTTCTTTTTAATACCCTTAATGCGATCTCTTCTTTGATGCATAAGAACATCGGTGATGCAGACCGGGTGGTTGCGCGGCTAGGGGATCTTCTGCGTTATTCTCTTGAAACAGGCGGAATACAGGAGGTATCCCTGACGGAGGAACTGGACTTTCTCCGGCGGTATTTGGAGATCGAGCAAATCCGCTTTGGGGACCGGCTTTCCGTACGCATCGATGCTGCGGGAGATTCCTTGAAAGCAAAGGTTCCCAATCTCATCCTGCAGCCCCTGGTGGAGAATGCCATTCGGTACGGGGTCGGGACCAGGGGGAAGGGGGCAAGGGTTGAAATCACCGCCCGGCGGGAAGAGAATATGCTGATTCTTTCGGTTAAAGATGATGGACCCGGTCTATCCCGTAAGGGGAACGGGAGCATTACCGAAGGGGTCGGATTACAGAACACTCGATCCCGATTGCTTCAATTATACGGCGATCAGCAGGAATTTGAATTGAGGAATGGAACCAGTCAGGGGCTGGAGGTTCGTTTGAAAATTCCTTACCATGAAGTGGCTGTTGTCGGTGTCTAGCAAACCCGGGTGTGCGTGATCCGGTGATGCGCACGAAGGAGACCTTATGGTGACGACATTGAGAAAAATGCTTGGCGGGTGGGGTGGGATAGCGACTCTGCTGGTCATTACGCCACATCAATCACTCGATGCGCGGCAACAAGGGTCGCCTGTTCGCCCGAACGGATCGGCGATCGAAATGGAAGCAGAAATTGCCTCCCTTGCCGAAGAGCACTTTCGGCTGGGGCTTGCTTACCTGAAATCCCCCGAGAGCAGTGAAAAAGCCGTTGAGCACCTGGAAAAAGCGGCCGTTTTGAATCGCGGCAACGCTGAGTACCATTTCAAATTGGCGGAAGCCTATGCCCGGGATTTTTCGTATGCCAACATTCTCCGCAAGCCCTTTCTTGCCGGGCGCGTGCGCGACGAGCTCGTACTCGCCGTCCAATTTCAACCATCATCCATCGAGTACCGCGAAGGTCTGATTCAGTACTATGTCATGGCTCCCGCCATTCTTGGAGGCAGTTACACCCGGGCTCGGGGGGAAGCAAATGCCATGAGCGCCTTCGATCCCTATTTCAGCCTGCTTGCTCATGCGAACATCAACGCTGAAGAAGGTGATCATCAGCGCGCCACAGCCCTCTTCATGAGGGCCATCGCCATGCGGCCGGGAAGCTGGCAGGGGTATCAGCGGTTCGGAACGTACTGCGTTAATATTCGGGAAATCGACCGTGCTATTCAGCAATTCAAGATGTACGTAAATTTGAAACCGGATACTGCCGCGAGTCATGAAAGTCTGGCTTCGTCATTTGTCCGAAAGAGAATGTATGACGAGGCAATCGCCTCGTACTTGCGCGCCTACGAAGTCGATGCAAGCCAAAACGCCCTCCTGTTCCGCATTGCCCAATTGCACGAGTTCAAGGGCTCGGTCAAAGACGCGATTGCTTTGTACGCACAATATATTGCCAGTGCGCCTTCAGGCCGGCTTGCGGAGGATGCGCGGGCAAGGATTGCGGATTTATCGGGGAATTAAGAGCAAACCCCCTTCGACAGCAGAAAGCCCGCCGATAACACGGCGGGCTTTGCTATTTCTTGGGGAGAAACGAGGCTAAGGTTTGATCTTGTACCGCTTCATCATTCGGTAAAAGGTTGCACGGCCGATGTTAAGCCGGGAGGCGGCTTCAAGGATGTTTCCGCCAGTGGTGGCAAGCGCGTTACGAACAGCGGCCTCTTTGACCGCCTCCATTGGTTGGAGGGATTGGCTGGACGCGTTCGTGTCGAACACCGATCCGGCAGGCTGAGCGATTCCCCCCGCAGCGTAACTTTGAAGGGAAAGCGGAAGGTCCTTTTCGGTGATCTCAGTACTTTCTGCCATGACAACGGCACGTTGAATGACGTTTTCCAATTCACGGACGTTTCCTGGCCAGGGATACTCGTAGAGAAACTTGAGAGCTTCCCTGGTGAAATGGAGGTCTTTCCGGGCCTGTTCCGATGCGAATTTGCGTAGAAAATGCTCTACAAGAACAAGAATATCTGATTTCCGCTGACGAAGAGGAGGGATCAGGATTGGGAACGCAGCAATCCGGAAAAACAGGTCTTCCCGAAAGCGTTTATTACGAACCTCTTCGTGGAGGTCACGGTTTGTGGCCGAAACCATACGGACATCTGATGTAATTGTTTCGTTCCCACCGACACGTTCAAACTGTTTTGTCTGAAGAACACGTAGAAGTTTGGCTTGAAGGCTCAGATCCATTTCCCCGATTTCATCCAGGAAGAGCGTTCCCCCGTTTGCTTGCTCAAACCTGCCCACCCGTCGTTGATAGGCACCGGTAAATGCCCCCTTTTCATGCCCAAAGAGCTCGCTTTCGAGCAGTTCTCGCGGAATGGAGGCACAGTTGACGACAACAAAAGGAGCATTCTTCCGGTCGCTATGGAAGTGAATTGCCCTCGAGATCAGTTCTTTTCCGGTGCCGCTTTCACCCATGACGAGCACTGGTATCGATGAATTCTTGACCTTATTGACCAGCCGGAACACTTCCTGCATTTCCCCGCTCGCCGCGATGATGTTTTCGAAATGTACATCACGTTCAATGCGTTCCTTGAGTTGCACGACCTCTCTGGAGACCTCTCGCAGTTGAAGAATCGTTCGTACAGCGGCTTCAAGTCTTGGGAAGTCGACCGGTTTTCCGAAATAATCAGAAGCCCCGAGTTTCAATGATTCGACGGCCACCTGCAGATCTCCCTGGGCCGAAAGCATAATGACCGGAATACCAGGGTCCCGCTTTTTGATTTCCTTGAGCGCATCGATTCCTCCCATGCCGGGCATCATGATATCCATTAGTACAATGTCGGGGTCGTCCTGAAGGGCTTCCAGGCATTCCTCGCCGGTGCTGAATATCCTGGCGTCGTATCCCCACCGGCCTGTTACCCAATGCTGTAGGAGCCGTCGGATGGTTTCTTCGTCATCGACGATGAAGATGAGCGATTTACTCATGATGAGGAACTGCCTGGATGGGAAGTGTTATCATGACAGCCGTTTCGCCGTTCTCCTCATGCCGGACGGCGAGTGTTCCGCCCCGCATCGCGAGGAGAAACTTGGTGCGGGCGAGCCCCGCCGCTTCAACATCTCCGGGCTTTGCAGAAGACACTCGGAGGTGAAGGGAGCTTCCCCGTCTGCGTGACTGGATCCGCAGGCAAAGTTGGTTGTCAATTCTCGCCGTTGTGATCCGGACTTGCGAGTTATGCGCCGAGAATCTGGCCGCTGTACCGATGACATTGCCGATGATTCTGATCGCAAACTCCCTTTCCGTCAGAATGAGTGTTTCAGCATCATTAAACTGAGTCTCAAACCTGGAAGCCGGTTGATTCATTTTCGCACAAACGACGCGCAGAGCGGTGTTCACCAGGTCTGCAAGGGTTGTCTTCGCATCGGTCGTTGCAAGACCATCCGAGTCGCCAAACGACACATAGAGCAGTTCATCGACAAACCGGGAAAGCCGTTCACCCTCCGACTTCACAATTCTCATAAACTCGGTCCATGTCTCTTTCTCCATTGAGGGATCATTAAGAATGGCGGATGTGAAGCCAATGATGGAGGTCAGCGGTGTTCTCAAAGCATGAGAGATCCTCGCCAGTTCTTCGCCATGGAGGCGTTCCACACTTTCCCACGACATACTACCGGTTCTATTGTACATGTTTCAGTCTCCAAAATTTGATAAGATGTTCTTCCCATTCAATTACTCAATCTCTGTGCCATTCATAAGAGAATACGGAATTTGAGTATTCCTGAGTAAATACAATATTGCAAAAGAGACATCAGGTATCATAATGACACATATCATATCGATCACTGATGAAGATATCCTATAAAATATTGAAATGAAATGAGATAATGGAAAAGTATCACAACAATACAAAAGTATCATAATGTGCCACAAGAATCTTGAGACTCAATGAAAAGCGAGCAAATTTCACTAAAAACGTCAATTTTTGGCATGGCACGGTCGTTGTATAAGTCGTGTCAGAATCTAAACTGAGCAACCAAATCTACCCACAAGGAGTTTGCAATGAAAAAGTCACTCGTTCTTTCAGCCGCCACTGCAGTTCTGAGCATGGCCTTGTTTTCAAGTACTTTCGCCCAGTCAACTGCCACCCAGAGCGTGACGTTGGCCGTGAATACGGTCTATAAGATTGCCACCTCCGGGAACCCCGGCCCGTTAACGATCACCGATGCGACGGCCGGTGTTGATGCCCTTACGTCAGTCAGCGATAACTCGACGACGTATAGCATCACACAGAACTTTGGAAACACTGTGAAAATCACTGCCCATATGGATGCCGTCCTGGCAGCCGGATATACGCTCGAACTCAACCTGGCCAGCATCAAAGGCACAAGTGCAGGTGTGACAGATATCTCCAATGCGACTTCCGGCAGTGCGGTGGATGTTGTAACGACCATTCAGCGTGGTGCTGATGCAGGTCAAGGGATCGGTTACACGTTCTCGGCGACGGCAACAGCCGGTACACTGTCCTCAACCACACGGACCATTACGCTGACCCTTACAAACTAAGGTTCAGTGAGACGGAATGCCCGACGCGGATCTCTGGGAGGAGTCTACGTCGGGCTTCCGCATTGTTAGGGGGTTTCTGGCAATTGGCTTTCAAGAAAAACCCGGCTGCTTGAATCTCAAGGACACCGGGGGTATATTCAACTGCAAGCATTCACGACATCAATGAAAACCCCGATTATCATAGCGCTCGTTCTAACAGGTTTTTCGACCTCGATGGCACAGTTCGGAACAGCGAACCATGACGTGACGGTGCAGGTGGCGACGATCACGGTGCTTCAAGTCAGCGCCGGCAGTGTCACTCTGAATATCGCCAGCTCAAGCGCTGTAGCAGGTCAGGACATAATGTCGGTGAGCGACCAATCAACATCGCTCCTCTGGGGGACCAACAGCAGCAGCCAAAAGATCACCATCAACAGCAGTCTTGTGGCCCCGACGTTTACGCTCAAGGCGCTGGCGTTGAACCCCACCCAGGGATTGTCGGCAGCAGAGGCGACTCTGAACAGCACACCGGTGGATTTTCTGCTCAACATCGGCCGGAGCCTGGGATCATGTTCCATTCAGTACACAGGAATGGCCCTTGCCTCGCAAGGAACAGGGACGGATTCACATACGATCACGTTCACGATCCAAACACAATGATTATGAAAAATCGCATTGCTGTGCCCGTTATGAAAGTACTGCAGTTGTTGTTCCTTCTTTCCGTTACGGCAGAGTTGGCTTTAGGTCAGATTACGGTGAATGGCGGAAACATTTCTCTCGCAGTCACGACGGCCATTGCCGGCTCCGAACCCAACGCAGTCATAAACGTCGTGGCCGAGGTGCGTTATCAGCGCCAAACCGTTGTCACGAAGATCACCGTCGCCACCATTTGTCCGGGTCAGCGATTCAATCTCAATGTTTCGGCAACGTCCGTCGGCGGCGGCACCGCCGCACCGCAGGTTTCCCTTGTTAACGGGATGCTTGCAACGGATTTTCTCACCGGCGTTCCTCTACGTCCGCCAGGGGGTTTTTTTACGGCATCCCTTCAATATGTTGCTTCCTCCACGTTCGCACAAGGAAACAGCGCCGAGCTCGGCAATGATGTCCATACGGTTACTTACACACTGGTTGCCCAATAATGAACACCACGAGAATCCGACACCTCCTCCCCTTGCTCCTGATACTGGGCTCCAACGTTGTGCAATCGCAGGTTTCTGTCATCGGCGAACTGAGCCAGGACCGTGAAGCAAAGCCTGGTGAAACATATACCGGAACGATTGTCGTCAAGAATGATACCAACGAGCCTCAGGAAGCCAAGGTGTATCAGACGGATTATCTCTTTTATTCAAACGGTACGAATAGCTACGGCGAGCCGGGGTCGCATGCCCGCTCAAATGCCCGGTGGATCACCTTCGGACCTTCCTACATCGAGTTGCCTCCCCAGGCTCTCATAACGATCCAATACTCAGTGACCGTCCCCGTCAGAAAAGACAGCCTGGTCGGAACCTATTGGAGTATGCTGATGGTCGAAGGGATTGCCAAGGGTTCCCCGGAATCGTCACGTGATCCGCAAAAGAAGGCTGACATGGGTATTATGCAGACTATTCGTTATGGGATCCAAATAGCGACGCATATCCAGGGAACCGGCGAGCGTCTCGTCGAGTTCAAAAACCCCCGGGTTGTCAACAGTGACGGCGGAAAACGAACGTTTCAGGTCGATGTGGAAAATACCGGTACGCTCGGAATCCGCCCGGAAGTATCTCTGGAATTGTTTAACGAGAAGGGCGTATCCGTGGGGACGCTCAGCGGTGTGCGCTTCAGAATTTATCCGGGAACCTCTGTACGACAATTGGTTGATCTTTCATCCGTACCGGCCGGTACCTACAAAACGATGTTCGTGGTTGATGCAGGTGGAGAGGAAATCTTCGGCGCACAATATACGCTGAGGTTCTAGCCAACTGTCATGGAACGGCTTCGCCCATATCGTCCGGCCACCTGCAGCCGGATGTTTTTTTTCGCCGTCCTGCTGATGCTCCCCCAAAACATGCGATCACAGTCATCCGGGATTCAGGTCCGGGCCGGAGAGGCGCGCATGACTGCAAGGGGTGGAAGTGTCCTGGCCGCATCCATGCTTGTTTCGAACACTACTTCGGCTCCGGTAACAATAGAGTCCCAGCTGAAGTTGCCCGCTGGCTGGAAACCAGTGACACGCGATCCGCAATTTGTTCTCCAACCGCAACAGACGGATTCGCGCCTTATCAGTTTTTCTCTGCCGGTAAAAACCCCTGCCGGAACATATGAAGTGCAATACCTCCTCAAGTCGGTTTCCCCCTCTCCCGTGGAAACAAGTACTTCCATTTCGGTTGTTGTTGCACCGTTGCGCGCTCTGAATCTCGCAATTCAGAATGCTCCGCGATTTGTCATCGCCGGAAACGACTACGTCCTCACCCTGGTGCTGACCAACGCCGGAAACATGCCGGGGGGGGTCCAACTGGAAGTGAGATCCTCTGAAGGGTTTCGCGTGCGAATTGATTCCCTAAAAATCACCCTGAGCCCCCTCGAGGTGCGGGAAATCCCCTTAATGGTATCGACGCCAAAAAGTCTTCCGGGGAAAATTTCCACGACCACGGAGGTGGTCGCATGGTTCATTCAGGATCCATCAGTCACCACCCGCGTTTCCTCGGTTGTTGACGTCATCCCCCAGGTTGCAACTGCGAGGGACCAGATGATAGAAATTCCGATGGAGGTGACTGGACGAATTTCCGGAGAAGATGATCGGCTCGGGGGGCAAATCGAGGTCCGAGGCGGCGGCAGTTTGAATGAGTTCAACACCCATCGGGTCGAATTCCAAATGCGCACTCCCGACATCCAATCCCAATCGTCAATGGGACTTCGGGATGAATACCGGCTCCGGTATACGTCCCCGGGGGCAGAGGTCATGGCCGGTGACGGAAGTTACGGACTTTCTCCTCTAACAGAATTGAATCGTTACGGGTTCGGAGCCGGCGGCAGGTATACAGCAGGGCCGGTGACCGCAGGAGGATATTACAACGAAACACGATTCCTTCCCAACCCCCCGCGCCAGCTCGCAGGATATGTTTCCGTAGAGATGATGGAAGAGTACAGTCTTGGAGTTAACTACCTGAAGAAACAGGAACGGGAATTGAGTCAAATCTCTTCTGTTCGCGGATTAATGAAGTTCCACGACCTTGTCGAGACAGATCTTGAGTACGGGATCAGCAAAAGCGGAGCTGTCGAAGGTCGCGCTTCGGCAATAGCAGTCTCGGGGAAGAAGGAGTGGTTAAGGTACGATCTGCGGCATATTGACGCCGGAGCACGTTACACCGGTTATTATCGAAATCTTAAGTATTCCTCGCTTGGCGTTCAGCTTTCCCCTCTGCCTCTTTTCCGGCTTGAGGGATATGTGCGCCTGGAGGAACGGAACCGCGACCGGGACACTACTCTGGGGATTGCCCCTCGGGAACAATTGTATCAGATCGGCGTCGGATACTCCAATACTGCGTCAGTGAACTACCGGCGCTCTTTCTATGACGATCTCTTTCCGAATCCCCTCTACCGTCGAACGGAAGATATGGTCCAGCTCCGGTTTGGAGGATCGGTGGCGGGGATCAGCCTTTTCTCAAATGTCGACTTTGGAAGTATTGCCGATCGGCTCACGAACAAGGCCTTTCCATTTCAGCGATATGCGATCTATTCCGGGTTCAGTCCGGGCTCGTTTCAAAGTTATACAGCGTCGGTGGAGTTTACCAACGAACTCAATCTCTTTACGGGAGACCCGCTTCAACGTCTATCCGGAAGTCTTGGTGTTTCGTACTCTCTCACGTCGGCGACCAACGCCCAGGTTGGATTATTCCTCAGCAGAACCCGTTCACCGGGAATTCAGGATTTTGGATTGATTGATGCTGCCCTTCAACATGTGTTTCCCAATCAGCATCGCATCTCCCTCCGTGCCCGGCAGTCCATTCTTGCTGCCCCTGCCCTCCGTGAGGTTGCTTATGTGCTGCAGTACGGAATACCTCTCAGCATTCCGATAGCCCGCCGTTCCTCGGCCGGCCAGGTGCGCGGGAGGATCATCGGTGAACAGGGAAAGGGCTTTGCCAACGTTCTCGTGAATATCGGGACGGCGGCCGCGGTGACGGACGAAGAAGGAGAATTCTATTTTCCCTCCCTCCGCCCCGGACGGCACTACTTGATCATCGACAAGGCCAGCATGGGGCTCGAGTTTGTGACTCGCCAACCAATGCCCATGACCCTTGATGTCAGGGGAGGGGATGAAACTTTCCTTACCCTCGATGTGACGAAGTCCTCAACTATTTCCGCGGCCCTCGACCTCTATGCGTTCGATGAAAGGGACACGTCCGGAACAACGATGGCCGTTGCGGGGCCGCGTTCCGGAATGATGATCGAACTCACAAAGGACCAGGAGGTTCTTCGCAGAGTCACTGATAATCGCGGGCAGGTTGTTTTCACCGATCTGAGACCGGGTGTTTGGACGATTCGGCCCACAGGGGAACTTCCTCCCTTTCACTTCCTTGAGCAGGAGGTGTTTGAAATCAGGGCAGGGGCGGGAAAGCATCAGGAAGTGCGCTTCAAGATCCTGCCACGCCGCAGGACAGTTCGTATCCTGCAGGAAGCAGAAGTGCCGCCTGCGATATCGGCGGAACCGAAGGATGAATGTCTCATTACCTACGATCCGGCTGAGCAAGCGTTTGTCCTGCAGGTTTCATCATGGGTTACTCGGACGAAGGCGCTGGAGCGGGCCCGAGTCGCTGAGCGTGTTTCCCGGCTAAAGGCATCGATTGAGCGGGCCACTATTCCGGGGAAGGGAATCCGGTATCGGGTAAAGGTCTCACCGTTCAAAACACGTGAACAGGCGGAGGCGTCATGCAAGGAATTAACTGCTCTTGAGATGCAATGATGATCTCTTGCCTTACTGAAATTGTAGAAAATACATTATTCCGCCGTGCATCAGAATTCGCTGAAAACCACGCAAAAAAGCCCCTGTATTCACGGGGTTTTTTTTATTGCTGTTCGATAAGATTTCAACTGCTTGTGGCACCCGGATTGCACTTCTACCGCATGTCACTAATCCTTGATTCTCCGCTGAACATTCGTTTCCTTGAATCTAACATGCCAGTGAGAACTCTCAGGGGAATTCTTCTAGTGCTTGCAGCACTGATTCCGGCCCAAATGTTCGGGCAGGGTAGCGCTGCGCAATCCGTTACGCTCCAAGTCCAGCCAGTCACAAAGCTCGGCGTATCTGGAAACCCGGGATCCCTGGTTATTTCCGACGCCCAAGCCGGAGTCTCAGAAATGTCCGTGCAGGACAACTCGACCGCGTACAGCCTGACCACAAACCTCGACAACATGAAAATCGTGGCTTCCATCGACAGCCCGATGCCGGCAGGGACACGCCTCCTGATGAACCTTGCAAGCTCAGGCGGCACCAGCGCCGGGTTGGTGGAGATATCGAATGCAACGCTTCCGGTCAATGTTGTGACGGGAATTGGCAAAGGAGCACAAGTGAGTCAGTCGATTGCGTATGTCTTCAGCGCGGATGCCGACGTTGGCGGGATTCCGTCGCAAACACGAACAATCACCCTGACGCTGACAAACTAGTATGAAGAACGTGCTCCTCATAACGATGGTTGTAGGCGCCCTGGTCCTTTGTTCGCATAACGGGCAGGCTCAGAATCGGAATCAGTCGAGGCAGACAGTCTCGTTTGGTGTGAATCCTGGTGGTTTCCTGAATTCCAATTCACCGCAGTGGCAGAAAACGATCACTGTTGCACCGCTTACTGCAGACTCCAAACCCTCCAAGGCCATTTCTCTTCGATCGCTGATTCCACTGCAATCAACCAAGCGGAACGAAATTCCGTTGGGAGAGATTTCCTCCAAACTTGCATCGAGAAAGCTTTTGGTTACCATTTCTGATTAGAAGTTTTTGAGTTGTGAATTGAACGAGGGCGCCGATGAGCGCCCTTTTTTTATTCCCCCGGTACTTCCCCAAACCAGCAATCATTCTTGATTTCCCAACATCGGGATTAAGAGAACCCGATTTCTTGGAATTGCCTCGCTCAAACCAACAGGAATCCCTTGTTTCCCCAAGACTGCGATGCCTCAAAGTGGCACAGAACTTGCCGAATTCGCAGCAGACTCTGCATTTCGGAAAGGCATTTCGGTGAAAACAAAGGACCTCCTGACGATTCGCGACCTGGACAAAGAAGAACTGTGCAGCCTTCTCAATCTGGCCTCCGATATCAAACTTCATCCCGAGCGCTATACATCGACCCTCAAAGGAAAGGCGCTGGCACTGATCTTTGAAAAGCCATCTCTTCGGACGCGATTGTCGTTTGACGTTGGAATCCATCAGCTGGGAGGTTTTTCCGTTTCGCTTTCACAGTCTGAAATCAACCTTGGCAAACGCGAGTCCGTTCACGATGTGGCCAAAAACCTTGAGCGAATGGTTCAGGGTGTGATGGTCAGGACGTTTGCGCATTCAGTTGTAGAGCAAATGG
>JBBDYD010000046.1:0-1133 GCA_040901865.1 Bacteroidota bacterium | reverse complement strand
GTAAAAGAATTAACCACAGAGAGCACAAATCCCGAAGGGACCCCTTCGGGGGAAGGCACAGAGGTCACATAGAAATATTGGGTTTTTCAACTCTGTGCTCTCTGTGCCTACTCCGTGTCCTCTGTGGTTAAAAACCAAGTAAAGAATTAACCACAGAGAGCACAGAGGAGTCACGGAGGCCACAGAGAAATATTGGGTTTTTCAACTCTGTGTTCTCTGTGCCTACTCCGTGTCCTCTGTGGTTAAAAAATGGAGACAGGCGGCGTTATTGGTTGAATACTTCGGTTTTTCCTTTTTTTTCAATTACATTTCCACCACTCTTCACTACGGAGGTTTTTATGAATCGCACGAGTTTGCTTCTCACCCTTGTTTTCGTCGTGGTCTGCTTCAGTAGCGCACAGGATCAAAAGACGTTGTCCATCGATACCATGAACGACCCCTCCCTGTTCAAGGCCTTCTCTGTTCCCAAAACATGGTGGCTGACCGATCAGACAGCTTACGTGTACGACCCGCGCACTCCTGCGGAGCAACGCACGTTGGAACGTCTTGATCCGCGTTCCGGAACCAGAACCCCTGCCCTCGATCAGCAACGCCTGCGAAATGAAGTCTCACGACTGTATCCCGACAAACCGCCGTTCCTTCCGCCCGTTCCCCCGACGATTACAGAATCAGGTTCCCGGGGTCTTTACCTGGTCGGTGGCGATATCGTCGTCGTCGAACTGCCCGCTTCAACGCTTCGTCGAATCACATCCACGCAGGCCGAAGAATCCGCCGCCCGGTTCTCCCCGGACGGAAACAGGATCGCCTTCATCCGGGAGAAGAATCTCTTCGTGTATGACCTTTTCGCCGGAACGGAACAACGGCTGACCGCGGATGGCGGTGGAACGATCCTCAACGGAACGCTTTCGTGGGTGTATTGGGAAGAGATTTTTGGACGGCAGGATATCGCCTATTGGTGGTCTCCCGATTCCCGCTCAATTGCATTTCTCCGGACGGACGAATCCGACGTCAGCCTTCAGCACTACGTTGATTTCACACCCTGGACTCCCACCGTCACGACACAGCGTTATCCCAAGGCCGGAGAGCCCAACCCAACTGTGCGCGTTGGAATCATTGATCTGGCATCCAGCAAA
>JBBDYD010000045.1:19738-44307 GCA_040901865.1 Bacteroidota bacterium | reverse complement strand
ACTGACCGATGAATGGAAAAAACGGGATGTGAACCGTCCTAAAGAATATGAGATATTCACGGCTGAAATCGCGAAAGCTGCGTTTGGCGTTACTCCAGGCGCACACAAGAAGCTCAAGGGACTCTCACGGGAGAATCTTCGCGACCATATGTACCGATGAGTTTATTCTGGCGGTATGGGCGGTAATGGTGTTCCCCGTGCGTGCGGGGATGAACCGAGTGTGGAGGACATTCTGGATGCTCCTGTCACGTGTTCCCCGCGCGGGCGCGTGGATTGACCGGCAGTTAGCTTCGCGTGGAAGTTGATTGAGTATGGACGAGAAACAGGAAGCCCGGCGAGAGCCGGGCTTTTTGCTTTTGTGGGAAGTGATACCTTTTTACGGATGCCCGCCTTACGGCGCTTTTTCCGGAGCGGTACCACCCATGATTACTGCGAGAGGCCTGAACGAATCAACATTCTCAAAGACGATCTTGATCGTGGCCATGATCGGTACAGCCAAGATCATTCCCCATGCCCCCCACAGCCATCCCCAAAAGATCAACGAAACCAATACCATAAGAGGGCTCAGATCGAGTTGAAAAGCCATAAGTTTCGGTTCGACGACGTTCCCCATGGTCATATGAACGATGGAGAGAAGGATGAGGGTTACCAGCACCGGCCCCGCGGAATCAAATTGCAGAAACGCCAGGGTGCAGGGGAGAAGGATTGCGATGATTGACCCTATATTTGGAATGAAATGAAGGAGGAACGTCAGGAAGGCCCAAACCAGGGGAAAGTCCACGCCGGTGATCCAAAGAACGAAGAACGACGCGATCCCGGTCGCCGCACTCACCAGGGTTTTGGTAAACAGGTATTGGCGAACCCGCCTTTCAATATTGGCGATCATACCGGCCAATTGGACGGCCCGATGGTCCGGGAATGCATGCCGGATCTTGTTTCCCAAATCTCCGCTGCCGGCGAGTATGAATAACATGAAAAGCAGCATAAGAAAAAGATTCGTGAGAAAATTCAGAAACGAGCCCACGCCGGAAGTCAAAGCGCCCGCGAGCGAGGAGAGCTGAAAGGCCTGACTCCAGTGAACTTGCTGAAGATCGATATTGAGGTTGGATGCGGCCTGGTTGACGGATTGGACGAGGCCGTCGATGATCCCGGCCAACCGTTGTTCATACTTGGGGACCTCGTTCACGAACGACTCCGTGCTTGAATAAATCAGCAGAGCTACAAGAAAGAGAACAAGGGCAAAGGTGAGCAGGACAATGACGAGGGAGAGCGCCGTCGGTATATTCCGCTTCTTGAGATTTGTGACGATCGGGCTAAAAATGATAGACAAGAGAACAGCGATCACAAAAGGGAGGAGAACGGATTTCAGTTCAAGGAGGATGAATCCTGAAATGGAGATTGTAATGATTCCCAGCAAGACCTCTTGAATACTGACGACATCTTCCTTCAGAGTGGTTGGTGGTGCCGGTTTCGGTGAGCGGGGTCGAGTTGCTTTGGCCATACCTAGAGTTCACTCATGAGTGCAAGAAGATTGCCATCGATGTCTCTGAAGAATGCCATCCAGAGGTCGTGATTTGGCATTCGTGCCACAAGGTGAGGCTCGCTTTCAAACGTCACACTCTTTGCGGCAAGCGTCTTACAGGTTTCCCGGAGGTCCGTGACCTTATAGTAAATGATCGATGGGGGGTGGTCGAATTCCGGTTTCTCCGGTTTTCCGAGCATAAGCCGGACACCGTTGACGTCAAAGAACGCCATCGATGTTGTTTCAAAAAGGAATTTCAACCCCAGGACATCGCGATAAAAGCTCACGGCCTTTGGAAGGTCATGAACATTCACTGCAATCTGGCCGACGGTTGAATGACGAAGGGGCATCGTGAATCGGAGTTAGTCCGGGGTCTCAATCAGGGCGAGGACTGCACCAGCTGGATCCTGAATGACGCAAAATCGGCTTTTTCCCATCATCCTCGGCCCATCAACGACCTTACCTCCATTCGAATGACATTCCTGAACGCTATGGTCCAGATTCCTGACTGAAGCGTAGAGAAGCCATTGCGGCGGAATATTGGCGTTGACGCCTCTTGAGTGGCAAATGCCGGCGCGGACCGTCCCGTCAGAGGACTTCATGTTGAAATCATTATATCCGCCCATGTCCACAGGTTCGGCATCCCATTCGATAACCCGACAATAAAAATCCCGTATTTGCTCGGCATTGTTGATCGTCAGATCCACGGTCAAGCCCTGTTCATGGAATTTCTTCGTGTAGACTGCGAGTTTTTTCAGCTGATCATGAGTCAGGTTTATCAGCGAAGCATTGCGGCCATCCCAGAGTACGCTTTCGGGCGCATGCTCATTCCTGTAAAACGCTTCAAGAGTCTGAACGAGCTCATCGTAGGTCAGATTGCCGGACGCGGTATGGATTGTGATCTGGTTTTTCTGATCGATGGTTGAAACGATGGGCATCAGAATTTCCGGCATATTGGTTGGATAATGTAGGTAATTCTGCGCGAATGTCAAAACCGGGATCAACCCTGCCCGCCGGCAAGAAATGTTGAAAGCCGCTGTTTTGCATCGGGCCATTCGGTTTCAACGATGCTGAAGTACACTGAATGCCGGATCCTCCCGTCATGGATGATCATATGGTTCCGCAATGTCCCTTCCTCCTTTGCACCGATCCTGAGCAAGGCCGCGCGTGACCGCGTGTTCAGGGAGTCGGTTTTGAATTCAACGCGGATACATCCAAGTTCTTCAAACGCATGTCGGAGGAGGAGGAACTTTGCCTCGGTATTGACATGGGTTCGTTGCCAGGCCCTCGCCACCCAGGTCCAGCCAATTTCCAGTCTTCGATTGGACTGATCGATATTCGCGTAACGCGTGCTGCCGACGACCGAGGCAGAGGATTTATCAATGATCACGAACGGAAGGGCGGTTCCCTGAACGTGCCATTCAAGGGCCGTGTGAATGTACCTGCGCATATCCTTCTCCGTTTGGAGGGGGGCAATGGCTTTTTCCCACAATACGGGGTCAAGCCCAACCTCACACAGCATTTCGAGGTGGTCGATGCTCAGGAGTTCGAGTCTTACGTGCGGGCCTTCAAGGACAACGGGATCGGCAAAGTTTGTCATAACACCAGCCAATGGATCAGTCTTCGAGCGTGAATCCGACCTTCACGGTCACCTGCCAATGGCTGATGCGGCCATCCTCAATATGCCCGCGGGTTTCTGTGACCTGCAGCCAGCGCATATTGCGGATGGATTTGTTCGCGCGTGTAATGGCGTTCTGTGCGGCCTCCTCGATCGATTTTGGCGAAGAGCCCGTTAACTCAATGTGCTTGTATACATGATCTGCCATCGTGACGCCCTTTCTGTGAATGTGATCAGACGAAATAGGTTACAAGAAACGGAAAAAGGATAAAGCAGACACCGAGAACAATAATCCCCCAGGTTGTAATCAGGAACATGCGTGGGCTTGTCTCTTCAGTCACTTCGGTGTATTGCCAGGGGAAGCCAATCGGTTTTTTTACCATGATGGTGCGTTTACGAAGGGCGTACCACCCTCGCGCCAAAAGGACGAGGCCCACTGCAACGCAAATGACAGCAACCTCCGGATTGTAGCGAAACATGGGATCCTAGCGAATGAGACGTTTGATCAACTGGATTTGTCCCGCATGGTACACGTCGTGAGACGCGATTCCACGAATAATGGCGGCGTTGCTCACCCTGCTTCCCCCGGGTTTTCTGCGGAGGGATAAATCACCCAGCGTTTGAATCGCCTGAAGCATTTCCCGGTGACACCGAAAGAGTAAGGCGATATCGCGTTTCCAGGCAGATTCAGAAGGATCCAGCGGTCTTCGAAACCAATTACTTCCTTCCAGAGGAAACGATCCTTTTTTTTCGCCAAGTATTCTTCGCCGCACGATATATTTCCAATAGGCACAATGGACCACGATCTCCCAGATGTTATGCCGACCTGGCGCAGGCCGGCGCGAGGCCTCGCGGGCAGTGATTCCCCGAATGGAGCCGCGAAGATTCGTACCGTGCCAGGCCCTGGCAGAATACGATTCATCGATGAGGGAGAGGAGTTCCTTTAACCGCGATTGGAAGACCGGTTTCATGCTTTGACCTCAACGGCAACATCATAGTGTACCACGTTGGGTTCGAGTTCCAGGAGCCAACGTTTATCTTCCGGATAGTAGCGGGCTTTTTCGATTTTATCACCTGCAAAGCGCCTGATCGAATCGTAGGAATCCCAGTAGGAGATCAGCAGGAAGTGGGCCCGGTCTCCTTCCGTTCGGCGAAGGACCGTGACTCCCTTGTTTCCGGGCGTACCCCGGTAATCGGGGATCCCTGATCTGTGCAAAAATTCAAGGTATTCGTCTGAATGTTCGGCCTTTGTCATTCCGTGCCAGAGTCTTGCAATCATGATCCCCTCCGCAACTCAGCAAAGTGAATGCAGTGGTGTTGATGCCAATGTGCATTGATCGGTTCATTGTTGAGGAAAGCAAATCGTTGCTGTAACCGGGAAATGGTCCGAGGGATATCGACCGTTTTCCTGTGTTCGAATGATCGTTGCATCGTCGATTCTAAGGCGGGAATCAACGAAAATGTGGTCAATTTTTTCACCTTCCCGCGTCCCGCGAAAAGCATGATAGGTTCCGGTCAATGAATCCGCCGGGTGAAGTTCGCGGAACGAATCGCGCAAGGAACCCTTCAGAGATTCGATGGCGCGGTTTTGCTCGCCGGCATTGAAATCCCCGGTCACGGCAACCGGTATGCCTGCGGCGGTTTGCTCAATGTGTTGAACGAGAAGCAATGCGCTGCGCTCGCGGGAATACTGTGATTCATGGTCCCAATGAACGTTGAAGACAGCCAGCGGGCTCCCGGTTTCACGGTCGAGGAAAATCGCCCATGTGCATATCCGAGGATAGTTGTTCCCCCAGGTTTTCGACCCGGGGAGAGAGGGGGTATCGGAGAACCAAAATGTCCCTGTTGAATCCAAAGACAACCTCGAAGTCCGGTAGAACAGTGATGAGTATTCACCCGAGGTTTTCCCGTCATCTCTGCCTACCCCCACCTCGCTGTATTCCGGGAACGCCTCCCGCAATTCATCCATTTGAAACCGGAGAGCTTCCTGAACACCGAGCACATCCGGAGAGAAATCCCGGATCACTGTCGTGAGCTGATCTTTCCTCATCGGCCAGTTGTTTTCCCCATCCGGGGCCGTACCGTATCGAATGTTGAACGACATGACTTTCAGGCAAGGGGCCTGTTCCCGCCGCAACCCGGGGTCAAACAGTAACAGGAAACCGACTCCCAAGAGAAGGATGTTCATGATGGATGTTTCTCTTCAGCGATTCATTGTTAGCCCATTATCTGAAGTCTCGCCTATTTTTTTGCCTTCCTCTGCCTGCGTTTGTTCTTGTTGCTCGGTCGTGCTTTCCCGAACGTTCCTCGCCAAATCTTGCTTTTCTTTGATCGTTTATCTCCTTTACCCATGGAAGCTCCTTGTTGAACAACGAGTGATAGAGTATAGAGTGATTAATAGATGAGTGAACTTATCGTTCCCAATGGAACGATGGACGTTGCTTCGGATTGTTCCCGATTTCGTTCATGGTCTCCGCATCATAGAGGCGCCCGTTGATCATCACGGAGCGCACGGAATCAGAATTTCGAATATCCTCGAGCGGATTCTTACCGAGCACCACCAGATCGGCCAGTTTCCCGGCCTCCAAGGATCCGAGGTCCTTATCGAATCCGAGGTAACGCGCTCCGTTCAGCGTAGCGCATCGAAGCGCTTCCAGGGGGGTCATTCCGCCCTGCTGCAGCATCCACAATTCCCAGTGGGCGCCTAATCCCTGCAACTGGCCAAGCGCCCCCAGTTCGAATGATGATTGGTTAAAAGGGATGGAAGTTTAGAAACATACGCAGAGGGAAATCGTTATGCAAGGTTTTTTGGATTCGGCGAATTGGGAAAATATTGGCAACGCTCCCGATGGTGGCTGTGCTTTTGGCATGACATTTGTAACCTTTCAAAGGGTTAACCTTGAAAAGGTTACCTATGTTAACGCAAGATGGTAACACTCTCCTCCCCTTGTTTTCTCGCACGTCAAGAAGCTTACCTCAATCCCTTCCGATATACTCAAAGCAAAAGATTTGTATCTTTGCTGCAACGATACGAAAACAATGCCCGACTTCGAATATACCATCATTGGTGCCGGTGTGGTTGGACTTGCCATTGCGGCGCGGCTCTCCGAGAAAAGCAAGCATGTCGTCGTGCTTGAAAAGAACACCAACTATGGCATGGAGACCTCGAGCCGCAACAGCGAGGTCATTCATGCCGGTATCTACTACACGCCGGGTTCGCTGAAGGCCTTGCTGTGTGTCGAAGGGCGGGATCTTCTTTATGGCATTTGCAGGAAGTACGGGATCAGCCACAACCAATGTTCAAAAATCATCACGGCGACGAGTCAGGAAGAGCTCGAGAAGCTTGACGCAATTGCAAAAAATGGCCGCTTGAACGGCGCTGAGTTGCGGTTGCTGGGTGCAAAGGAAACACTTCAGCTCGAGCCCAACATTCGTACCGTGGGGTCAATCCTTTCACCGTCAACAGGCATCCTCTCGGTCCACAGCCTGATGGATTTCTTCCATCGTCGAGCGGTCGATCAGGGGGCAACCATTCAATTACGATGTACCGTGAATGCGATCGGGCAGAAGCAACCTGGTTACGAAATCACGATACACGAGGAGGGCGGCTCTTCATCCTTTACGTCCGAAAAGGTCATCAACACGGCGGGGCTTCATTCGGATGGCATCGCAGCCATGGCCGGTATTGATATCGACAGAGCCCGGTACCGCCTGGCCTATGCCAAAGGGACCTATTTCGCTGTCGTACCATCGAAAGCGAATCTTGTTTCGCGATTGGTGTATCCTGTTCCACAGAATGAAGGATTAGGAGTCCACGCCCTGCGGGATCTGGGCGGCCGCCTGAAGTTCGGTCCCGATGTCGAGTATCTTGACGACGGTGTTCTTGATTATAGAGTTGATGAAAGCAAGCTGCCTGCGTTTGCGGAGTCGATCAGAAGAATCCTTCCCCAAATCAAGAACGAAGACCTGACCCCGGACATGAGCGGCATACGGCCGAAACTCCAACGGCAAGGGGAGCCGCCAAGAGATTTCATCATCTGCCACGAGAAGGAGAGGGGGCTTGAAGGATTTGTGAATCTAATTGGAATAGATTCCCCCGGTTTGACTGCTTCGCCTGCAATCGCGAGGTACGTTGAGGACCTCCTGAAATAGAAGAAAGCGGCGATTTCCGTACACTGCAACAATCTTCTCCCTCCCAAAAGCTTCTACCTCTTCTTCCAAAACCAGTACGCAGGCAATCCCGAGAGGATCATGGCCAGTCCCACAAGACTATCCCGGGGGTTTTCCATGAGGGAAACGATAACGAGGGTCATGGCAAAAACAATAAACACAACGGGCGTAACAGGATATCCCCAGGTACGGTAAGGCCGGGGGGTGTCGGGGTTCCGTCTGCGGAGGATAAGCACTCCTGCGCTGGACATCGCATAGAAGATCCATGATGCAAAGACAACGTAGGTAAAGAGCTGTTCGTATGTCCCTGTGAGAACAAGAATGCTTGCCCACAAGCCCTGACCCAACAGGGAGGGTTGGGAAGTCCGAGTTTCCGATGAAGCGGTTGGCTTCTCGAACAATCCCACATCGTTTGTCACTTTTGCAATTCTTTTCTCAATCTGCTTAAAGCACTTCTTGTTAATTTCGTAACCAATATAGTTTCTATGAGTTTTTATGCAAGCAATCGCCGTCGTACCGGTTCCTAAAAACGGGTCAAGAACCAACCCACCCCTCGGACAACTTGAGAGCACAATGCGCTCTATGATTTCTAATGGTTTTTGTGTTGGGTGATCCTCTCTTTCCCTGTGTATCCGGTGCAACCTTGAAACGCTCCATACATCCTTCGGATTGTACCCGACCTCCAACCACTTACTTCCGACAAAAATAGACCCGCTCCTTGCCTTCTTTGTCTTTTCATCGTAGCGAATTCTCACAGGGTCAACGTCAAAAAACCATCGTAGGATTTTAGATCAATGAATGTGAGCAACAGGTCTTTGCTCACACCGAAGGGGCAACATGATTCACCATTAGGAACTATTCCTACTTTTAAATCCCTCCAATTGCTTTTCTGAACCACCGCCGTTACCTTTGCTGAACACATTGCTCCTGGAGAATCCTTATGGGAGCTGGGATATCGAGAAGCGTTAGTACCAATGCTGGACAATAGGCAAACTAACATAAAAACAAAAAGTGTGGAGTAACGACATGAAAAAACCGATTATCGTAACAATCGCATTATTGACGACCCTTAATGTTACAGCTCAAACCAATTACTATGTTGACAAAACAACCGGAAACGATCTCAATAACGGAACAAGTCTAGCAACTGCATGGAAAACCATTCAAAAAGCCTGTAGCGGCGCTACACCTAACAGCATCGTGCAAATCAAAGCAGGGACCTATAACGAAAACATAATTGTAAATGTTAGCGGCACAGAAGGTAACCCGATCACATTCAGAAACTATATGAATGATGTTGTTGTGATTGACGGCGTTGGTACCTCAGGCACTACAATGCTTACATTAACAAATAAGAACTATTTGAGCTTTCAAAACCTCACTATTCAAAACCTTACGGTTAATAATGCGCAGGGAATTCTTGTAGAAACTACGGGTTCTAATACTTCAACTGCTTTGTCGTTCAAGAATATTACCATAAAAAATATTAATTGGACAAATGACCCGCTGACCATACCCACCTCGAATGATAACGCCCAGGGTTATATTGCTTACGGCGGGGATGGTGGCATCACGAATATTACGATTGACAGTTGCGAGGTGTATAACTGTATTTTAGGCTACAGCGAAGCGATGACTTTGGATGGCAATATAAACGGCTTTATCATAAAAAACTGCCAGATTCATGACAACACAAATATTGGCATTGATATTGCCGGCAACTACGCCGTCAGCTCCAATCCTACAACAGACTGCGCAAGGAATGGCGTGGTTTCCAATAATACCTGCTATAAAAATGTTTCTTTAGTGGCCACATCAGCGGGAGTTTATGTAGACGGTGGCAAAAATGTAATTATTGAGAAGAACAAATGCTATGAAAACGGCTGGGGCATAGAGGTAGGCTGCGAGGAAAACGGAACAGCGGACAGTATCATAGTGAAGAATAATATAATATTTAATAACAAGCAGGGAGGCATGGCAGTCGGCGGTTATACTACTGTCACAACAGGCCAGGTGCTAAACACTATAATCCGGAACAATACTTTTTTTCAGAATAATTCTATAAATGACGGCACGGGCGAATTATTTATTACAAAGGCATCAAATTGCGCGTTTGAGAACAATGTGTTTTACACAAACAGCCAAAATGTTTTAATGAATGTGGTTAGCATTTCACCGCAAACAAATAATACACTTGACTACAACTGCTGGTATACACCTTCGGCTAACCCGAATAGCATTACTGTTAACTGGAATACATCAACCTATACTTCGTTTTCTTCCTATCAAGCCGGCGCCGCACAGGAAGGCAACTCTATATATAGTAACCCGCTTTTAACCAACCCTGCATTGCCTACACCAATTTTACATTTACTGGCTGCAAGCCCTTGTATTAATACAGGAAAACCAACGACAGTAATTGGTGGTGGAGAAACGGATTATGACGGAAACGTGAGATTAATAGCAGGCATCATAGATATTGGCGCGTATGAATTTAATAGCGCAGTTGGAATAAATAAAGATGAATCCAAACAGGTTTCGACTCATTTTACGCTTAGTCAGAATTTTCCAAATCCGTTTAATCCGTCGACGGTGATCCGGTTCGCGTTGCCGAAGGAAGAAGATGTGCGGATCGACATCTATAACATGCTCGGACAGAAAGTGGAAGAACTCATAAACGAACGGCTCTCCGCGGGGTTCAAACAAGTCACATGGAGAGCTAAGGTTCCTTCCGGCGTGTATCTGTATCGGATGACCGTGTCGACGGGCGATGGTCAGCGATATGAGCAGGCGAGGAGGATGGTGCTGACAAAATAAATGCGGGCTAATTGTCGATTACAACAAAGTTGAATTTGAAAGCTTCGACCTCCTCGGACGCGAGGTGTGAGGTAAGACGGACGACACCCCCATAACCCCCAAAGCCTGAGCGATCCACGCTTGGGCATCATTTCGCCACCGCCACCCAACCCCTAGGGAGTTGGCGGGATGTCAAAAACTCTATTCATCAAATTACTCTTTGGGCACTTTCTCCACGCCGCATGTATCCTACGATGGTGTGAACTCTTCGGAGTTCGTTTGTTATGTCTTCTTCCTGCACCCGATCGCTGTAGCGAAGGTCTAGTCCTCACTGATCAGTTCCTTTCAGCGACGGGTTCCCGCAAAGCCGCCTGGCCAAGTCGGGAAAAATTGACAGACTCTCCCAGAATCCGCACTGCTTCCTGTGGGGCGTGAAACCCCATGGAATTTTCCGCCTCGATAAAATCCAGATAAAATTGTGCCTGCCTCTGATAAGCCCGTGCGGAGGCGAGGGATTCATTGGAACGGCCCCCCGTTCTCGCCATTCGAATATCTCGTATCAAATCCATAAGGGCATTCATGGCTATGTTCCGCATCGTGTAGGTGCGTCCCTGAATGATTTCCACTCTGCTTTTGAGTTCCTCTTCCGACCACCGATGGCACGTCTGACAAGCGTGGTTGACGTTGAGGAGGGGGCTTCGGACATGGTGATCGCTGATTTTGAGAGCTCCTACACGCTTGTACGGCATATGGCAATCGGCACATGCGACTCCGGAGCGGGCATGGATACCCTGATTCCATAGTTCGAATTCCGGATGCTGAGCTTTGAGAACATCGGCGCCGGTTTCCGCGTGAGTCCAATCTTTGAACTTCTTCTCCTCATAATACTGAAAGATGTCATCGACACGAAGGCCGTTGCTCCAGGGATACGTCAGCCGTTTTTCCTTTCCCTGGAAGTAGTACTCCACGTGGCATTGGCCGCACACAAATGTCCGCAGCTCCTGCCGTGTTGCCATGGTGTTGACATCATAGTCACGGACCCCTTTTGACGCCTTGAAGGCCCGAATCCCTTCAATAAATCCGGGTCGCGTGATTCGTAGTTGCATTGTTTTCGGATCGTGGCAGTCGATGCACGCCACAGGATGGGTCACGAGGTTCTTTGCCTCCTGGTACGGAAGCTTGTTGATTGCTTCGAATCCTTTGATCAGGTCGCCATTGCCGGCCTTCATATAAGGGACGTACACTGAAGCGTGGCAGTGCAGGCAGGTGCCCGGTTGTTGTGCGACAGTTTGCCGCTCGGTAAAGAGCTGGTCCTCGAGCATGAACGCGTGCCCGCGTTCCTCGCGGAAATCTGTCGCAAACGCGTATCCTGCCCACAAGGTTTTGAGTCGTTGGTCCTCTTCGAGTCGTGATTGGGCGACTATCGAGCGCGGATCGGCGTCAGTCGGCGTTTTGGGAACAGCTTCACTTCCCCCGTACCTGGTCCTCACCTGGTCCACAGTCTTGCGATAATCATCATATTGCTGGGGAAAATTTGCTCCCCAGATTTCCGGAGATTCGGTAGTGTCAGAAAGCTCCACGACACGGTAAAACGGATTCTGACCCTCCTGTTTTCGTTCAAGGATATTGACGAGCAGGGCGACGCCCGCCACTGCGGCGAGGGTTGCAGCAATCGAGAGCGTCACAATGAACCGCGTCGAACGGCCCGGTACCGGTGAAGAGTTCATGGGTCAGATCACTCCATATGTCCGACAAATTGGTGGCACGAAACACAGGAAACACTTCCTCCGTGGATGCCCATGGAGGCCGTCATTTCAGCATGGCATTTCTGGCATGCATTGTTCGCGATATCAAGATTATGCGGCTTGATTCGAAGGGGATCGGGGAAATCACCTGTCGTGAACGCATAAGAATGCCAGAATCCATTGGAAGCTTTTGTGGCGTATTTCGCGATGAAACCGGAGGGAGTGTGACAATCATTGCAGACGGCGACAGAGCGGTGGCTTGATTTCAACCATGCGGAATAGTGATCGTTCATCACATGGCAGTTGGCGCACGCGGCGGGGTTATCCGTCAGATATGAACCGCCTTTGGCATAGACAAAAGTATAGGCACCGACACCAAGAGAAGCCCCGATGGCGGTTCCCAGAACTGCGCTGATCAAAGTTCTTTGTTGTCCGGGAGTCATGCGAACGCAGGAAGATAGGGAACGGTCGCGGCAAGGTCAACGTGAAAGCAAATGCTTGTGGGTCAAATAAGAGTGTAACTGAGACCGAGGCTCAATGTTTTCAAATCAGGAGGTAAGCAACAAGGAGAAACCGGTTCCCGGACCTTCTTTGTCGCCAGAGTTACTTTTCGCCGCGATTGTACAAGCTGTCGCGGGCGCTTTCGATCCAATCACAAATAATATCGACTTCTTCTTTTGAGATCTGAGCACCCGGATGAAGGACGAGATACTCCGGAAGTGGCATGTTTCGATTGATGAGCTGTTCGCACACCATGTCAAGTTTGGCAACCGCGCGGAGGGGCTTGTACGTACCGAACTCGGAAAAATTGAGGTTTTCGCGGGCCTCCTCGACGTCGTGAGCCACCACCCACATTGCGGGTGCTATGGCGCTATACCATGGCCAACGGGTTTCATTGGAATGACAATCAAAGCACGAACGCTCAAGGATGGTCCGGACATTTTCGGGAACATGGACCGCGGAATAGAGGGTATTGGAGGGATCAACAGGTGGATTTGTCCGCTCGGACCTGAAGAACTGAATAATGATAAACACCGTTACGATGGTAATTCCGCTCCATCGAAGGATTTGTTTCATTGGACTCCTCCAAACAATTTGATTCGCATGATGCAAAGAATATACAAAACACTTCAGAGTATGAAATGCTTTTTCCCGGAAAAAGTTCCCTCTTTCTTCAGGGCGTTGTTTTTCTTCGCTGGAGAGTCCAGAGATCATCTCCCCGATCGTTGGCTCTTCCTGTTTTTCCGCCAAAGATCAACAATCGGTCAAGAAAAACAACTGACGGCCCCGGGGAGCGCTTAGACCATGGCGCATCCCCAAGGCGTGTCCAGGATTCCCCGTCTGCAGAAGACCAAACGTCATTTCGACCTTCCCCGCCAAAGAGCCACAACTTCCCGTCAAACGTAATGGTTTTTCCCGCGTGCCGCCCGGGAATCCTTGCACTTTTTCGTGAACTCCCAATTGCGACTGTTACCGGAATGCCACAGATTGTCCTCTGATCATCCGAACACCCAGAGGCCATCCAGAAATGAATGTGCTGAAGCGCTTGAGTTAAATGGGGGAACTCGTCATTGAGATTTTGCCGGCGGCGTTTCCAGAGGAAGCTCTTCGCGGGAACTCCAGTCTTCAAACGACCCGTCGTACAAGCTTGCTTCGTGTCCAAGATAGCGGGAGGCGAAATACACCAACGTCGCCTGTTGTCCAATATGACAATAGGCGATCACCTTCTTGCCCGTTGTGACACCGGCCTTTTCAAACATTGTTTTCAAAGTGGTGTAACTCAGAAACTTGTTTGTAGAATCCACGATGCCGGAAAATGGGATATTGACAGCGCCGGGAATATGCCCGCCCCTGGAGAATCCGCCCGGAGCCCCCTGATAAAAACGTTCTGCCCTTGCATCAATGATTGCAGTGTTAGGGTCGCCGATGGCAGATTTCACTGTCTCCACGGTAACGACCGCCGAGTTCTTGATCACCGGCGTCAACGTCGAATGTTTGACAAGCGGTGCTTCCTTTGAGATGGGGCGGTCTTCTGATTTCCAGAGTTCAAATCCGCCATCCAGAAATGAGGTTTGAGCACCAAGCCCCGCAAAGTCGAGCGTGACAAACATCCTCGTTGCCATCGTTACCGAGCTGCGGCTGAAGCAGAGAATGATCTTCGATTTGTTGGTGATACCGAGATCTTCAAGAGCGGAGACAAGTTTGCTTACGGGAACGACCTCGAAGGTAAGTTCGGGGTTGTCCTGGGCAAACGATCCGGTCCAAAGGAACCGTGAACCGAGAATATGGCCGTTCAGATACTCCCGGCGGGTACCGGCCACATGGAGAACCACGAGGTTGGGATCATTCAGGTTGTTGGCAAGCCAGTCTGTGGTGACAATCAGACCTTTCTGCTCTTGGGCGTTTGAAGTGTTCAGTGCGGCAAAGAAAAGAACGATCAATAATGCAATGGACATTCTCATTGAGAATTCTCCTTCGGTATTGGTCCGCGGGAGTGGCGGACGGTGATGGTGTGTATGAACCGGCGTTGCGGGAACTGGTGTTCAATAGTGTATCGCCTGAGAGAGAAAGAAGTTGCAGGCTTCCGGTAAGATGCTGATGGGCGTGCGATGAAGCGAGCTTACGGTCTTGGCAAGTGGTCATTTGTCGAAGGCAAAATCGCGGGAACCGATCAGTGTACCATCGCTTGTTCTCGATGTTACAAGAACGTAGGAGAACCGACCTTGCTTTTGAGGATGTTCGCGGTCAGCGCTGCTGAGGTTCGGGTCACCACTAAACAGGAAACTGTCAAGCCACCGCGCCGGGGAGCCAGGGACCTTGGCAGTCACATGGATATGAGCCGCTTCCTTCCTCCGAGGGTATGATCCGGGTTTGATTGTATGGATTTCATAATTTCCTTGCTCATCTGTCTTCACCCACCCGTACAGTCGCGGTCGCCCGTAGTAATTGTCGGTTTTGTTATAGACTCCGCTCGCATCAGTCTGGTATATATAGAGCACCAATCCGGCATACGGTGTTTTCTTGTCGGATCGAAACACTTTTCCAGTGATGCGAAGCGGCTCACCGGGCTCACCTTTTTCCGTAATCGTTGCGACAGAGGAGACTTTTTGGGGAGCTTGAGGAAAAGGTGCTTCCTCCTGGCCTATACTCACACTTCCAAAAACAACAACAAGTAATGCAACGAGAATGGTTTTCATGGGATTCCCTTTCATTGTGGGTCAGCGTGATGCCACGTTGCCGGATCCTGCTCCGATGAGCAGATGAATTGTTGCTTCCTTGCCAATAACTCCCCACCCCTCTCCAACTCTAAAATCTTCCCGATTAATAACAAACGTCGATTCAAATCCCACAAGAGTCCCCAGCTCGCTGCCCGCATTGGTGACTCCCAGGACCTTGACTGGGATAGTGACGCGTTTTTTTATGCCGCGAATGGTCAGGTCTCCCTCGACGTTCAGAATACCATCCTGAGCCGAGAGTATTCCAGTGCTGCTGAACGATAACGTAGGATACTTTGTCACATGGAAAAATTCTTCAGACCGTAGAGCATCGTCGCGGCTTTCATTGCGGCTGTCGATACTGGCGGCTCTGATCGTGAATTGAACCTGTGTGGAAAGCGGTTTCCGGGGATCGTACTGTATGGTCCCGTCGAAATCACGAAACCGGCCTTCCTCTTTTATCACAGCCCATTTATAGATCGAAAATCCTATGTGGCTATCATCCTTACGAACCTTCAGGGTCATGGGTTGCGCAACGAGGAGCATTGATGAAATTGATGATGAAGCAAAGAGAAAGAAAAAGAGAAAGAGTTGGCTATGCATGAAGGCCTCCTTGGCTTTGTTAACTCTTAGATGCCGGAGGGAGGGGGAGGGTTTGGATGGGACGAGACGGTAAATGGAAGATGGAAGATGGGAGATGGAAAATGGAAAAAATGAAAGGGCGGTTTATTGCTTTGCGAGCAGGGTTTTAGCGATTTCTTCCCATTCCTCTTGGATGGTCAGATTCAGCGTATTCCGGGGTGCTCGGGCATACCAGTACATTGCATTGGATTGGTCGCCCTCTTGCTTGTGCAAATGGGCATGAACCCAGGCCGATTCGGGGCTCGGGTCATCCTGAACAATCTTGTGCGCCTTTTTCCAGTCTCCTTTGGCTGCATACCAAAGACCCTGGAGCGGAATGGACAAACCATCAGGAGGAACGGATTGGGTGAGTGTCGCACGGAGTTCGGCAAGGGTCATAGGGAAGGGGATTAAATCATGTGATCATCGGATCATCGAATCACTGGGTGAATACGTGGGGCAAAAAAAGAATTGAACCGATGAACCGATCATCCTTAACACCATTCATAACACCCTCCACCATCCATCCATGCCAAGATTCAGGTATTTACGCCATAATTTGATCATCTCGGGATCCCCCGCAAGCATGCCATCGCGGGTTACACCGCGGGGTGGAGGGACAAGCGATGAGAGGCGATCATAAACAGCTTCCCTGTGTGTTCCTTTCGTGCGCATGTATAAATGCCACAATGTGATCGAGTCGATATTTCTGGCCTCATCGATGACGACGCGCAAGGCGTCAAATCCGCCATTCTCGAAATCATACTGCGCAAGTGCGCCGACCAGGGCACCGGAGGCATCTTCCTGGTAGGGTGTACCGGGTCCGAATCCGGCTCGAGTCTTGCAGATGGCGCCTGCGGGCACTATGGACTCCCTGTTATCGAACTCCAATGCCACCCATCCCGAGGTAACATGCAGGGTGCTAGCCCCGGCGTCATCAACGCTGAGGGTGTAGGCACAGCCGAGATCAACGGCCAACCCAGAAGGAGTTTCGACGAAAAACAGCCGTGGCGGTGCAAAGATCGTTGCTGTTATCGAGCCCTGGTCAAGCGCCAACCGGTGGTCCGTCATTGATGCCTGCAAGAGTCGAATGCTCGTGTTCGGGGCAACGTCAACATGGCCGATGATGCCAACCTGGATTTTAGCATTACTCTCGTTGCCCGTCTCCAGCCTCTCACCGACGTTCATTCGTCCTTCTCCGGAAATGATCCTGGACCCGAGTGTTGCAGAACCCTTCACGACGGCGAGATTCCAGCCCGATTGCGGCTGGAGAAAGAGCCACCAAATGCCGACCGTAACAAAGCCGATCATTGCGGCCAAGGCTGCACCATATCGAATCCACCGGCCAAGACCTGTTCGTGGCAGAACGCTTGCGCGGGCAGGATGTGAACCATCAAGAGGGTGCGACAATTGCTCATGCGCAGAAAGGCGCTCTGCGATTCCGGCCCAAAGATCCCGTTGAGGGGTGATTGATCTTGGAAGGTTGGCCGCTTTTTGATTAAGGCGTCGCATGCGTTTAAGTTCGGTACTGCAAGAAGCGCAGAGCCGAAGGTGGTTCTCAACGCCGGCAACATCGGTTTTAGAAAGTGCGCCGTCCAAATAGTCGTCAAGCTGATGTGTTCTGTGGTCGTTCATTGTTCTAATACCTCCCGAAGAAGCTTCCGCGCCCGGTGCAACTGTGCTTTGGTGGTTCCAACCGCCAGGCCCATGGTCTTCGCTATTTCCTCGTGACGATAACCCTCGATATCATGGAGGACAAAAATGGCTCTGGCTTGCTTCGGCAATCTCGCCATCGCAGTTTCAAGATCAATCGATTCCCCGGGACCTGTCATGGGATGTTCGCGATCGTATTGTTCAAGGTCATCCACCGTTGTCACCCGCTGCTGGTAGCGTCGTTCCGATCGGATGTCCACCAGCACGATATTCACCGCTACCCGGTGAAGCCAGGACGAAAATGCGCTTTCCCCGCGAAAGGTCCCCAGCATTTCCCAAACACGGACAAACACGTCCTGGGTCAGTTCCTCTGCCCTGGAGGTGTTCGCGATAATGCGGAGACACACAGCGTACACGCGGCCTTCATGCTCCCGGTAGAGCTGCTCGAAAGCCCTGACGTCACCGCCTTGCGCGCGGCGAACGAGATCCGGTATGTGCGGACTGGCCTCCTGCGGTCGATCCAACAATGCCTCCGCGTATCGTTGTGCAATCATGTCCCACCTTTTCCGGCTATTGGATGCCGGCAGGCGGAGAAAGGTTTGATGGAAAACCTAGATCCACCCCAACTCTTGTACAGTCCGTTCATTCTTCACATTCCCCGTATTCAGAGTCGTTTTCGGCTCGAGGAGCATCACATGCGTTTCGTCCTCAGCGACCGGCTTGTGTTCGACGCCTTTAGGAACGATGATAAACTCCCCTTCGCGGACGAGTTGTTCATTGTCGCGAAATTTCATCCGGAGGGTGCCTTTAACGACAAGGAACAGCTCGTCTTCGTTGTCGTGGTGATGCCAGACAAATTCGCCTTTGAGTTTGACGAGCTTGACGTGCGAGTCATTCAACTCCGCAACGATTTTTGGATTCCAGTACTCCTGAAACAGAGCGAATTTGTTTGAGAGATTGATGGGGGTCATGGGAATAAGAATGGGAAATGGAAAATGGAAAATGGAAAATGAAAAAAAGGCGAAGGGATCATTTCGAATAGTGCTCCTCCACGAATTCTCCGAGCTTTGTGAGGCCCTCCGGAAAGTTCTTTCGCCCCAAGCCGACGCGAAAATGGTTTCCAGGGAAGTCGAACAGCGACCCCGGCACGAGCATTGTTGCCTTTGTCTCGACCAGCTTGTCACAAAACCGTTCAATCGAGTCCGTCCCTTTGAGTCGCGGAAAAGCCACAGGACTTGCCAAAGGGCGAATCCATTCAAAATGCCTGTGAAACCTCGCGAAGAATTGATCGGCATGACCCAAATTGTCCTCGATGATTGTCAGAGTCCTGTCGATGATCCTGTCCCGTGCCCGAAGAGCCATGATTGCCAGGATTTCGCTTGGAGCGCTGCTGCAAATTGTTGTGTAATCCTTAAAGGATCTCAGTTTCTTCATGATTTCCTGATCTTTGGTGGCAAGCCATCCCATCCGAAGACCCGGAAGTGCGAACGACTTCGAAAGACCGCCCAGTGTGATACCCTTTTCATAGAGATCACAGACTCCCGGAAGCCGGTCATCGCTCCGATATTCAGAATACCGATACATTTCATCTGAGAAGATGATAATATTCTTTTCCCGTGCGAGATCGACGATGTTCTTCAGGAAACCGGCATCGACATGGAATCCTGTCGGGTTGTGCGGAAAGTTGATGACGAGGAGTTTCGTCGACGGCTTGATATGGCGTTCGAGAAACGCGAAGTCGAGCTTCCATCGAACACCATCCGTCTCGAGTTCCCACCGCGTCACTTCCGCGCCCAGGCCTTTCGGGACCTCATACAGCGATTGATAGGCCGGTACGAGGATAATCGCATGGTCTCCCCGCTCCAAAAGCGCGTTCATCGCAATGAAGATCCCCTCTTCCGGAGTAAGCACAAGCACATCATCCGGCCACACGGTCTTATAGAGGTTAGCGATTTCCCGGCGTAAAAGTGGATGACCCGCGGATTCAGTGTACCCCAGTGTCAGCGAATCCCAGAGTTTCCGCGTGGCACTATCGGCCATTCCCAGCAGGTCCTGAACCGAGAGGCTTTCACAATCCGATGAGCTGAGAAGATATCGGGCGGAGAATTCGTGCTTTGAGAAATATCGTTCCAGGGCGAAATTGGGGAGATTCATGTGAATGTAATCATGTAATCATGTAATCATGTAATCATGTAATCATGTAATCATGTAATCATGTGATCATGTGATCATGTGATCATGTGGTCATGAAGTCATTTGGTCATGCGGTGGATCTTTTGCGTGTGAGCTTGGCGGTATGATAGGAAGCCGCAAAAATTGCCAGAAGCTCGTTGGATTCCTGCTCGTAGTACTTCAAGGTACTCCCATCAAGAACTTCTGAATCCCGAAGTAGTTCTATCCACAATACGGTTTCATCCGCTTCTTCTACAACCAGCCCCATTTTCGCAATAAACTCCGCGCGGGAGCGGGCTCTTCGGGCCGCCCGATAGTTTGCGGCTACTGAAGTTGCCGATCTGAGGAGTTGCCGGCCTAGTACTCGTGCTTCCTCTGTTCTCGGGAGTGTGCGAAACAATCTGATTATTTTGACGGCAAATACTTTTGTGCGTTGTTTGAGTTGCTCGCCGTAGCTTTCCATATACACCCCCCATTCTTGGATGATTACATGAACACATGGCCACATCAATACATCTTTCATCCCCCCATCAACTCTACTCTCCCTCCACCTCGACTGCAGTTCCACTGGCGCTGACCATCAGCATGCTGTTGCCGATCGTCTCATAATCGAGATCGATGCCGATGACTGCATTGGCGCCCAGGCGTTTTGCTTCTTGCTGCATTTCCGTCATGGCGATTTCCTTGGCGCGGCGGAGTTCCTTCTCGTACGCGGCGGACCTCCCGCCCACAATGTCGCGGATCCCCGCGAAGAAATCCTTGAAAATGTTTGCGCCGAGAATGGCTTCGCCCGTGACAACGCCGAGGTAGCGTTTGATGTTCTTGTTTTGAAGGGTTGGTGTTGTGCTGATGAGCATTGCAGTACTCCTTACGAAAATGAGCTGATGAGGGATTCGAGGTTTGAGCGGAGCGATTCTTCGGAAGCTTCAGGCTTAACATCCCTGGCCAACAACCAATGCTCTTCATGCATTATGGATTCTCCCTGAGCCAGGGTTTTAAGCGGACTGAGGCTCTCGAGCTCCAGCATTCTGCTGTTGGTGAAGAACTCGCAATTACATCCAAAATCAGGATACTGCCCTGTTGGGTCGGCTGCAAAATGTTTGAGAAACAGTTGATTCCCATTGAGATAAGCGGCCCACCCGATTGTATTGAACGCCCCGATTTTCTGGGGGCTTGCGGCATTCGGATCCTGACTGAGCGAGATGAGCGTCTTTCCCCACTTCCATCGGCGATCGGCCATGTCTGTGTACGACCAAAGTACGAGGAGGCGAGCGGGTAGCAGTTGCTCGGAATGCGCCTGAAACGGCTCGTGCGGAATGACGGCCGTTCCGCCGGCGGCCATGACGCTGAGTGACCAGGCAGAAATCCGCCGTGGCTCGTTTGCGAGATTGGTGATCCGATGCTGAATGCATGCAATCGGTTTTTCAGGATCGAGCCGGATGCTGAGTTCCTTCTGAAACCCGATCGTTTCCGCAGGAGGCCGAATGTGATACCATTCTCCGCTTTGCTTCCAATCGACGGGATTGTTGTCAGGATAGTACGTCCGTGGCCGCTCTTCAGGAGCAATCCAGAGCCGATGTCCGCCGTAGCTGTGATACTCGGCATCACCGGTTCTTCCGAGCTGTTCCGGGTACTCAACAAAATGATTCCTGTCGTTTTTGAATCCGCACCGGATGATCCGCGGCCCGACGTCGAGCGTGACAACAAGTTCCATCACGCCGTTTGATATCCGCAGGCATCGTTCCCATCCGCCGTACGAGAGGAGAGTGTGTTCAGTCATTGATCTGTGGGACCTTCGTTTGGCGGCTGATGGAATATTGGAACAATGGAATAATGGAAAAGCAGGCTAACATTCCATCATTCCAATCCTCTGGTTCCCGGCAGATTTCCACTATTCCATCCGTGTTTCTCAAAGGAGCTTCTTCAGCTTCTCATACCCTGATTTACTCACAGGCAATTGTGTGCCATCCTTCAAAACAGCCATTTTGCTGTCCTTGGCGTAGGGCTCGAGTTTCGCTAAACGGCTGATGTTCAGAATATACGATCGGTGTATACGAACGAAGGTGGTCTGATCGAGGAGGGCCTCAAGGTCCGCCAATCGCTGATGCTTCAGATGTGTTTTCCCTCCGGACCGGATTGCGGCATAGTCGTCCTGTCCCTCGACATAATCAATTGAATCACAAGGTATTACGCGAACGGAAGATCCCTCTTTGATCAGAACGCGTTCGAGAGGTTTGGACTTGTTTCTCACCTCCTCAAGAACGTGGGAAACCGGGTTCGGCATTTTCCCCCCGATTCGTTGTCTGGCCCGCAAAAGCGCCTCTTCGAACCGTTCCTTGCTGAACGGTTTCAAAAGATAGTCGACCGCATGCACCTCAAACGCCTCGAGGGCAAATTGATCGTAGGCCGTCACAAAAACTACCGCCGGAGTGTGATCGGAGACCTCCAAAACTTCAAAGCCGTTCAGTTTGGGCATCTGGATGTCGAGGAACAACAGGTCGGGTTTCAACTCTGCGAGGGCCTTGACTGCTTCAAAGCCGTTCGCGCATTCGGCAAGGATGTCAATGTCGGTATGCGGAAGCAGATGTTCGCGCACGACTGATCGTGCGAGAGATTCATCGTCGACAATTAACGTGCGAATCCTGGGGTGGGCGGAATTCATCACCCGTTAATGTAAGGCAAGTTCGGGAGAGTCTCAATGCTCATGCACCTGAAGTTCAGGATGGTTTACCTGACTGCCTGTATCAGTGGTGACAGGAAGAATAATTTCCGCCTCAAAAAATACCGCATGTGATCTAGTTTCGAGGGATGCCTCATTCTGATAAAGTGCTTCCAACCTGTTCCGGACATTTTGCAGCCCTATTCCGTGACCCTTGCGGGGTTCTCGCTCCGGATCAATGGGATTCCGAATGGAGATTTTCAATCGTGTCCCTGTTCGTTCCGCGGCGACGGTGATGGTCCCGCCATCCACAAGGTGGCCGATCCCGTGTCCGATGGCGTTCTCCACGAGAGGTTGAAGAATCAGGGGGGGCACGATGCAGTCCAGAGTGTCCGATGCGACCGACTCATCGAGCTTGAGACGGGATCCGAACCGAATTTGTTCAATGGTCAGAAATCCGCGTGTAAGTTCGAGTTCCTCCTGAAAAGTCACCTGCCGACGCGAGCCCACTGAGATTGTTTTCCTGAGAAAGTCCGCAAGTTTGAGGGTCATCGTTCGTGCCCCGGCGGGATCATGGGTCGTCAAAGCGCTGATCGAGTTCAGACTGTTAAAGAGGAAATGGGGATTAATCTGAGAACGCAGTGCCTTCAGCTCGGCTTCCTGCGCCAGGAGCCTGAGCTCCATGGCATTCCGCTCCGCTTCACGTGATTCCCCGAACGCGATAATCGCATAATGGATGGCAGCGGAGAGGAGAAACAATGTGGCCCCGACGGTGAACAGGAGGGGAATCTGCAGTGTGAAGTGTTCCGCGATGGGGCCAATCAGGGAAATCTCTGCAACAAAGGAAACCCATGATTTTCCGAGGGATATCCAGACGGAGCTTGTCAATGCCGCAGCGACACTATGGATCACGAGAAGTCGCACGATGGTTACCCGCCGCAGAGGAAATGTCCGGCAAAGGTAGTACGAGGCGAGACACATGAATGATAAAACGAGGGTCATGGGCACGGCAAGGACAACAGCCCCGACGATCGGCATACCGGTCGTGTTCAGCAGCGCAGCCAGGAGTCCGCCTGCCACCAGCCAGGCGGAGATATAGAGAAGGAAGATCCGGCGTTCCGAAAGGATCGGGTGCATGTCAGTTCTTGATTTCGGCGCCGCCCATAACCGCAAACCCTGTAATGACAAGCCTCTTGACAGGGCCGCTCTTTGGCGGGACGCTGGAGTCTTCAACCCCTCCCATGATCGGAACGATTTTCACGACCATGGTCCAGTCCTCAGGAATCCTGATCACCACACCGCCCCAGAAGGCGAAGATTTCGATTGTGGCTTCCTCACCCTTGATCGATGCATTTCTGAGATCGAGCTCACATCCGCCCATAACAGCCGTAAGTTCTCCGCCGAGGAATTCCTTGGAGCTGTTTTTCCGTGAAAATCCTCCCAGGATTGCCATTCCGCGTACAACTGAGTCCGAATCTGCCTCAGCCTGTGATCCCCAGTTCATTGACCGGCCGCGGGCCCCGCGAAGGAGGCTGATGCCGAGGATGATAATAAAGACGGGCCAGAGGTCCCAGACACTGAAATCGATGAGGTCAAAACGGTCAAGAAGCATCAGTCCGCCCGCGGTAAGTAAAATCCCGCCCATCAGTTTCCCGGGTGTCCCGCGCGGTTGGGCGAGCTGAATAACTCCGACAAGAACGAGAATGGCAGGCCAATAGCGCAAATAGTCGCGTGCGTAGATGACGTCCAGGTTATCGAGCGTAAAAAGAACGCCGATGGCGATGATTCCCAGTCCGAAAACGAATTGTGCAGAAAATCGGGGGATTGAATTCATGACAATACTCCTTTTGTCAACGTGCGGCTTTTGGTAAGCGATTTCCAAATCATGGAAGCGCCGATTCCGACCAACAGCAAAGGCCATGAGGTGTTGAATCCGAGTCCAAAGAGGTGAAAGACTGAAACATAAAGCCAGAGGCCGATGAAGACCCACCACACTCCGTCACCCCGGTCCTTCGCATTCCCGGCGTCAAGAAACTTGCCGATCCCAATTGCAACCACGATAAAGGGCCAGTGGTCCCAGAGGTTCCCGATGTCGAGAACGTCAAGATTATCGAGAAGCAACGCGGTGCCGATGATGAGCAAGAGACCGCCCCAGAGGAATTTCGACGTATCATGAAGACCGCCTGCGTATGTCATAGTAGTGCTCCTTATGAAACTCCTTAACGATACGGCGGAAGAATCAAAATGTCAGAGACAATTCGGTGAATGGGGGGATGGAGTCGGTGGATGAGGGGGGAAGGGATGGAAGATGGAAGATGGGAGATGGGAAATGGAAGCTTGCCCTGAGCGGAGCGAAGGGATGGAAAATGGGAGATGGAAGATGGAAGATGGAAGATGG
>JBBDYD010000045.1:0-19638 GCA_040901865.1 Bacteroidota bacterium | reverse complement strand
AAATGGGAGATGGGAAGAGAATAGATACTACTTTAACTTTTTCAGGTCGGAGAGAGAGTCGATGTCAATGGCGCCGTCGGGAAAGGGGATGGTGGATACGGTTGCGGAATTTCGGAGGAGGACAGTTTTTGCACCGGCGTCACCTGTGAGCGCGGCAAGGTCAGGAAAATAGCTCTTTGGAAATATTGCCGGAACACCAACGGTATCCGCGTAGGCGCAAGCAATAATTCGATCGGGATGCTCTCTGAATGCTTCAATCAGCGCATTGAGGATGGGCGTGGAGACGAGCGGTTGGTCGCTGAGGAGAAAGAGTACTGCCGCGGTGTCCGAACCCAGGGCTGCGACGGCGGCACGGATCGACGACGATATCCCTTCCTGCCACTTCGCATTGTTAATAACGGAAAGGGGCAGTCGGGAAACTTCGGCCTCAATTTCCCCGGCGTTTGCCCCGATGACAACGCTGACTTTGTGTGCCCTTGAATCGAGCGCCGTTTTTGCAAGGTGCCGGATCAGCGTCGTTCCCTGATACAGGAGGAGCTGTTTGGGGCTCCCAAGCCGCAACGACTCCCCGGCCGCAAGAATCATGGCATGAATGGACCCTTGGTTCATCATAGAGATTTCCGATTTCCAATCTTCAATTGCCAAGTGTTTACTACAGCCGATCCTATTTGGAAATTGACAATCGGCAATCGAAAATTGTTTCCGTCATTTCCCCAGCTTGGTCAGAATCTTCTCCATCTCATCCATGACCCGGTTCATTTTCTTCATGGTCAATTCGAACGGTTGACTCGTTGTCATGTCAACCCCCGCTTTTTTGAGCAGATTGATCGGATAATCCGATCCGCCGGAGGAGAGGAATTCCATGTACCGCCGAAGGGTGGTTCCGTCACCGCTCGTCACCTGTTCCGAGAGCGCTGCTGAAGCGGTAAAGGAAGTCGCGTACTGATAGACGTAGAAGTTGTAGTAAAAATGGGGGATATAGGCCCACTCTGATTTTATCTCATCGTCCACAATGCAAACACCCTTATCATGACCGTAGTATCGCCTGGTGATATCCTGATAGAGCGCATCGAGCACGTCGCCCGTCAGTGGTTCTCCCTTTTCCGCCGTTTCATGGATCTTCAATTCGAATTCCGCAAACTGCGTCTGCCGAAAGACGGTTCCCTTGATGCCTTCAAGGTAGTTGCCGAGAAGGGAAAGCCGGGTCTTATCATCTTTGATTTGCTTGAGCATATAGTCAATCAGAAGGGCTTCGTTGAACGTGGAGGCAACCTCAGCGACAAAAATCGAATAATTGGCGGTGGCATAGGGCTGGGTCTTGTTCGAAAAGTAACTGTGCATCGTATGCCCTAATTCATGGGTCAGGGTGCTCATGTCGTCATACTTGCCGTTGTAGTTCATGAGCATGTACGGGTGTACATCATACGCCGACCCATTTGAATAAGCGCCTGAACGCTTTCCTTCATTCGGATACATATCGATCCATCGTTCACTGAACGCCTTCTTGCTCACATCGAGATACTCCCTGCCAAGAGGGGCCATCGATGCCAGAATGTGTTTTTCCGCTTCCTCCACCGAATAGGCGAGGTCGACGTTATCCAGAAGTGGGGCATACAAATCGTAATAATGAAGTTCGGACAGGCCGAGAATGCGTTTCCGGAGGTTCAGATAGCGATGAAAGGTTGCAAGATTCCTGTTGACGTTGGAGACGAGACTGTGATAAACGGCGACCGGGATATTTCCGCCATCCAGAGCGTTATGGAGACTGCTCTCGTATTTCCGCGCCTTTTTGTAGAAGATGTTTTTCTTCACTTCGGCGCTCAGCTGGGTTCCAAAAGTTCGCCGGTACTCATGAATTCTCCCAAAGAACACCGAAAACACTTTCTTTCGGTCTTCGCGATTCTTAGAAGCGCGTTGCAAGGAGAAAGCGGCCTTGTCAAGCTTGATCGTTTTGCCATCACTGAGGGTTACCTCGGGATCCGGGAAATCCGCATTCGAGAAAATGCTGTAGATGGACCCCGGGGCATCAGCCATCAGACTGGCGTCGGCGATGATCTTTTCTTCGGCCTCGGTGCCTGTGTGATCTTTGCGCCGAAGGATATCATCCAAATAATGGCGGTAGATGGCAAGGCCCTTTTCTTCTTTCAGGAAACCGTCCACCGTTTTGCGGTCGATTTTGAGAATTTCCGGCTCAATGAATGAAGCTCGTGCGCTGAAATCCGAATAGATCTGAGTAAGTTCCTGGACCATGCCGAGCTGCATGGATTCTCTGGTATCCTGATCGGACGACATGCTGGCGTAGCTAAACAGCCGCGAAAGCTCTTTCGAAATATCCGTTACCAGGTCGAGACATCCAAGCATTTGTTTGGACGACGATCCCAGTTTGCCCTTATAGACATCAATGCCGCTAAATCGTACGACAACGCCCTCTTTTTCATTCTTCCAGCCGTCATTAGACCGATAGATATGGGTCAAGTCCCATTTATGCTGGTCAGGGATTTTGGTCCGGTCGCGCTCCTGTGAAAGAGCGGCGGCCTGGTTGGCAATGGAGAATCCGACGATGGAAATTGTGAGGGTGGCGAGTGGGTGCATGGCTGGTGTACCTGGAGAATGGTGGAAACTGTGAGTTTTGTTTGTGGTCATACGCTTTTTGTCGGAATCAGTTGCGAAACAGCAACAAAGGAAGGAAGGATACTGAATAAAGAAGAAAGAAGACAGAAGTCAGAGGTCAGCTTGCCCCGACGAAGTCGGGGAGGTCAGAAGTCAGACCCCTCGGGAAATTCGATGTTCAGTCCAATGGGTCCAAAAAGCCTTGAACGCTGTCTTGTCGTCGAGTGGACGGCGGGTGAACAACTTCAAAAAACACGGTGACGGACCCCTCTGTGAAGCGGAGAGTTGTTGTGTGAGAGCTGGCACTGCGGGATCGTTCCGCCTCTTCGGCCATCGCCGCAACGATAAAGGGATTCTTTACGGTCTCCCGAACGGTTCCCGTGGGTGAGAGGAGGAGACGGGATCCGATCTTGACGTTCAACTCTCCTTGAACGTGGATAATAGTGGCGATAACTCCATCCAGGCGCCGTTCATGGACATCCCTGATGAGATCGAACTGGAGTGAGGAGGCGGGGGTCAATGGCTCCAGAAAAACGGAAAGCACTCCGTTCCCTCCGTGGCCAACGTCGGAAAGCTCGTCGCCCGTTCCCGTCATGTCGAAGACGGCAAGGAGGGCTTTTTGATCTTCAATGACGCTTTGTGCCTTTTCGGTCACGTCATGTTCCAGGCGCCCGCCACTGATGGCCCCAACTGTTGAGCCATCGTCGCGGATCAGGAACCGGGCTCCAGGCTTGCGATAGGAACAGCCCTGCACGTGGACGAGGGTGGCCAGGGCCGCCCGTCGGTTGCCCAGAGTTTCCACGGCGGCAAGAATGGTTGCAAGGTTATTCATGAATTCGAGCGGAAAGTAGATTTCACGATCTCAGATTTCCGGCCGCAGAGGGAGATTTCAGGGCTGGCTTCGACCTCGTCCTTTTTTTCGTGATTGTAAGACTGAATGTTGCTATGGAAGGTCGTTGGCGCTGAGTATGACCAATTTGAGACTATTTAGAGTCATCTGCAATTGCAACGCAGAAAGAACGAGCTGAACCCTATTCAATGGAACAAAATTTAACGAATAGGTCGTTCCCGGACGACTTTGATTTTCGGGGGCTATAACGGAAGGGTTGCAACTGTGGGAAGTGTCGCGTAAATTCATGTGTCGTTTTTCAACCTCTGAGGGTGGATTCAATGAAAGCTGTTCTCCTCGCGGGGGTTCCAGGTGTCCTTTTTAGAGAACACTTGAACATTTTTCGGATGAAGTGAATGCATGGTTGTTCGGAGGATAGAAAAAGCAGAAGCTGAAGATCAACGTCAACGGCTCATTGCTATTTCCCTTTTTTCTATCGTCGTTTTGGGGATTTCCTACCTGGTGTATGATTACACGCAGATAATCAACCGTGCAACACTACCGGAGAACCTCGAAGCAGTTGATCCCATTGTTGCGCAGTGGCGGACCGAAGGGCTGGTCGATTCCTTCGATGCTGCAAGATCAAATGTTGTCGTCAACGAGAGTTTCTGGGAGAGGCGGGAGCGTTCTGAAAAAATCGGGATCATGACTCAGCTTGCGCGCTATTGCTCGGAGAAGAACCCCGATCGAAAATGGAGGATCACGGTGGTGGGAAAACGGTCTTCGAGGGTGTTGGCGGAAATTGGAGACTCCGGTCTTCGATTACAGTAATTGAGGAAGGAACATGGGCTCACAGCAGCTCCTTATCATTGTGCTCATAACATTTATTGTCGGACTCGGGATTGTTACCGGGATCAGGCTTGTTTCTTCGTTCAATCAGTCGAATGAACGCGATCTGATTCACCATCAAATGGGGGTCGTGATGGGAGAGGCAAAGAAACATTTTTCCTCACCGGCGCATCTTGGCGGGGGAGACGGCAGTTTTATCGGTTTTCGGCCTTCTGCGACACTTACCTCCACAGACCGCATTCGTTTATACATGACGATTGGTAATGATTGGATCCTTTTTCAGGGATTTGGGGGCGTTGTAGGATGGGATGGGACCAACCCGGTTCAATTAGTGGCTCAGTGGGAACAAACCACGGGGAATTGGACGAGCATGACGTCTATTAATTAAAAGAAACAAAATCCAAAGTTCAAAGTACGGTGGCTTTGGACTTTGTCATTTTCTGACCATACTCATTGCTTTTTGCACCACCGCCTCCGTCGTAAACCCAAATTCCTTCATCAACCTGTCTCCCGGTGCCGAGGCCCCAAAGCGGCTCATGCAAATGACGTCACCTTCTGTTCCAACGTAGCGGTGCCAGCCCAGGTACACTCCTGCCTCAATTGCCAGCCGTTTGGTAACACTTGAAGGAAACACGCTCTTCTTGTATCCTGAATCCTGTCGTTCAAAGAGCTCCCACGAAGGCATGCTGACGATCCGCACCTTTATGTTCTGCTTTGTAAGAGACTCGTACGCCCCGACGGCGTGCTGAACTTCCGAACCTGTGCCGATGAGAATGAGTTCGGGCGTGGGTGAATTCTCTGCGAGGATGTATGCACCCTGGGTCAGCCCTTCGGCTGATGCGTATTGTGCCCGATCCAGCAACGGCACTTTCTGCCGGGTCAGTGCAAGAGCCACCGGTCCGCCCTTGTGCTCCAGCGCGGTTTTCCAGGCAACCGCCGTTTCATTTGCGTCAGCGGGTCTGATGACCGTGATGTTCGGAATCGACCTGAGCGCTGCAAGCTGTTCGATGGGCTGATGGGTGGGGCCGTCCTCTCCCAGTCCGATGCTGTCGTGCGTAAACACATAAATTGGCCGTATCCCCATAATGGCCGCCAGACGGATCGGCGGACGCATGTATTCCGAGAAAATCAGAAATGTTCCGCCGTACGGGATCATGCCGGGAGTCAGAGCGATCCCATTCATCACGGATCCCATTCCGTGTTCCCGCACTCCGAACCGGATATTCCTGCCTTCGGGCGATGATGCCTGGAATTCCGGCATGCCCTTGAGATAGGTATTGTTCGATGGAGTAAGATCTGCAGAGCCTCCGATAAGCGTCGGTAATCCCGGTGCTATAGCATTTAACACCTTTCCGGACGCCTCCCTGGTTGCCATGGCCTCTGAAAACACGGGAATCGCCCGCTTCCATTCTTCTCCGAAATCCCCTTTTCTGGCCTGCTCCAGTTCCTTCGCCAGAGCAGAATGCTGTTGTTGATACTTCTTCCAGAGAGTGTTCCATTCAGATTCGGCGTTCCTGCCGACATCCACGGCCTTTCGAAAATAGTCGAGCGCATCATTCGGAACGAAAAACTGCGCGTCGGGGTCCCATCCAAGATTCTTTTTTGTCGCTTTGATCTCTTCTTCGCCGAGCGGAGAGCCGTGCGCTTCGGCGGTATCCTGTTTGTTCGGACTGCCGAAGCCGATATGAGTTCGCAGCTTTATAAGGTGGGGTTTCCCTTTTGTCTTGCGTGCGGTTGCGATTGCGGCACGGATTGTCTTCACATTGTTCCCATCCTCCACCGATTGCACATGCCATCCGTACGCTTCGAATCGCTTTCCCGGGTTTTCCGAATACGCGAGATCGGTGGGCCCGTCGATAGTGATATGATTGTCGTCGTAGAGGTAGATAAGATTATCGAGTTTGAGATGACCCGCGAGTGATGCCGCTTCAGAAGCGACACCTTCCATGAGGTCTCCGTCGCTCACGATGGCATAGATTCGGTAATCGACCACCGGAAAAGCCGGCTTGTTGTAGCGCGCGGCAAGATACTTCTGGGCGATCGCCATGCCAACCCCATTTGCAAACCCCTGCCCGAGCGGTCCGGTTGTTGTTTCGACGCCTTTGGTCAGGTGAGACTCGGGATGGCCCGGAGTTTTACTTTCCCATTGGCGAAAGTTCTTGATATCGTCGAGCGTAAGATCGTAGCCGGTGAGGTGAAGGAGTCCATACAGCAGCATACAACCATGGCCGGCGGAGAGGATAAACCGGTCGCGGTTGTGCCAGTCGGGATTTGACGGGTTATGATTGAGAAACTCGGTCCAAAGCACATACGCCATTGCCGCGGCGCCCATGGGCAAGCCGGGATGCCCCGATTTTGCCTTTTGAACGGCATCCATGGCCAGTGTGCGGAGGGTATTGATACAGAGCTGATCGAGATTCACTGTTTTCAGGGGAGTCTCCTGCAAAGGATGGGTAAAAGCCGCAAAAAAAGATAAAGGAGAATACTGGAAGAAGCAAGGAAAGGGCCGGGAGTCACGCGATGGTGTCGGAACCGGGATTTATGGGATTTGTGGGATGAGCACGATTGAATGCGTACGTAAATCACCTCAATCGCTTAATCCGAAAAATCACGGTTCAGACATCAGGTATCTTCCCAAATCTATCCTCCCCTTCTCATCAAACATCACACCTTCCTTTTCAAGCAATGTTCTCTGCAGCACATGATGATCGTTTCCCGACCGGATGCTGATTTTCCCTTGAGAGTTTATTACGCGATGCCAGGGTAACCCTGAGGGACAACTGGCCATGGCACTGCCGACCCATCGAGCCTTTGCAGCATTGTAGTACCTGGCGCGGATTCCTTTCGGTCTGGCAATCATGGTCCCAATGGCTCCGTAGGTAATGACGCGGCCCTTCGGAATCCGGGCGACAATATCCCAAACGAGGTTGTTGAAAACTTCACGAACGGGCGGAGATGTGAAGGCAGGTTTCGAGGTCCGGCGTTTGACCATCGTGTTCCAGCTACGCTGACGCTTTCGATGCAGGTTCGATCCTGTACGAGTGTGTGATCGGCACGCTGGCTTTGAGAATCGCCGTGACGGAACAGTATTTCGTGGTGGAAAGCTCGATCGCACGTTCAACATCGGCGGTCTGAATCCCGTCTCCATAAAATACGTACTCGATATGAACGTCGGTGAAGATCCGCGGATGCTCTTCGCGGTCATGCGCCGTGACGTTGATCTCGAAATCTGTCAGAGGCACTCGTTTCTTTTTGAGAATTGGAATCACATCGCTAGCCGTACAACCGGCCAGGCCGATGAGAACCAGCTCTTTGGGCGATGAGCCGGCATCGCTCCCGCCAAAATCTGTTCCGCCATCCATGCTGACCCAGTGATTGGATGCGCCTTTGCCGACAAACGTGATGCCGCGGACCTGCAGAAGTTGTGCTTGCTTGAGTGCCATAATAGTACTCTGGTACGTGATCGTGAAGCGTGAATTGTGTCGTTCGTATGGGACGCAGAGTGTGAAATTCGAAATTCTAAGCATCAAGAACCAAACAAATCCAAAATCCTAAATGACAAACAGCAGTACGTCTGGATTTGGAATTTCGAATTTAGGTATTGTTTCGTGATTAAAAATTGTGATTTCGAATTTACTCAGTACCCTGAATCTTCAGCGGAACTTTGCACTTTTCCGGCGAACATTTTGTACACATAAACAAAATACGCCGTCACAAATACAAGTCCAATGAGCCACCAGATCAATCCGACCTCAAGTCCGTAATCCTGGCTTTGGTATTGAAAACGGTCAGACTGTACGCCGGATCTGTTGAGGCGGGGAGGACGTTGGGATAAAGGCCAAATGCCGTGCTTGCAAGCATGCCGGCAATAAATGTGCTTGAGGAGGCGAAGGCTCTGAGATCCTTCTGCGTTCTATTATAATAGAACATTCCGATCAGTCCCAGAAAACCGACAAGGGGAAACAGATACCCCCAGGTATGCTCTGTGTAATTGGACCAGAGTTCAGGGCGAATGAAGGAAACGGCAGCCATTGTTGCGATGGAAAGCAGCAGGACGCCCCACCACGAAACGCCCGCGATCACGCGTGAGCGCGTCTGAATCGCTCCTTCGGTTTTGTACGCGATGTAGTTTGCCCCATGACTCGTAAGCACAAAGAAGGCGACAAGACCCATCAGGACGGTGAACCAGTCGAGGATGCCGGATTCGGGAACGACTGTGAAGGTTGTCCAGAGAGGCTCGAAGAAATAGCCTTGCGCATTCAGAGGTACACCGCGAACCACATTGCCAAGTGCTGCGCCGAAGAAAATGGCCAGCAGGATGCTTGCAAACGAAAACACCGTATTCCAGAAGGACTTCCAAAGCGGGTTGTGAACCTGGTGCTGAAACTCAATGCCCAGTCCGCGCAACATGAGCAGCCAGAGAACAATGATCAGTGGAAGATAAAATCCGCTAAAGCTTGAAGCATAGAGAAGCGGAAAGGCAAAAAAGAGCGTGCCTCCCGCCGCGAGGAGCCATACCTCATTTCCATCCCAAACGGGCCCTATGGCCCGGAGCAGAATTCTGCGCTCTTCCTGATTCTTCCCGGCCAAGAAGTAAATAATCCCCGTGCCTATGTCAAAGCCGTCGAGGATGACATACATCGTGAGCATGAAGGCTACTATGATAAACCATAGTGTTTCCATAGCTAAGCTCGTGTGGTGAAGGGTGAAGAGTAAAGGCTTGCCCTGAGTCCGCCGCCTTTTTGGCGGAAGGCGGACGAAGGGGTGAAGAGACCGGGTTTCAATGTTTGATTTCCGCGGTTGGACCTTCGTTGATCTTCTTTATAACCAACAACAGGAACAGGGTTCCGAGGACAAAATACATTCCGACAAATCCGAGAAGTGTAAACAGGGCGTTGCCGGCGGAGACGGTGGGAGATGATCCGTCGACGGTGCGGAGCAGTCCGTACACAAGCCAGGGCTGCCTGCCCAATTCCGCCGTCATCCATCCCGCCGTATTGGCAATGTACGGAAACGGGAATGCCAGCATGAGGGCCCACAGGAGCCATCGCGCTGAAAATAATTTGTTCCTTCGAAGAAGGAAAAACGATGCGAGCATTGTGAGAATGAACAATGTCCCGAGTCCGACCATCACATGATAGCTGTAATAGAGCAACGGAACGTTGGTCGGCCATAGGGAGCGATCGAACGACGAGAGACCTTTGATCTCGGCTTCCCATCGATAGTGCGTCAGGAAGCTGAGCAGTTTTGGAATATGGATCGGATTATCGATCCTCAATTTCTCCATGTCGGGCTGACCGATAAACAAGAGTTCCGCGCCTTCCTTCGTTTCAAAGATTCCCTCCATGGCTGCAAAGGTCACCGGTTGTTTTTCCGCAACCATCCGCACTTGAGCATCACCGGTGGGAAAAGCAACAAGAACCGAAGAAATGACCCCTGCGATAACGCCGAATCGCAAAAAAACCACAGCATGCTCCGTGTCTCTGTTGCTCAGCAGGTAGTATGCCCCTACCGCGGACACGACGAACGATGCTGTGACAACCGAACCGATCATCGTGTGGGTGTATTGCCAGAGAATCCATGGATTCAACAACAATCCCCAAAAGTCATTCAGATGAACCGTGCCGTCGGCGGCAAGGGTATATGCAACCGGGTTCTGCATCCAGGCATTGGTGGCGATGATGAAATACCCTGAAATCCAGGATCCGAGAAAGACGGCGCACGCTGAGGCAAAGTGACCCTTGGGGCCCAACATTCGTTCGCCGAAAAGGAATAATCCAAGAAAACTCGATTCAAGGAAGAACGCGAACATTCCCTCCATGGCGAGTGTTTGCCCGATTACTCCGCCGGCAAACGTGGAGAATCGTGCCCAGTTGGTCCCAAATTGGAACTCCATCGGGATTCCGGTAACGACCCCCATGGCGAAATTGATCGCAAAGATCTTGCCCCAGAATTTCGCAGCGGTGTTATAGGATTCTGTGCCAGTCTTAAGATAGGCCGCCTTCATTAAAACGATAAGCAGACCAAGTCCCATCGTCAGTTGAGGGAACAGGTAATGAAACATGATGGTGAAGGCAAACTGGAGGCGATTGATCAGAAGGGCATCTTCCAAGGCGGAGTTCCTTTCGGGCGGATCACCGGGAGCGAATTCGTCCGACGAGCGGAATCCCGGAGGGAAAAATCAAACAGCAAACAACAAAAAGAAATCAAACAGCAAATCAAAAAAGGAAAACGTGAACTTTTTCGCTTTGTTGGTTTCCTCCTTGAGAGATGAGGGTTGGCTCAATATAGTCAACGTCGGTCAAAATGTCACGCAGTCAGCGGCAGTGTCTCAGTTTGGGTGGTGGAACTCCTCTGCGTCTCTGCGATTAAAGACAATGATTCACACCTATTTTGAACGCAGAGACGCAGAGAAAACAAAAGAGAGAGGGGAAGAGGGTCAGGCTATCTAAACTAAGACACTACCCAGTCAACTCCTTTCGTCCTTTCTTGAGGGACAGCGTCATCACTTGTGCGTTTCTGATCGTTGATCCCATTGGAGAACACCCAGGGCAATGAGGATAAGACCGATGAATCCGACAATCAACTGCTGTGGCAACACCGTTTCGATCAACTTCATTTGGATAATAATCCAGGTTGTTACACAAACACCGTTCGCCGCGAGTAAAATGGGGGACACCCAAACAATTCGAATTATCGCTGCTATTGTCAGAAAGCTCCCTCCGCCCAGGAGGATAAAGAGGATCATCCCGGGGATCAGATAGCTTTCAAAGGGAGTTGATGCGAGCAGCGAGGTTGAAAGGCCCAGAAACCTGCCCGAAGGATCCGCGATCAGCATTCCGCCTCCAAAGCATGCGGACACCGCAATGAAAGCGAGCAGGGTGATTGATGCGCTTCGGAGGACTGCGTCAGATTGTAGAGTGAAGTGACTTCTCATTAGTTCAAAGAGAGATGCATCTGAATCTCGGTTTCACAGAGCTTTGCCGGCTCCTGCCCCGGCATTTTGACCACCAGAACCGGAACGGGAGAGAAGCGAACAACCTGTTCGGCGACACTTCCCACCAGCGCATGGTTGAATCCGGTTCGCCCGTGGGTAGTCATGACCACCAGGTCGACATCCAGTCGATCAATTGCTTCGAGAATGGAAACAAGCGGCGACCTGCTTCCCAGCATGATCCTAAGGTCCCGGCGGATCATCCCTTGTCTGGTCAAGAGATGGATCATCTTCTTACGTGCATCCAATTCTGCCGGGTCGGATTTGAACGGTGCCGTGCGCTCTTTTTCGCTCCGATTGAGGGCATGAAGGAGGATGATCTCCGCCGATGACGGATCGGCAATTTCCTGCGCATAGCGAAGTGCTTCCAGCGAAGAAACAGAGAGATCCGTGGGCACGAGAATCGATTTCGGATGCTTCATGTCATTCCTCCAGTACTGCGTTGAACCGAGCGCGGTCGTGCTACGGATTTCCGTTCCGCCGATCGGTAATACCACTCGCCTCCGTAGAAATTCGATTGCACAATCTGGTCCTGTTCAAGGAGCGCGAGCTGTCGCCTGATAGCTGCCAGGGACATGCGAACGGATACAGCGATGTCGGCAGCCGTCATGGGGCGCCGGGATATCATGGCAACAATATCTTGCTGCTCAACGTGATCGCGGGCATTGTCCTGCGGCCCGACGCAATCCGGAATGACCTCGCACATATCCCCGAAGTATTCGCGGATTTCTTCCAGCCGGTCCATGGAGAGTCGTCGCGCGTATTGTTCGGAAGGTGGTCGAACAACGGTGTTCAACTGAATGCGATCCGGCCGGATCCGGGCAATTGCGGATTTGAGTGCGGCAAGTTCTGCCTTTGAATCGTTGAATCCGCTCACCAGGACGACCTCGAGCCAGAAACGGCCCCGGTATTCGGTGCGAAATTGCTTCAAGCCTTCAAGGATCATATCGAGCTTGAGCTGTGGATGCGGGCGATTTGTCCGCTCGAATGCGTCTGGCGTGGCGGCGTTGAGGGAGGGGAGGACAATATCGGCCTCCAGAAGATCCCTTCGCACATCTTGCATGAACAAGAGGGTGCCGTTTGTGATTACGGCGACCGGCAGGGTCGTCCATGACTTGACATCGTGGATCATGAATCCAAGGCTCGAGTTGAGTGTCGGTTCGCCGGAGCCTGAAAATGTGATCGTGTCGATCCCCCCCGCCTGGACAGCAGTCCGGATTTCAGGCAGGACCTTAGACGGGGCGACATATTCCTTGCGCCTCAGCGCGCGTTTGTCCGTTCTGCCAATTTCACAAAAAATGCAGTCGAGTGTGCAGAGTTTTCGCGGAATGACGTCAACGCCCAGAGAGCGTCCGAGACGGCGTGAGGGGACGGGTCCGAATACATGCTGCAAGCCGGTCATGTCATAGCCAGAGGTCGATGTCCTCTTCGATACCCGGCTCGAGGGCCCGCCGACGGCATGCTGCGACGAATTCCCTGACTCCATCGAGCCGGGCATGAATCTCGCCCAGCTGAACCTTCATTGCGAGCGCGACCGACTGCCGGTCTGGAGCGTCGCACACTCCGCTCAGCTCAGACTCAACAGTCCGCACAATTGTGGTAATCCGGTTCAGGTCGTTTTCGAGCCTCTCTACGGACACCTTCATGATTTCTTTTGATTCCATTTGCCAGCAAGTGAGAGCGTGTTGAACATTAAACAGTAAATTGTAGACTGTGAGCTATTAGAAACAGAAAAATGAAAACAACAAACTGAAATAAAACCGCAAAAAAGAAAAAAGAAATATCTCCCATCAGTTTGATTCTTGTTGTTTCATCTCTTTTTGTTCCTTGCTGTTTTCCTTTTTCATAAGTGTGTCATCATCTTCATTCCAGCGACCCTCTCAACAATTGTGGGCATGTATCGTTCAAGGGCACATTCCAGTGTGTCGCGCTTCCTGCAGTGCTCGGAAGTACCGTAGAGACATCGGGGACATACCGATGATCTCACCGCCCGGGCAATTGTCTCCATTGAGTGACTGTTTGCGACCGTGATTATTTCGGAAACTTCCTGAAAATAGATCTTCAGGGGACAAATCTCATTATTCGGAAGCCGGCATTCTCCCCTGGTATCTCCGTCGATGCATTTCCGGCATACACCCATTCTGACAGACTCCCAGACAAGATTCATAGACACCTCCATTATGCAGGGATGACCCGGGATTCCCGGGAATGAGTTTTCTCTTTGACATACTCGGAAAGTTCCGCCCTGAATGCCGGATGGGCGATGGCAATCAGCGCTTCGGCGCGTTCCTCGAGATTCCTGCCGTGAAGCGAAGCAACGCCGAATTCTGTGACAACGTAATGGACATCAGCCCGCGTGGTTACGACACCGGCGCCGGGCTTCAACTGGGGGACAATTCGCGAGATGGTCCCGTTCTTTGTGGATGATGGAATTGCGATAATGGGTTTGCCTCCCTTGGAATATCCCGCACCCCGGATGAAGTCCACCTGTCCGCCAAACCCGCTGTAAATCTTGGATCCGATGGAATCCGCACAAACCTGTCCCGTAATATCGATCTCGATGGCCGAATTGATGGCCACCATGTTCTCATTTTGGGCGATGATGAACGGGTCATTGGTATAATCGCACGGGTGGAGCTCAAAAATCGGATTGTTATCCACGTAGCGGTACAGTTCCTCCGATCCCAGGACAAACGTTGCGATGACTTTACCGGGGTGAAGCGTTTTTTTCCTGTTGGTGATAATTCCGCTCTCAAGCGCCCTGATGACGCCGTCGGAAACCATTTCTGTATGGATACCGAGATGCCGTTTTGTGTCGAGTTGTGTGATGACGGCGTCGGGAATGCCTCCGATCCCCAATTGAAGGGTGTCGCCGTCTCGAATCAGCCCTGCAATGTGAGTCGCGATCTTTTGTTCCACTTCTGTGGATTCTCCCGGCTCAAGAGTCAAAAGGGGTTCCGAACATTCTACGATCTTGTGCACATGTGACACATGGAGGAATACGTCGCCAAGTGTTCTGGGCATCCGCTCGTTCACCTGGGCAACAACGATTTTTGCGCTCTCGGCAGCGGCCTTGGACGCGGCGCATTCCACTCCGTAACTCATAAATCCATGCTCGTCCGGCGGAGAAACGTGGATGAAGGCGACGTCGAGCGGAATGATCCCTCCGGAAAACAGAGAGGGGATTTCGGAGAGATGAATAGGGACATAGGCAGATCGTCCGTCGGCGATTGCCTCGCGGTCTGCGGGGCCCACGAACAGTGAGTTGTGCCGAAAATGACGTTCCATTCCGGGTTTCGCCAGGGGGTCTTCTCCGAGCAGAAGCACATGATTCACTTCGACGTCAAACAGTTCGTCTTTTCGTCTTGCGAGTGCATTTGTCAGAAGAAGGGGCGTCGCAGCGTTTCCGCTGATGAAAATCCTGTCGCCCGAACGGACGACACTGACTGCTTCTTCAAGAGAGACAACTTTTTGTTTGTAGGTTGAGAGCCAGTTCATTGCTATCGTTGAGCCTGCGGTAAAGGGTGAAGGGTGAACAGTCTGTTGAGCGCCATCCGTTGTTCATGAGGCTTGAATCCTTAGGTTTCATGTTCTAGTTTCTTAATGCCTGAAGGTTCGAGCCAAGAAGCAGGGCGAGCTTCTTTGGTTTCAGGTCGAAGATTCGGGCAATTGCTTCATTCGTGCAAACGCCGTTGTACGTACAGACGCCGACTGCCAGGCCGGGACTTTTTTGCAAGGCATCCTGGATTCCGTTTGTTGAAAGGTCCTGGAGATACGGCAGGACGGCATTTGTGAGTCCGACGGAGGATGTGCGAGGCACCGACGCAGTCATATTGGGGACACAGTAATGAACCACGCCGTGGCGTATGTACACCGGTTCCTCCAGACTCGTGGGACGACTGGTTTCGACACATCCGCCCTGATCGATGGAAACATCGATGATAACAGATCCGACCTTCATATCCCTCACCATTGTTTCCGTCACCAGGTGGGGTGTCCGCTCACCCTTCAGCAGCACTGCGCCGATCACCACATCCGCGTGCTGGACCGCTTTTGCAACGTTATACGCCGTTGCAAGTGCAGAATTGACTATCGGGAAGATGTGATGCAAATCGCGGAGGCGAGAGAGGTCTCTGTCGAGCACCGTTACCTGGGCCCCCAGACCGAGGGCCACTCGGGCTGCAGTGGTGCCCACCGTTCCGGCGCCCAAAATCACGACCGATGCGGGGGCTACGCCGGGGATGTTCCCAAGCAGGATTCCTCTTCCACCTTGCCGCGATTGTAGATGATGGCCTGCGAGCTGAATCGAAAGCTGGCCGGCTATTTCACTCATGACTTCCAGTACAGCCAGATTTTTCCTGGAATTCTCTACAAGCTCGTATGCGATGGATGTTACCTGCCGGTCGAGGAGTGTCGCGATAGTCTTTCGGTTCGAAACGGCTAGATGGAGAAACGACAGGAGCGCCTGGCCCTTGCTCATCAGAGCCAGTTCAAAGTCGTTTGGGGGGGAAATCTTGAGAACAACTTCACTTCGGTTGATGATTTCCTGAGACGTGTAATTGATAACGGCCCCGGCTTTTTCGTACTCATCGTCCGGGAACAGCGTTTGCAGACCGGCCTCATGCTGGACATACACCTGCTGCCCTGCGCTTACAAGGGTTTGAACGCCCGCAGGAGTAAGTGCTACGCGACGTTCAATCACCGCATCTTCCTTGAGGATACCGACTGTCACGGTAATCTCCTTTCAATTGTTCCGGAACGATCAACCACGGCGTGCGATGTTACGGCAAATGCAGTCCGTCGGCAACGTCGTCCTGGGTCAGATTCACGAGTTCGCTGAATTCGTCCGGTTTGATTGTCAGAACCGGGCAAGCCGCGAGGCGAACGACCTTTTCAGCGACACTGCCCATCAGCATATGACTCAGACCGCTGCGGCCGTGGGTGCACATGATGATGAGATCGGTGTGGAGATCGTGGGATGCTTTCACGATTTCAGCGGCCGGCGATCCGTGGCGGACTTCGATGCGCAGGCTCTGCGTCACGACGTTGTGATCGAGCAGCAAATGGGCAAGGGCGGCCTTAATCGCTTTGTCGTTGTCATTGGCGGATTTTCGGAGTTTTGTCTGCGGATCATCGATTTCTGAAACAAAAACGACCGTGATCTCCGCCTCAAAATGTTCTGCAATGTCTTCAGCATATTGGAGGGCGGTGATCGACAGAACCGACATGTCGATCGGTACCAGGATGTTTTTGGGGGATTTCATGAGTGTCTCCTTGTTGGAAGCCAGAGATCAGAAAGTCAGAGATCAGAAGTCAGAAGTCAGATTTCAATGGGTTCCGCTTCGTGGACCTCTTGTTCCCGCCGCGTGGCCGATTTCTGACCATTGGACTTACTTTTTTCGCTGACAGACGGGACCAGAATGTGATGTTTTCTACTTTGCACAAGTGCAAGACCCAGGCCTGCAAGAACGAGGATTGCGGCAATCCACACCAGACTCATGAACGGTTTGACGCTTGCCTCGACAACCAGAACTTCCTTGGATTTCGAATGATCATGCGAACTTGGATCCTCGATACTCAATTCCACCGAGGATTTCTTTGTCTCCATGTCAACGTTCATTCCGACAAAGCGAAACTCCAGCGCTTTGTCCTTTGTAGCAACCATCGTGGGTTCCGGGGCCGAGCCCTGTCGGAAAAGGGAAGGAGCGATCACGGTTTCAACGCTCTTTCCGTTTTTCACTTCAAGAACCGCTCCGATGGTAAATCCATCCGGGCTCATCGCTTTGTTCTCGCCATGTTGATTCATTTCGAAGCGAACAAACGTCACGGATCTCCCTCCAACCTTCACCGATTCGCCCTTTGCCAGGTGCCGGGATTCACTTTCGGAATGAACTTGCTGTGATTCGAGCGCCACAGGCTCCAGATAAAAATCACCGGCCCATGAACTCGCGTAGTCGGGCTCCCGCATAAGGCTGTTATTGTACGAGCTCTGGTACATCACGGGATGAAGTGTAAAGTCGGATGCACCACTTTGCGCGGTAACATCAAATCGGTACTTTCCGTTCTCAAAAAGTTCGGAGCCGGCGTACGTGAGCTTGTGCCCGAGAACCTCTTGTGGATCTCCGAGCGGGAGAGAGACAGTGGTTTTACTGCCGTAACCCCCGGATCCGATGATTCCAAGAAACAGCAATGCGAGTCCCACGTGAGCAATTGCCCCGCCGGTTCCCGACGGGTTCACCCGGGCAAGAGAGATGAGTCGTTCCAGGTTCACGGCGAGGGCGAACAGGGAGGCTGATGCAAGAGCCAGCATGGAGACATCCCGGACACCCGCTGCGTAGAGAACGATGGTGCCGACGAAAGAGGAAATTAGACCGATGCTCATGCGTCTGATAAGCCCAACGAGCGACTCGGCGCGCCATTGAACCAGAAGGCTCAGCCCGAGAATAACAAGCATAGCGACCGCAATTGGAAGGTTCATGTTATCGTAGAAACTTGTTTCGACGCTCGACGCGGAGAACAGCGGTAAACTTGTCCCAAAGAAAATCACCAGGGCGCTGGCACCCAGCGCTGCGGAACCCATGGCAATCAGCGATTCCCGGGTGAAATTGCCGACTCCTGTCGCCAGAGCCTTGAGTTCCTTCCATCGCTTTGCAAGCATGGTGAATCCTATGCCGGTCACGGTCGCCATCCAGATGACAAGCAAGGTGTAGGCAAACGCGCCCGGATCAACAAACGAATGGACCGAGGAGTCGCCAAGAATGCCGCTGCGCGTCAGGAAGGTGCTGTAAATGACAAGCACAAAGCCCAGGATCGCGAGGGCGAAGTTTGTCCGCATGAGTTTGCCTGTTTTCTTCTGTACTACCAGCGTATGCAGAAGCGTTACGACAATGATCCATGGGATAAGCGAGGAGTTCTCAACCGGATCCCAGCCCCACCATCCGCCCCAACCCAGCACACCATAGGCCCAGTACCCGCCCAGCATCAATCCGGCCCCAAGGGCGATCGCTGCAAACAGCGCCCATGGGAGCGCCTTGACGATCCAATCGCCATACGTGCGTTTCCAGAGAGCCGCGACTGCCATCGCAAACGGGACTGCCATGGCGGCAAATCCGATGAATAAAACGGGGGGGTGAATGATCATCCAGAAATTCTGCAGCAGGGGATTTAATCCTTTGCCGTCCGCCGGCACAAAGCCCACCTGCGCCTGGGTGGGATACACGTCCCAGATGTACTTGAACGGGGACTTGGCAAGGAGGAGCAAGAGAAGAAATGCCTGCAAGAGGGCGTAAACAGCCATTGTCTCGTACTCAATATGCTTGCGACGACTGTAGTTCAGCAGTCCAAAACCGATGATCGTACTGCACAGAGCCCAGAACAGAAGACTGCCTTCCTGACCGGCCCAGAACGTTGTGATAAGGAGATGGACCGGGAGTTCGCGCGAACTGTAATTCCAAACATAGGCGTATTCAAATTGATGCCTGACGATGAACAGCATGAGCAGGACCGAAGCGGCCACCACGCCTGCCGACATCACCAGAAAGCTCCTTCGCGCGAGAGGAACAAGCATGCGTTTCTTCGTTGCGCTTTGGTGATACGCAAACGCAGAAACCAATGCCGCTCCGAATGCGGTCCAAACTAATATTGATGCTGCCATAAGCCTCCTACCTTCCTTTTAATCGACGTAAACTTCAACCAACACGGGTGCAACCTCTATGCCAGTAAGACACCCCCGATGGTCAGAAAAACACAGAGATTGAAGGAAAAGAGGGTTTGTTCTCATCCCGGAGATGGGGAAGAACAGCCGGAATTTCCAGAGATTAAGAAAAAAGGGAGGGGATTTCCAGAATTGAGAAAAAAAAGGGGAGACAAAAATCTGTCTCCCCAGTTGGTGAGGAATACGACCGAAACGTCTATGGCTTCCGAAGTTCTGCCACGGACGACTTTAAGAGGTCAATAGTGTATACGGAATTGTGAACGCCAAAGCTCAGATCATGTTCGACCAGGAAGAAATTATAGAGCGCTCCAGCGCGGGAGGCCGGAGAGATTTTGAGCGGGCTTCCGCTGGTCGCATTGATCGACGGTCCGCTTGTCCCGATGGTGATCCAGGCCTTCTTGGCGCCAGCGTTGAACTTGTTGACAACAGCGGTGTCGGCCATCATGGTCTGGAGAGTGTCCAGATATGCATGGACGATCGTCTGAATGCTGTGATAGTCAACGCTCGTAATACTCGGGTGGCATGCGCTGTTTTTGCAGCCTTCCAGGAGGGAAGACGAAGTGCCATAACGGATGTTCATGGTATGTGCACCAGCCATACCGAATTCGCTTCCCGTCTCAACCGGATTGGCCATATGACACT
>JBBDYD010000044.1:0-1167 GCA_040901865.1 Bacteroidota bacterium | reverse complement strand
GTTTTGCCTTGAAATTCTATACCGAGGACGGCAACTGGGACCTGGTCGGAAACAATACTCCGGTGTTCTTTATCAAAGACGCGAAGAAGTTCGACGATTTCATTCACACCCAAAAACGTGACCCCAAAACGAACTGCAAAAGCCCGACGATGATGTGGGACTACTGGAGCCTGAATCCCGAAAGCCTTCACCAGGTGCTCATCCTCATGAGCGACAGGGGCACTCCGTTCGGCCATCGCCACATGAACGGTTACGGAAGTCACACATTTTCCATGATCAATGCGAAGGGTGAAAAGGTGTGGGTGAAGTTCCATTTCAAGACACAGCAGGGCATCAAGAACTTCACGGACCGGGAAGCGGGGGAGATGAAGGGCAAAGACCCTGATTTCTCACAAAGGGACCTTGTGGAGTCGATCGAGAGGAAAGACTTCCCCAAATGGACGCTGAAGATCCAGGTGATGACCGATGCACAAGCAAAGCAATTCCCGTTCAACCCGTTCGACGTCACGAAAATCTGGCCGCACAAGGACTTTCCGCTGATCGAGGTGGGCGTGATGGAGCTGAATGAAATACCGAAGAATTACTTTGCCGATGTGGAACAATCGGCGTTTGCACCGGCCCATGTTGTTGACGGTATCAGCTATTCTCCGGACAAGATGCTTCAGGGACGGTTGTTATCCTATCCGGATGCCCATCGGTATCGTTTGGGCGCGAACTATGAACAAATACCCGTCAACCGGTGCCCGTATGCGGTGGCAAACTACCAGCGCGACGGTTCCATGCGCGTAGATGGAAACGGCGGAAGCGATCCGAACTATTCCCCCAACAGTTTTGATGACATCCGTCCCGACATGCAGCACAAGGAGCCGCCGATGCAGTTGGACAGCACGGTCGCCGATTGGTATGATCGTAACGGTGCAAACGACGATGACCATTTCACGCAACCCGGTTGGTTGTTCAACAAGGCGATGAATGACTATGACCGGCACAACCTGGTGTCCAATATCGTCGGAGCGATGAGCGGAATCACCGGCCCCAACAAGGAGCTTATCGTCAACCGCCAACTCTGCCATTTCTTCCGTGCCGACACGAAGCTCGGAACGGCAGTGGCAAAGGGATTGGGAGTGAATGTGGAGGATGTGTTGAGTGAATTGAAGCACGAACCTG
>JBBDYD010000043.1:0-1201 GCA_040901865.1 Bacteroidota bacterium | reverse complement strand
GAGAACTCATACGCCGTTGCAAGAACGCCATTGCCCGAGGACTTGCCCAATCCGGGGAATCCGGTGATCAGCCCCACGACATAGCGCAGGATGTACGACGCATCGAACGCCGTAACGTTTCCGTCGCCTGAAACATCGGCCGCGATTTGTTGGGAGGCTGACAAGGTATCCAGGAGCACGACGGCCCGAAGCACCAGGGCGCCGTCAAAAGCCGAGATACTGCCGTTCTCGCTCACATCGCCGAGCAGAATGCCCGATCGGGTCGTGAGGTAGGGCATATAATTCACCGCGCCTGAAGCGATGTAAATCCTGTTTCCCTGGCCTGAGAGATTGAATGGCGATCCCTGATTTACGAATGGTCCGCTTTCATGCCCCCAGAAATTGTTCGTCGCATTAATCGTATTGCTGGTTCCCTGATACATCCCGTACGTTGTGTTCTCAGAGATGTTATTGTAGTTGATAACAGGATTAGAAGTGCCGGTTATATAAAGGCCGTAATTGTTATGGTGAATCTCGTTGGCGAAGATCGATGGCGAAGCGCTCACGGTATAAATGCCGTAGTTTGAACTGTATGACACGAAGCTTGAGTCGATCGGTGCTGTGTTGAGATCCAGCCGGATATTGCCGCTTCCGGCATAACCGCCATACCGAACAATCGTATGGAGAATGTGAGACGCATTGTTCGACGCTCCGGCCAGATAGATCACATCCCAGTTGCCTGGCCCCGGAACGGTGGCATTAGAATCTGCATTCGAATCCCCGCCGTAGGAATCATCCTTCCAGGACGTGAAAACGATTTTCTCGGTCAGCGTGCCCTCGGACTTCAAGACTCCGTCAACTTTGAACCGTCCCAGGCTTCCAGCCGCACCACCAGAGTATTCGTTCGCAAATTTTATCACAGTACCGGGATCGATCGTCAGTGTTGTTCCTGTCGGCACCTGCAACCCCCCCCGAACCGCAACAACCCCGCTATATCCCGGGGGGAACGATCCGCCGAGCAACCCAAAGGTGGCCTCTTCGGCAACGAGAACATCGTTATACGTGTTGTCCTCGATGATATTACCAATATAGACGTTCCCTGCTGAGGTCGATGCTCCATCGAGCGACAGCTGACCAAACACACCAATGGCGTAGCGGTTTCCGCTGATCGAATCGTCCACAACGAGTGCACGGGACGAGAAGATGCCCGTGATCCCATTAT
>JBBDYD010000042.1:10657-46314 GCA_040901865.1 Bacteroidota bacterium | reverse complement strand
GGGCGAAGGTAAAAGGTTACCTTCAGCTTGGTTTGAACAGTGAAGAAGGTAACCTTTAACTATGAATCCCACTCTCCTTCATATTCCTGAACAGTCCCATCCGCCATCATTAACTCAATCGGACAGCGGGGCAGGGATTGCAGGAACACCCTTCCGTACGACTTCCTGAGTATTCGCGAATCGAGGATTGTCACCAATCCTTTGTCCGACTTTGAACGAATCAGCCTCCCGACGCCTTGCTTGAACTTCAATACCGCTTCCGGGAGCGTGTATTCCGCAAACGCGTTCCCGCCTCGTTGAGCAATCAGTTCTATCCTTGATTCGATAAGCGGATGATCCGGCACTGCGAACGGCAACTTCGTGATAATGACATGTTCCAGCGCCTCTCCCGGTACATCAACGCCCATCCAGAAACTGTCTAATCCGAATAGCACTGAATGAACATCGGCTTTAAATTGTGCCAGAAGTTCATGCCGCCCGGTCATTCCGTCCTGAATGAGGAGCTTCAGGCCTTCGGACTCAATCCGCGTGCGAAGTGCCTCTGCCATGGACCGAAGCATCCGTGTGCTGGTAAAAAGCACGAGCGCTTTCCCGCCGGATCGAACGATGGACCTGTGAATGTAATCCGGAAGTTCTGCTTCGAATCCTCGGTCGTCGGGCGGCGGAATTTCGGGAGCGAGGACGATCCGCATCTGCCGCTGAAAATCAAACGGCGAGTCAAGGACCAGACTTTGTGCTCCCCCGGCGCCGATGCGATCCTGGAAATAGGACAGCGAATTCCCGACCGAAAGGGTCGCTCCGGTCATGACGATGGAATTGCCTTCCTTGAACAATTTCGAGCCTACGCTTCCCGCAACATCGATCGGCGCCGCGTGAAGCTGTACGTTGAGCGATCGTCCGCCGGCCAGCTCCACCCAATATGCCAGGGTTTTGTCGGTTTGTTCAAGGAATTCAGCAATGAGAGTCTCTGCTTCCCACAAGAGCCGTTTTGCACCGGCCAGATCCTCTTTCGCGATATTCGCTTTCTTGTCGTCTTCAAGTTCTTGGAGCACAGTTTGAAGCTCATGCAGATCGGCAGTCAAAGAATCATTGACGAAAAATGGAGATCGAATCCGCAACGTCGGCGAGCCATTGCTCAGATTTTTCACAGTATCCCGAACCTCATCAAAGAACGCCTCTGTTGATATTTCGGCGCGCTCGCAGATGCTTCGGTATCGTTTCGACCGCAAGCGGGCAAGTAATCCGCGTTTGGTTTTCGGATGATACAACCGGTGGATGGCATACAGCACTTGCGCCCGTGAAATAGTCTTGCCGATTCCTACACCGGCTACCTGCTCCAAAGTGTGGGCCTCATCGAAGATCACGAAATCGTTCTTGTAAAGAAAAAATTCGTCCGATTCCTGCATCGCAAACAACGTGAAGAAGAGCGCATGATTCACGATGACGACGTCTGCGGTTCTTGCGCGATTCCTTGCTTTCTGAAAAAAGCAGTCGGATTTGCACGTAGCCGGACTGCAATACCCCTTCTCCGAACTGATCTGTTGCCTTACGCCCGGCGAGGCAACGAAATCCAGATTCTCGAGATCGCCGTCACTTGTTGATAAGGTCCACTCTTTGATACGCTGGATCTCATCGTATTCGGCAGAATCAAACAATTTTGGCTGGCGCAGGGCGTTTTCAAGTCTTGTGGTGCAAACGTAGTTGCCTCTTCCCTTGAAAATGACCGCGTTGATGGGCTCTTTCAGAAGTGACTGAACGATCACGATATCCTTTCGAAGGAGCTGTTCCTGGAGGTTCTTCGTATGAGTGGAAATGACCGCTTTCCGGCGTTCCTGCCTGGCAAACAGAATTGCCGGAATGAGGTAGGCGAGGCTTTTTCCCACCCCCGTGGGGGCTTCTACCACGAGATGCCGCTTCTCCTGGAGGGCCGTCGCAATGGCTTCCGCCATTGCCAACTGCTGCGGCCGGAATTCGTATCCGGGCAGAGAAGCAAGTTTGCCTTCTTCGGAGAGAATGGTTTTGAGGTGATCGTTAAGTGATGGCATTGAATGAAGGTACGGAAATTTAAGGTCATGTCTTGGGATTGACGCTAAAGGATCAGGATCAAAAGCGTTATCGGTTTTTGGTTTATGGTTTCTAGTTGTTGGTTGCTGGTTCTGGTCCTTCGTTTCTACAAAACTATCAAACTTCAACCAGAAACCAAAAACCATAACCAAAAACTACGAACCAAAAACGCCTCTTCTCCCGAAACCGTCGGGCCATCTCCATTCTATGATCAATGATTAAAATATAACCTTTCCCGAAAAACCTGTAATGCATCCCCCGAAGAACTTTCGTATGTTTTATCAGTGTTTATGAATGAACTTATCCGAAAAGGAGTGAACAATGAAGGTGCAGGAATTGAATATTCAAGGCATGTCGTGCGGACATTGCGTGATGTCCGTGAGGAAAGGGCTCGATGCGGTTCCGGGCCTTGTTGTTCAAAGCGTGGAAATCGGCAAAGCAGTTGTTCGGTACGATGAAACGAAAGTGACGATCGATGATATCAAAAAGGCTGTTCAAAAGACCGGCTATTCCGTTAATTAAACGGAGGACTCATGAAGGATCCCATCACACTCGCCCGCCGCATCTTTCTTGTTGCCGGTATTTACGGCCTGGTGGCCACGTTGCCGCTCTACTTTTCGGAGCACCCACAGGGCATCGATTATCCACCCGATATCACACATCCGGAATGGTACTACGGATTCGCCGGTGTTGTTACGGCCTGGGCGATTCTGTTTTTTGTTTCTTTCAAGGGATCCGATCCGCTTCCGTCCTTTGATGATTCCTTCCATCATCGAAAAATTCTCGTTTCCGCCCGCAGTGGTGGTGTTGTATATGCAGGGCCGCGTTCCGGATTCGTTTCTTCCGCTGGCAGTGATTGATTCATTGTTTGGAGCAGCTTTTCTTCTGGCATACTTGAAAACAAAGCAATCAGCAACGCAATAACCAAATAACTCAATAACCAAAAATCTCCGATGTCCAGTCCTGTAATCCAGACGCAAACCCTCGACGTTGAAGGGATGACGTGTGCAAGTTGCGTCGCGCGCGTGGAAAAAACCCTGAAGCAAGCACCGGGCGTCGAGTCGGCGAGTGTAAACCTCGCCACGGAAAAGGTCACGGTCACCTACAATTCCGAAAAAACCGACCTTCCGAATCTTGCACGAGTTGTTGAAGATGCCGGATACTCGCTTGTCCTTCCCAAACAACCGGGGACCGACATACGAAGAACGGGAGAAGAAAGCCACCAGCAAAAGAACTATTGCGCCATCAAACGAGAGCTCGTTTTCAGCGCGGCTCTCACCGCCCCGATTATAGCCATCAGCATGGTCTCGATGACCGATTGGTTCATGCAGTGGTCTCCGCTCGGAATGGATGAGGTCAACAAGCTGCTCTTTCTTGCCACAACGATTGTCATGGTGGCAGGGGGAAAGCGTTTCTTTACGGTCGCCTGGCGGCTTACGAAGCATTTCTCGGCAGACATGAACACGCTTGTCGCCGTCGGAACGGGTGCAGCTTATCTTTATAGTACCGTGGCTGTTCTCTTCCCGGCATGGCTCCAGATCAGCGATCCCTCATCTCACATTTACTTCGATACTTCGGCAACGATCATAACATTGATTCTGTTGGGCAGAATGTTGGAAGCCCGCGCAAAGGCGAAAACAGCCGATGCAATCAAGGCCTTGATCGGACTTCAACCTCGCACGGCGCGCGTTCGGCGCAATGGTATCGAAATGGATATCGATCGGGAAAGGGTGGCTGTCGGAGACACAGTGATCATTCGACCCGGTGAAAGCATTCCGGTTGATGGTGTCATCACGGAAGGTCGGACCTCCATCGATGAATCAATGCTGACCGGCGAAAGCATGCCGGTGGACCGGACGGTCGGGGAGAAGGCATTTGGCGGAACGATCAACGGAAGCGGGAGCATTGAGTTGCGCGCGGGGGCTGTAGGCACCGATACTGTCATTGCCCACGTTATCCGACTCGTGGAGGAGGCTCAAGGATCAAAAGCGCCGATTCAAAATCTGGTCGACAAGATTGCATCCGTCTTCGTTCCGATTGTCATGGGCATTGCCCTGGTCACATTTTCGGCATGGATGTTCGTCGGAGACGTTACACTTTCGGTTGCCCTCATGAATTCCATCGCCGTGCTGATTATCGCCTGTCCCTGCGCTCTCGGTCTGGCAACACCCACGGCAATAATGGTCGGAACGGGCCTCGGGGCAAAGCATGGAGTTCTGATAAGAAATGCGGAAAGTCTCGAGCGGATTCGGCAGATCAACACGATCGTCTTGGACAAAACGGGAACACTGACACTCGGAAAGCCCATTGTGGCCGCCGTGGTGGCGTTCAATGCCAGTGCGAAAGATGACCTTCTTCGACTTGCAGCTTCTGTTGAAACGAGGTCCGAGCATCCATTGGGACGGGCAGTTGTCGAAGAAGCCCGAAAATCAGGGATTGCTCTGGCTCCTGTAAGCGAGTTTCTCTCGGCCCCGGGACTTGGAGTTTCCGGACTCGTTGACGGGATCAGGGTTGCGGCAGGTAACATCTCTTATATGAAGGAACAATCCATTGGCGGAGAAGAAACAAATTCGGCTGGACGAGCGATATTGACGGACGGAATGACTCCTCTTTGGATCGGCTTGAACGGCGAACTCGCCGGTGTGATCGGTGTGGCGGATGAAGTCAAGCCCACATCAAATGAAGCAGTTCGAATGCTTAAAGGCCTCGGCCTGAAAGTCATTATGCTCACAGGCGACAGGTCCGAAACGGCTCAATCGGTTGCCAGAGGTCTTGGCATCGATGAAGTGATAGCAGGAGTTCGTCCGGATCAAAAAGCCGATGTCATTCGGGATCTTCGTCAGCAGGGAAGAGTCGTTGCGATGGTAGGTGACGGTGTCAATGACGCTCCCGCGCTCGCACACGCGGATGTCTCAATTGCCATGGGGAGTGGCACGGATGTGGCTATGGAAGCGTCTGACATTACACTGATGAACAGCGATCCGAGGAATATCGTCCTGGCAATCCATCTGTCTAAGAAAACCCTGACCACTATCAGGCAGAACCTGTTCTGGGCATTCATCTACAATATCATTGGAATCCCCCTCGCCTCATTCGGACTTCTGAATCCGATGCTGGCCGCCGGCGCCATGGCAATGAGCTCAGTAAGTGTGGTGACGAATTCGCTGCGGTTGTACCGCACGCGAATCTCGGACTAAAGATTTTACACAGAGTTACACCAGAGAAAAGAGAAGAGAGTTCCACCCAAAATTGGCAATTGCCAATTATCAATTGACAATTTCTTTGTTGTCTCTCTGTGTAATTTCATTAATCGATTGAATCTCTGGCATTTTTGGAAATATCTTTGCATTTTGGTCGTGCCATGATGCTTCTTCCACAATCCGAGGAATGAGTTCACACGCATTGAAAGTTTCCTCCTCTTCTGAGTCGCTCTCCAAACGCCTCCACGCCCTCGCCCTAAATCTTTGGTGGACCTGGAACCCCGAAGCACAGGTCATTTTCCAGGAACTATCTCCCCTTATCTGGGAACGTTCCGGACATAGCGCAAGCGAAGTCCTGCGCGAAATCTCCGAACAGGAACTTCATGCCCGGCTGAATGACCGCGAGCTCCGGAAAAAAGTCGATTTGGCCCTGGAGGAATTTGAAGAGTATCAAAACGAGAAAACCACCTGGGCATCCAGACATGCCTGGAAACTTCAGGGACCCGTCGCTTACTTCAGCGCAGAGTTTGGCCTCCATGAATCCTTGCCCATCTACTCGGGCGGACTTGGCATTCTGTCCGGTGATCATACGAAATCTGTCAGCGATCTCGGAATCCCATTTGTCGGTATCGGATTATTTTACCGCAAAGGGTACTTTCAACAACGTGTCGATTCGAATGGTTGGCAACAGGAATCGTACGCCAATCAGGATCCCGGCCGGCTTCCGGTTGAACTGGTAACCCTTCCGGAAGGGGGCCGCCTGCTGAATTCGGTCGAGATCGCGAACCAGGTAGTCTATTTCCAGGCCTGGCGTCTTCGCGTGGGACGAACCCAGATCTATCTCCTCGATACCGATCTTCCGGAAAATAATCAACTTTTCCAGGGCCTCACATCAAGCGTCTATGGTGGTGACAACGATACACGCATTGGTCAGGAAATTGTTCTTGGAATCGGTGGAGTGAAGTTCCTGCAATCAATGGAGGTCCGGCCTTCGGTGTATCACATGAACGAAGGTCATTCTGCATTCCTGGTCTTCGAATTACTGCGTTCCCGGTTGGCGGAGGGAGATTCTCTCGAGGATGCAGAGCGTACTGTTCGGCGACAGTGTGTGTTTACCACCCACACACCGGTTCCGGCCGGACACGACAGGTTTTCGCCCCAACTTATGCATCACGCACTCGGAAAATTTTGGAGTTCCACTGGTCGATCCTTCGATGAACTTCTTGCTTACGGGCGTGTCAACCCAAAGGACACCAACGAGGGTTTCACGATGACGGTCCTGGCGCTCAAGATGTCCCGCGGCGCCAACGGCGTCAGTCAACTCCATGGCCAGGTCAGCCGGGAAATGTGGAAGATCCTCTATCCAGATCTCCCTCTCGCGAAAATTCCGATCGGTTCGATCACGAACGGCGTTCACACACCGAGCTGGGCCAGCGCCCGCGCACATGAGTTCTGGAACAAGCGCCTTGGCTTTGATTGGACAGAAAAACTCCTGCAGCCGAAATTCTGGGAACGGCTGGAGGATGACCGGCTTGCGGGCGATGATGAGCTTTGGGCTTTGCGCTATACTCTGCGCAGGGACTTGATCGAGTTTGTCCGTACGCGTCTGAAGGAGCAATCTGTCCGTACCGGCGGCCCCGTGGAAACGTTCGACCGGTTCTTGTCTCCCGATGCTTTGACTATTTGTTTTGCCCGGAGGTTCGCGACGTACAAGAGGGCTCCGCTGATCTTCCGTCATCTGGATCAGATCATTCCCATCATTACCAATCCCTCAAAACCCGTTCAATTCGTGTTCTCCGGCAAAGCGCATCCGAGAGACAATGAAGGGAAAAAATTCATCCAGCAGATTTTCGAATTGTCGCAGCACGCTGAATTACGGGGCCGGCTTATCTTCATCGAGAACTACGAAATCAACGTCGCCCGGCATCTGGTTTCAGGGGCCGATGTATGGCTGAATAATCCAAGACGCCCCCTGGAGGCAAGCGGGACGAGCGGGATGAAAGTCCTGATCCACGGCGGTCTCAATTTGAGCATCATGGACGGGTGGTGGAGGGAAGCCAGCAATGGCCACAATGGCTGGGCAATCGGGGATGATCAGTCCTTGGCCGATGTTGAGGCCCAGGATGAGCAGGATTTTCGCGATCTGTTCGCCGTCCTGACGAGAGAGGTGATTCCCGAATTCTATGACCGGGATGACTTCGGCCTGCCCCGGGCCTGGCTCAGGCGAATCCGGAATTCCATGCGAACGCTGATCCCCGTCTTTAACACCGACCGAATGGTTGCAGAATACGTAGAGAAGTACTATGGAGTATAACCCTGTGTGTCAAAAGTCACCTCTCGGTTTGACTATCTGGCGATGCCTGAATATCTTACAGACTTGGGTGTGAATCAACCTGTAACCATCTAGCGACCAAACGACCCTTTCAATGGCAAGCTCCGATCGCGGAACCCGTAAACTCGCGGCTATTATGTTCACGGACATCAAGTCGTTCTCAAAGAAGATGTCCGAGAATGAAGAGCTGGCCATGCAGCTTCTAAGGATTCACGATGATACCCTCAAGGCGACCATCGAGAAGTACGAGGGAAAAATTGTCAAGGCGATTGGGGATGCGTTCATGGTTGACTTCTCCAGCGCCGTAAATGCCGTCAAATGTGCCACGGAGTCCCAGGAGGCCTTTTACGCCTACAACAAGGGGAAGACGGACCTCGAGAAGATCGAGGTTCGGATAGGTGTCCACCTTGGCGACGTCATCACTGATGGCAATGACATTTTTGGCGATGGCGTAAACATCGCAGCCCGCATCGAGGCAGTCGCGCAACCCAACCGCATCTGCATTTCCCACGACGTCTACAGCCAGATCAAGAACAAGATGCAGCTGAAGACGTTCCACATGGGGTCCATTAGTCTGAAGAATATCCCCGAGCCGGTCGAAGTGTACGAGATCCTCATGGATTCCATCCCTGAGTATTCGGTCCCTTCCAAGGGGGCGCAACAAATGCCCTCCAAGCGCACGGCGGAAAAAACCACGAAGCAAGAGGCGAAGGAAGCCGAAGAAGTTGAAGCGACGAGGAAAAGAGCGGAAGAAGATCGGCAGGAAGCAGACGAGGAAAATCAGGAAAAAGTCCGGAAGCTGTTCGAAAAAGCTGAAAAACTTTTTGCCGGTGGAAAATCCGAAGAGGCTGAGCGTGAACTGAGCGAAATCTTTAAAATCGTCGCATTCCATGCAGGAGCGCAGGTTCTCCAGGGGAAGATCGAGGAGGAAAAGGAAAAGAAGGCTGATGAAGGCCGCAGAAAGGGCGCAGCCCGTCGCAAGATCGAACAGCGAATCAACGAGCTGTCAACAGAAGCGCTTTCCATGGTGGGGGATGACAATTTCACGGAGGCGCTTTTGAAGGTCCAGGAGATTTACAAGATCGATCCCGATAACAAGGGGGCCAAAGACCTTGAAGCCCAAATCGGAGAGGCGCAAAAAGCAAAAGAAGAACTCGAGCGCCAGCGCTCTGAGGCAGATGTTCCCCTTCCCACCGGACCCCCGACGCCTGACACTGAGGAACCTACGGCAGAAAGCGCAGAAACGACAGATGTTGAATTGTCGGAGGAAGCGGAAACAGAATCGGATAAAAGAACTGGTGCCCCGGCGGCGCGGCGTTCGGTCGGATTACGAATGCCAACAAAACACATTTCCCCCGCATTGCGCAATACGGCGATCGTTGTTATCCTGGCTGTTCTTGTCTTCGTATTCTTTCCGCAAATCCAGAAGTTTATTGTCCCTCACGACACGACTATCGTCGTGGCCCCCTTTGAAGTGTCGGGAGGTTCGGATACGACGTATATTGGTGCCGCGATCGCTTCCATGATAAGCGAAGATCTGGCACGATATCCGGAGCTTGTCGTGGTCAGACCCGGTGCACCATCCGAACGGTCCGTTCACCCCCTGGCATTGGCCAAATCCCTCCAGGCGCGGTATGTGCTGAGTGGACAGATACTCTCGTTTTACCCAAAGCTCACGGTAAAAATATCGCTCAACGTGGCTGATGTTCAGGCACCTTTGTGGGAACGGTCGGTTGAAAGCGATCCGTTTTCCCTTGGGCCGTTACGCGCGGAAGTAGCCCGGAATATTCTCAGCTCACTTGAATTGGAGCGGGAGTCAAATGTGGCCCCTCAGCTGTCTTCTATTCCCCTGATAAACATGGAGTATTTGCTGGGAGTCGGCGCGTCACTTCGATTTAAACGTGAAGAAGCCGCACGCGCGGCAGTGCTCTTCCGCCAGACCATCGCGTATGATACCACCCTGGCCCAGGCCCACATCGGCCTCGGTCGGGCGCTGTTGCGTTTATATAAAACCGAGGGGGAGCGAGATCGAACGTATCTGCGCGATGCGGTCAATGCCGCGGTCGCGGCAAGAAGTCTGAATGGGTCGTTGCCCGGAGCCTATGAAGTGCTGGGTTCGGCGTACCGGAATGCAGGCCGGTACAGTCAGGCGCTTCAGAACCTTGAACGCGCCGTCCAACTTGAACCTGGAAATGCGGAGTCGTACCGTCAGTTATGCATGATTGCCATCGTTAAAGGAGACTTCGACCAGGCGATGGAGCATGGGTCCAAGGCGCTGTTGATGGATCCGCGTCATCCTGATTCTCACGAAGTCATGGGACATGTCTATTATTTCAAGCGACAGCACAACAGCGCGCTGTCTGCCTATGATCAAGCCATTGCGCTTGGGAACAGCGCGTCCCTGATTACCACACGCTTCAAAGTCGCTTTGTGGGGCGCGGGATTGAGTCCGGAACCGGTGGCTGAATACGGTAACAGGATCTTGCGGGAAGATTCGACGAATTACGTGGTAAAGTACTGGATCGGTCGGGCGTACATGCTGTCCGGCTTTTGGACACAAGCCAAGGGATACCTTGAATCGGGTCTCGAACACTTGAAAGTGTTCATCGAACGAAATCCTGACGACGCGTTTGCAAGCGGATATCTGGCACTCTATCGGGTCCGACTGGGCGAATCAGTGCTTGGTCTCGAAGGTATCGACAAGGCGATTGAGCAAGACAGCGAATCTGCGATGTTACTCTATCGTAAGGCACAGTTTTACTCCATCCAGAACGATAAGAAAGAGGAAGCCCTGGAATGGCTCCGCAAAGCAGTTCGCCAGGAGTACATCCTCTGGGAAATCATGAGCCCTGATTTCGCCTTCATTGCAGAAGACCCTGAGTTCCGTCAGGCCATCGCCCTCAAGATTTCGGCTTCGGAATAATCTCTCTGCCTAGGGCGCCCACCAATACGTCACCTTCACCGAAAAAACGTTTGCCGGCCCGGCACGTAACATTTCCGAAAAATCCCGTCTAAAAGAAAAACTTCCGTTCTGCTCTTCGTAACTCACCTTCTCATTTGTCCAGACGAGATACAACGTCGAGCCGGGAAGATATTCCCACCGGAATACTGCGTTTACCCTCAAGGATCTGAAATTAAAATCCGGATTTGGCGCGTAGGTATACGGATCGAACGCGAAGGTTGAGGGTCTTGCAAGCGATCGAAAATTGCTGTAATGGCCCGCCGAAATATATGGCTGAAGATAGATCTGGAGACTGGCTCTCGGCGTGAACGTCCAGTTGAGACGAAGATCCGCCGACGCGGTTCTCCGGTCAAGCACGCCAAACACGTACCGCGTTCCGAACGTCTCGACGGCCGTCGGATCGGGGATCGCGTCGACAAACTGAGCTACAAGATGATTGCGTGAATGCGAAGGCCCAAAACTCAGGTTGACTGCCGTTGTCAGCTTCCAACTGAGGGAGAAGCTAATATCATAATCCCAACCACCGGACTCCCCTCGATCACCCGAAAGGTAGAAAAAGCCGTACAGGTCATCTCGCGTGTCGCTATAAGCGCTGAAAGAAGCAAAACGGCTTGGAAAGGATTTCATGAGAGGGCCGCCGCGGGTCCGCTTGTCATCCAATACCTCGACATTATATCCCAGGTACAACGATCCCCCCCAATAATTGAGAAGTTCCCCGTTAGCCGAGAAATAGTACGTCTCTCCCGTTTTCTCTCCGCCGAAATTATATTCCCGCAATGCCGCAACGGAAACCGACTTTGTCCGGAACACCGGATCGGGCTGAAACCATAAATAACCCGAGTAAACACTCATATTCACAACATCAGTATAGGTGTGAAACCCGAGATCATTCGATTCAAATCCGGGGTCGATGAATCCCAACGCCGTACTAAACCGCCAGTTCCCCTTGTCTTTTGAGAGCCAGAGCCTTCCTGCCCAGCCCGAAAGCGATGTCGCGGCTGAGTCCACCGAAACATGGCTGGCATCAGGCTTTTGAAACCAGTGTGTTGGGGATACCTGGAGGGCGCGAAGGTATTCGCTCGTTCCTCCAACTGAGGTGAGTCCTGTCCATCCATTGATTACCCATTCCCTTGATTCGTCCAGGAACGTCCAGCCGTCAACCCCGACAGAAAATGCGTGCCTTCCCAAAAGCCCACTGAGTCGTGTTTCCGAAAGATCGCGTTCTACGTAGGTCCCGATGATCCCCAGGGATTGACGCGATTCGTTGAACTGTTTCTGGCCGCGGACCACGCTGTAAAATGTGAGTGGTTCGATTTCTTCCTGAAACCTGGTACCGGCTGAATCGACTTCGCCGTATTCACGATTCGTTAACGCCGTCAAAGCAGTCAGCGACCATCCGTCTGATGTCTTTCCGCTTACTTTTGCTGCACCAAGAATGGTGGTTCTGTCCGGAATATTCTGGAATCCGTCATGGCTCACTGTTGCCTGAGGAGCCCTTCCGATTCGTCTGCTGTAGAAAAATCCCGGATCCGCCCAGCTATAGTCGATGGAAGATGCGGCTCCGCCCCGACCGAAAGAAAGAATGCCCGACCCTTCAATGAAGAACGGACGCTTCTCCGTATAGTACGTCTCGTAGGCGGTGAGGTTCACCACTGCAGGGTCAACTTCGACCTGTGCAAAATCAGGATTGATGGAAGCATCGAGCGTGAAGTCTCCGGAAAGCCCGATCTTGGCATCCGCCCCGACGGTGCCAAAATAATCCCTGCCGAAAACGAACGGGTCTTTCCGTCCCTGATTGAATGCAGCCACCCCAGGGGACGGCAGGAACTTCCCCGTTGCTGCTGCGTAGGGAAGGACTTCAATCCGTGAAGGCGGGCGCAGCCCTCTCAGACCCGTTAACCTGGAGAATCGGGAGACTCTGATTTCATCATTGCGGGGATGCAAAACAAGTAATGATTCCTCGCTTTTTCGGTGGATGCGCCGCTGGAGATCGACGCCCCATACGTGTTCCTCTGATTCCTGAAAGCGGAGTTGGGAGAAAGGGATCCGGAACTCCGCGGTCCAGGCACCCGCTTCCCGACCGACCGCAACATCCCAAACCGGATCGTAGGAATCATCGTTTTTATTATCGTCGTAAATGATCCCGTCGTTGATCGAGCCGCTGGGGTTGGTTCCGAAATAATATCCGGTATTTCGGTCCAGTTTGGGATCGAGGCCGATATAGATAAAATCAGATTCGAAATCTTCATCGCGGCGGACAAGGCGGCCGAGAATGGAATCCGGAGCCCTGTCGGACAACCGGACGGCAACATACAATGCGTCGTCATCGTACGCGAACCATGCCTCCGTTTCCTCGCTGCCGGGCATCCCTTCATGAGGCTCGCGCTGGATGAGAACAAGTGTGCCGGGCCGGAGCCATTCGGGTTCATCTAAAATGCCGTCAAGAGAAATGGTGCCAATGACCCGGATTGCCGTGAGGGATTGGTCCTGCGCATCAAGCTCGCCCATGAGAACAAAATTGCAGAAAAAATACCCCCACAGCATTGAAGGGATGGTGATGCGGTGGTATAGCCCCAAGGTCATTTGCATTTCGATGTTCGCAGAAATATGTCGGTTACGGGTACGAAAAGCAAGAATTTTCGGCGAAAATGAAGAAAGCCGTCCTTGCCTCGGAGACCATTTTTCCATATTTTGTTCACCGCATTTGATCGCAGGCACCCTGTTCCCTAAAGAACCCCATGCACGTCCGCATTGATAATATCGGATTTGAGTACCCCCGCCTGCCGGTTTTAAACAATATTTCGTTTGATGTCCCCCGTGGCGATTTCCTGAGTATCATCGGCCCCAATGGCTCCGGAAAAAGCACGCTCCTGCGTCTCATGGCACGCATCCTGCTCCCCGGTCACGGGAGGATTCTGCTTGAAGACAGACCGTTGAGTTCGTATTCACGAAAGGATCTTGCGCGACTGGTTGGGTACGTTCCTCAGGAAACTCACTGGTTGTTCCCCTTTACCGTGATGGAGGTTGTCTTGATGGGCCGGTCGCCTTACATCGGACGCTTGGGGTTCGAAAGCCGGGAGGACATTGATCTCTGCCGCGATATCATGAAGCGAACAGACATCGAAGGCCTGGCGGGGAAGCCCATTACGGCCATTTCCGGTGGTGAACGTCAGCGCGTCTTGATCGCCCGTGCACTTGCCCAACAGCCATCCCTCTTGTTGTTGGATGAGCCAAACGCTCATCTCGATCTGTCGCACCAGGCAGGAATTTTTGAGATTCTCGCTGACTATCGCCGTGAACACCGGGTCACTGTTGTGTGGGTCTCACACGATCTCAATCTGGCGGCCTTGTTCAGTGATCGCGTACTGGTGCTGGCCCAGGCACTTGAAACCGGGAGTCATATCGCTGCCATCGGTACCCCGGCCGAGGTACTCACCGGTGAAACAATCAAAAGAGTGTTTGATGCTTCGGTTTCTGTCGATCGTCACCCGGAAACGGGAAGACCCCGGATATTTCTTGACCCTGTATTTTCAAACTCGAGGAATCAATGAACGTGTTTGACGAGCTCGACCACAGAGGTCACGAGCAAATCGTATTCTGCAACGAATCTAAAGCAGGCCTGAAGGCCATTATCGCCATCCACAATACTTCCCTCGGACCGGCGCTTGGGGGAACGCGCATGTGGACGTACGCCGACACCGATGAAGCCCTTCGCGATGTGCTGAGACTTTCCCGCGGCATGACGTACAAAGCAGCGATTGCCGGACTGAATCTGGGAGGAGGAAAAGCTGTCATCATCGGAGATCCCAACAAGGACAAAACTGAAGCTCTGTTCCGTACGTATGGACGGTTTGTCGAGGGACTTGGGGGAAGATACATCACGGCCGAAGATGTCGGAACCAACGTGAGGGAGATGGAATGGGTGAGGACAGAGACAAAATATGTTACGGGGATTTCACGGGCCCTCGGCGGAAGCGGCGATCCTTCACCGGTGACAGCGCTCGGCGTGTTTGTGGGAATGAAATCCAGCTGTCATGAAGTGTTCGGCAGCGATTCTCTGAAAGGCAAGAAGGTCGTCGTTCAGGGAGCGGGTAATGTCGCATCCCACCTCTGCCGCCATCTTGCCAAAGACGGAGCAAAGATTGTTCTGACGGATATCTTCGAGGAGAAGGCGAAAGTCCTGGCAAGGTCCGTCAAGGCCACGTACGTAAAACCTGATAAGATTTTTTCTATTCCCGCCGACATCTTTGCTCCGTGCGCACTCGGGGGTATCCTGAACGATGAAACAATTCCAAAGCTGAATGTGAAAGTCATTGCAGGTGGAGCCAATAATCAGTTGCTGGATGAAAAAAAGCATATGCAAATGCTCACGGACCGTCGTATCCTCTATGCACCGGACTACGCGATCAATGCAGGCGGGTTGATGAATGTGGCAAACGAACTCGAGGGGTACCGGGAAGAACGGGCACTCCAACAGGCGGAAGGTATCTATGACATCCTCCGGGCAGTGTTTGCGCTTTCCAAGGCGGAAAAAATCCCGACATCCCAGGCCGCCAACAAACTGGCGGAAGCACGGATTGAGGCAATTGCCAGGATTAAACAAACATACACCGGCCGCTCGGAATTCACAGGGCGACTGGGCGAACGAACACAGGGAAGCAGGTAAACAGGTTTATGGCATCAAAACGGCGATTGGTTCGGGAAAAGGTACTACAGGCTTTGTACGCATACGATATTTCTCAGAACCCCATCGAGTCTGTCATTGAGCAGATCGTGTCGGATCTCAAGAAAGACCAGGCAACATTTGAGTTCGCGCGTCAATTGATTCTGAAGGTGGTTGAAACGGAAGCCGAACTCGATACGATCATCCGCAAAAGGGTGGCCAACTGGGAGTTTAGCCGACTGGCCCTTGTTGACCGAGTGATCCTTCGGATGTGCATTTGCGAGCTGCTGTATTTCGAAGATATCCCTCCCAAGGTGTCGATCAACGAAGCGATCGAAATTGCCCGCCGCTATAGTACCGAAAAGAGCGACAAGTTCGTAAACGGTGTTCTGGATTCTGTTCTGGATGACCTCAAGAGCACTGGCAAACTCCACAAAACCGGACGCGGACTCCTCGAAACCTCATCCCGGAAAACGTCGGCTTCATGACCACCCCGGGATCTCTTGCCTCGCGGGGACGGATTTTTTCCTGGACCCTCTTCGATTTCGCCAATACCGCGTTCTATGTCCTGATTCTTACAGTCGGGTATCCGCTCTATTTTAAGAAAATTGTCGCCGGGGGGACGACTCAAGGCGACGCCCTCTGGGGTCTTTCATTCAGCGTTTCCATGCTTTTTGTTGCTTTTTTGTCACCGATCCTTGGGGCGGTGGCGGATTATGGCGCCGGAAAAAAAAGATTCCTTGGGCTGTTCACAGCGCTGTGTGTTGGCTCAACCGCGGGACTCTTTTTTGTCGAAGAGTCGATGATCGTAGCCGGCATGGTTTTGTTGATCCTCGCGAACATCGGCTTTGAAGCTGGGCTCGTGTTTTACGACTCGTTTCTTCCTGAAATCACGACGGAACGAAGTTATGGCCGGGTTTCAGGATATGGGTTCGCGATGGGGTATGTGGGATCCCTGCTTACGCTCCTCATCGCACTGCCTCTGTACCAGGGAGGATTCGAACCGGAAAACTTGCCCAATGTGCGGTTGAGCTTTCTCCTTGCGGCTGGCATGTTCCTGGTGTTCTCCCTGCCTCTCTTCCTGTTTGTCCCCGATCGCCAGCGGCATGCTCCCCTGAAGTTTAGTTCTTTCGCAATCGGTTTCAACCGCGTACGGTCCACCTTCAGGGAATTCTCAAAGTACAAATCCGTTGCCCGGTTCCTGCTCGCCTATTTTCTCTACATTGATGCAGTCAATACCATCATCGTGTTCTCTTCGATTTTTGCGGACGAAACGCTGAAACTCGGAGTGGAAGAAATAATCATATTTTTTGCCATCGTCCAAACCTCAGCCGTTGCCGGTTCTCTTCTCTTTGGAGTTCTGGCCGATAAGATCGGACATAAGAGGTCGCTGGTCATTTCGCTGTTCCTCTGGCTCGTGATTCTCATCCTCGCATATTTCGTAATGGACAAGGTTGCCTTCTTCGGCGTGGGGATGCTCGCCGGAATTGCCCTCGGCTCCTCTCAATCGGCAAGCCGAAGCCTCATGAGTTCGCTGGTTCCACCGGAAAAGAAAACGGAGTTCTTCGGATTCTATTCGTTCTTCGGAAAGGCATCCGCGATCATCGGGCCCGCGCTCTTCGGCGTGGTTTCGTCTAACGTGAATCAGCGCACCGCACTCCTGGCTGTCAGTGTACTGCTGATCGCAGGACTCATTCTCCTGCGCCGGGTGGAGAGCCGTTGAACCCCGTGTCATGCCAGTACCGTCGCGTTCGTATGCGCGTTACATTTCCCTCGTCTTCTCCCTACATTTTCCACCACCCTCAAGGAGACTTTGCTTGCGCCGAATTAACCAGGTCCTGACGTTGCTATTCCTTGTTTGCTTGCCGGCATCCTTGACAGCACAATCCGGTTCCCAGGGGCTTCTCATTAAGCCGCCGACCCTCATTCTCTCAGGGGTTAATTTCGAACTCGAAATCACCGTGGTGGACTCGTCGGGGAAACGCGTCGAGGGCTATTCGGGCGATGTAGTTCTGAAGGGCGCGGATCGTGTGGCGATGGGGGAAATCGTCGACACCGGGCTCAGGATTTCTGGGGGCACGCTCAAGATTGATGACGCGATGATCCGCGAATCCGGGACGCGCGAAATTACGGTTGAAAGCAACGGACTCACAGGTAAGGCGACGGTCCGTATTGTCCCGGGCTGGCTCAGTATCCTCCCTCCGCTCGTAGCCATTGTCCTTGCTCTCCTGATCCGCCAGGTCGTTATCTCGTTGTTTGCGGGCATCTATGTCGGAGCGGTGATCCTCTTTGATTATGATGTGCTCGGCGGTCTGTTCCGTGTCCTGGACCACTTCATTGTCAAAGCGCTTTCGGATGTCAGCCATATTCAGATCGTTCTCTTCAGCATGCTCTTTGGGGGAATGGTGGGAGTAATCTCGAAAAACGGCGGAACCATCGGAATCGCGAATCTGATTACTCGGTATGCCAAAACTGCGCGCGGGGGTCAACTGGCCACCTGGGCCATGGCGTTTGTCATGTTTTTCGATGATTACGCCAACGTGTTGGTCCGCGGAAATCTCATGCGCCCCATCACGGACAAACTCCGTATTTCGAGGGAAAAGCTCTCGTTCATCGTTGACGCCGGAGCCGCTACAGTTGCAAGTATTTTTATCATTTCAACATGGATCGGTTATGAAGTGGGATTGATCGCCGACGGATTGAAAATGATCAATTCGACCGAGGAGCCTTACGCAGTGTTCCTCCAGACAATTCCGTACCGGTTCTATCCGATCTTTACTCTCATCCTGGTGTTCTTGATCGGGTGGATGGATCGGGATTTTGGACCCATGCTGACAGCGGAGCGGCGTGCCCGAACAACCGGGGAAACGCTTCGGCCCGGCTCCCACCCGGCGGTCGATCTCACCGAAAGCACGGGCTCGGGGTCCGGGTCAGCCCCCGCGCGCTGGTACAACGGATTGATTCCCATTCTCACCATCCTGGTCGTGGCGCTCACCGGCCTATACACGACTGGCACCGCCGCCCTCGAAGCAGACGGCCGATTCACATATTCAGTAGCGGATATCATCAGCAAGTCCGACTCCTACTCGGCTCTCCTTTGGGCTTCGCTTTCCGGATGTCTTGTTGCAATTGTGTTAACGGTTGGTCAGAGGATCATGAAGGTGACGGAAGCCCTGGATGAGTGGTTTAATGGAGTCAAAGCAATGCTCCTCGCAATGATCATCCTGATTTTGGCATGGTCCATCGGCACGGTCACCGAGGAAATCCAAACGGCTTCCTTCCTTGTACAGGTTCTTCGCGGGTCCATTGAACCGCATTGGCTCCCCGTTCTGACATTTCTTATTGCCGCAATAATCAGTTTTGCCACGGGAACCAGCTGGGGTACCATGGCGATTATGATGCCGCTGGTCATCCCGCTGGCAAACACACTCGGAGTTGATGCAGGCCTGTCGGGAGCCGATCTTCAGATTATTCTCCACGGAGTGATCAGTTCGGTTCTTGCGGGCGCGGTGTTCGGGGATCACTGCTCGCCAATCTCAGATACGACGATCCTCAGTTCCATGGCCTCGGCGGTGGATCATATCGACCATGTGCGGACCCAAATGCCTTATGCCCTTCTTGCGGCATTCGTGGGAATGTTGGTCGGCGATATTCCGACCGCATTCGGACTTTCTCCGTGGCTTGCCATTCTAATCGGCATCGGTGTCATGATTCTGTTCCTGCTGATCGTTGGCAAAAAGGTTGAACCACAACTGGTGAAGCGCCAGTCATAACTTCTTCATATCGTCACCCAAAAACAAAACGTCCCGGTTGGTGCCGGGACGTTTTGTTTTCTGCTTATTCTTTTTCTGGTGATTAAATCTCGGGTCCGATCGAAACGTAATAGATCGGCCGTGAAAGCTCGCCCCAATCGTAGCTCCAGGCAATATCGAACCGGAGGGGGAATCCAAAGAAGAAGAGCCTTGTTCCAATCCCCATGCCGACGAGCAGGTCCTTGGTTCGCAGCGAACCTGAAGGAGTGCGCCGGAATGCCTGCCAACCCGCCGTGTTACTCCACGCAGAACCGACGTCCAGAAACGCAGCTCCGAGAATATTCTGGAAGCCGAGCGGTAAAATCGATCCTCCGATGAGATATCGGATCAGCGGGAATCGGGCCTCCAGGTTCACAACGGCATAACGGGTTCCCGTCATCGCATTATAATTGAATCCCCGCATCGGAAGCACGGGAGTGAGGAAGGCGTAGTCTTCCACGTTCACGATGGGAAACGTGTTGCCGTCAAACCTGCGGTTGATCCATCCCTCGTTGCCGCCGATGAAAAAATTCTGCCTGTCCCGCCCGTTGCTCAATCCCGCCGTTGCGCGGGAAACAAAAATGAAGTCCTTGAAGAGCGGATCGTAGCTTCGGTAATCCATTGTGAAGGTCTGCAGATCGAGCGCCTGGTCGCTGATCTTGGGACTCCCGTAAAGCGTCGCGTTAAATCGCATTCCGTTATTCGGACCAAACCATCCGCCGCGCCAGATGGAATTATCCCTGACATAGGAGATCAAGGGAAGAACAAATGAACGTTTCTGTGAACGCTCTGTGGGGTCGTCGAGGTTATCCCTCGAGAGGTTAAGCCACAGGGCCGAAAAATCAAGGCGACGAAAGCGATCGATGGGGTAAGATGCCATGACGCCGACAGCCCATTGGCGGAACCGGTACAAAATCGGGTAGCCAAGCACATCGCTGATGTAAAGGAAGCGCGCACTGTGGAATCCCTGGAATCCGTAATCAATCCGCCCCGGAAGATAGTAGTAGGAGAGTCCATAGTCGCTGTTCTTCAGATCGAGCAGGAGGTTCGTCTGGAACACAATTTGGTGGTCGCCGAGCATGTCGCTGAAAGCCATGATCGTCGATCCCTGAACGCCGTAGAACGTGCTGTACCCTGCACTCCCGTACACTAGATCTGGTGTGAAATTCAGCTTGTACTTGCGAGGAATAAAACTCCCCGTGTTGTCAACGTTGCCGGCAACGTCGAAGAGCGCAGGATCCGGCGGGGTGGTGGCCGACGTATCCCGCATTACTTCTTCACTGAACACGAAGCTCTTGAGGTCAACGCGCCCTCCGCCCTCGTGGAAATTCTCCCGCTGGGTCGTGTCTGCCATGACAATCACATCTCCTCGTACGGCCACGGTGTCGGTGCTCGTGCGCGTGGACTTCATTGTCAACACGGGTCTTGACTCCGTGGGGAGGTCTCTCACCTTCTTAATGAATTCTGTCGGTTCGAGTTCGGTGACACTTAACGAGCGTTCAAATGGACTTCGCATGACAAACACGTCAAACCCCGCCTCGTTCAGCGAAACAAAGGCCATCTTCGAGCCGTCGTGGGAGAGAGATAACTGATAGATCCCGGTCAGAGAATTCGTCAGAGGACGATCAGCACCGGTCGCCAGGTCAAGTTCGTAAACATTGTTGATGCCGTTCCGATCTGAAACGAAGAGGAGCTTGCTTCCGTCTGGCGAAACGACGGGTGAGGTTTCTTCACTTTTCGGCGATCCTCCGATCCTTCTGATAACTCCCGTCGGGAGAGAAACGCTGTAGAGATCCTTGTCGCTGTAATCGAAATGGATCATTCTGAACTCAGGGGGGAGTGCATTTTTGTCTGTCAGGTCCTTCCGGTCGGATGAGAAATAAACCGACTTGCCGTCGGGTGAGATAACCGGATCAGAATCTGAAAAAATGTCGTTGGTGAGATTGCGGAGCTCCTTCGTTGCGAGCGTGTACAGAAAAATGTCGGATTGCGGGGCTTTCTGGCCGACAAAGGCGAGGCTGGTTCCATCCTGTGACCAATCCACGGAAAAAATGCCGTCAAGATCGAACGCGATCTTCTCCTCGTCGCCTGTCTCGACATCGATAATCATAATGGCGTCCCGCTCCCCAGCCTTGACAGCCAGTGCGAGCTTCTTTCCGTCTGGAGACCAGGTGAGCCCCGGCGTCAGCAGATGGAGCTCCTCGAAGTTGCTGGTCCGCTGCCCGTTGACCACCTTGTCGATGATCTCCCCGTCGGTGACGGACATCAGATAAACGTCAAAATAATCATCACGATCCGAGAGGAAAGCGATGCGGTCGCCCTGGGGGGAGATCGCCGGGCTCGTGTTGTAGAAGTTTTCCAGTTTCGTATGGTCCGTCAGCCGACGGGCGTACTCTGTGGGTTCTTCCCGCTTCGCAATATCAGGCCAATACAAAACCTTCTGTTCCTTCTCCCAGCGCTCCGACAGCTCCTTGACGGTAAGCCCGACGGTGCTCCGGAAGCCCTGATCGATACTGCGCGTTCCCTTGATGCGATTGAGAATCTCCGCGATCTTCTGCTCGCCATACTTGGTGGCGATGTAGTGCCAGACCGACTGGCCGCCGCGGTATGCAAAGTAGCCGCCGAGGTATTCGATGGGGGGAAGATAATTGTGAATGGTGGCGTCACGAAGGAACATGTCTGAATTGGTGTCCCATTGGAGAGCGGAATATTCGGCCAACCCTTCATTCATCCAGCCTGGAAGTACCAGTGGAGACCTGCTGGCCAGCAAGGCCTGGATCGATCCCCCGTAGAACATGTCGTTCAAAACGGCATGCACCAGCTCGTGGTGAATGACGCGGCGGAAGTCATGGTAATTTCCTTCAAACGGAACGACAATGCGGTTCTTGAAAAGTTCTGTCACTCCGCCAATCCCCTCTTCCATGTACTGGCCGATGACGTTGGTTTGCTGGAATTCGTTGTGGGAATTATGAATAACGATCGAAATCCGGTTTGTGATCTCGTAACGGCAAAGTTTGCGGATGGCATCGTATGCCTCCTCGGAGGCCTGCGCCGCGAACGCCGCCAGATCGTACCCGTCCTGCGAATAGTACACGTCGAAGTGGCTTGTCTGAATGTAGCGCCATTCGAAGCTCTTGTACTGGACTTTGTTCTTGCCGAAAACGGCGTTTTGCGCCCGGGCGGGAGAGAGGGCGACGAAAAGGAGCAGGAGGAAAAACGGAAAGCGCTTCATAACCGTTCCTTTTGTTTCTGAACTGGATTGTAGCCAAAAAGCCCTGAAAATGCAACGAACGAGCGCAATAACCTCTTTCGTTGTAGTAACGGATGGTCGATGTGCTTAGTTCCTTCTGTTACGCCTGGGCTGGGGGGGGTGGATCTTCACCATTCGCTTGGGGAATGGTGAAGTCGATTTCCCGTTCCTCAGCGTTAACCCGAACGACCTTCAGTGGCACAGAATCCCCCAGACGATACCGCTTTCCCGTTCGTTTCCCGATGAGCACGTAGTTCTTTTCATCATAGAGATAATAGTCGCCCTCAAGATCGCGAACGTGAATCATCCCCTCAACCAGCAGGTCTTTGATTTCCACAAACATGCCAAAATGCGTAACGCCGGAAATAACGCCTTCGAATTCATCTCCGAGATGACGCTTCATGTACTCAACCTGCATAACCTTGATGGCTGCCCGCTCGGCCTCCATGGCCACTCGCTCCCGGGCAGATGAGTATCGTGCGATCTCCGGTAAACCGCGGAGCAGTAGTTCACGCCTGTTTTTGTCCATCCCGCGGGCGTACTCCTTGAGCATCCGGTGGACAACGAGATCCGGGTATCGGCGGATCGGGGAAGTGAAGTGGGAGTAGTAGTCAAACGCCAGTCCGTAGTGACCGATATTCCTTTCCGAATAGACGGCTTTGGCCATGGATCGCAGGGCAACCTCGTTAATCACGTTTTCAACCTCGGTGCCCCGAACCTGCTCAAGAAGCCTCTGCATGGCCTTTGAGGAAACGCCGCCCTCAAGGGTGAGTTTGAACCCAAGTCGTTCTACAAACGCGGCAAGTTCTTTCACCTTGTCAGGATTGGGACTGTCGTGAACGCGGTAAAGGAACGGTCGGATGTGATCTTCTTTTCTGAGAAGGCCTACGTGCCGGGCAACGGTCTTGTTTGCCAAAAGCATGAATTCTTCGACCAACCGATGACTGTCCAATCTCGCTTTCTTGATGATCTCCACGGGTTTGCCGGAGGCGTCAAATCTGAATTTTGCCTCCGACGACTCGAAATCGATGCTCCCTTCCTTCATGCGATTTGTGGTGAGAGTCTTGCTGAGAGTGTGCATCGTCCGCACCCGTTCCAGGATGACAGGCGGAATTCCCTCAGGCTGACCCGATCCGCGCACGATCGCTTCGACATCTTCGTACGTGAATCTTCGCGCACTCCGGATGACCGACTCGAGTATCTCGTAATCCTTGACGATCCCCTTTGGCGTGATGGTCATAAAAACAGAATAGGTCAAGCGGTCCTCGTCCGGCCGTAAACTGCACACCACATTCGAAAGCTTTTCGGGAAGCATGGGGATAACCATGTTTGGAAAATACACGCTGGTTCCGCGATCATACGCCTCCTTGTCAAGCTCGCTTCCCTCTGTGACATAGGCCGAGACATCGGCGATGTGAACACCCAGCCGGAAATCCCCACCCGGGAGGGGATCCAGCGAGACTGCGTCATCGAAATCCTGAGCGTCTTCGGGATCGATCGTAAAGCAGATGTCTTTCCGGAAATCGATTCGGCGGGCGATCTCCGCCTCCGCGATCTCCGTGCTTAGGGCCTCGGCCGCGGCGACAATGGCGGGCGGGAAGCTGAGAGGAAGCTTGAATTCCCTGGCGACCGAAAGCAACTCCGCCTTGACTTCCCCGGCTTGCCCGAGCACTTCAATCACCGTACCCTCGGGGTTTAATCGTTTGCCGCCCCAGGAATGGATCTGTACAAGAACCTTGTTGCCGGGTTCTGCCCCATGAAGCTCGTCTGCATCCACAACGATTTCAACTGGGAATTTCTTGTCGTCGGGAACCACAGAGAACGTTTTTCGATACCGCTGAACGGTGCCTACCAGGATTTCCTTCCCACGCGTGAGAACGCGAAGAACTTCGCCTTCTCTTCTTTTGCCGCTTTTCTCCTGGGAACGACCTTTTGCAGACAGGGAGATTTCGACCGTATCGCCTGTCAGTGCGGTCCCAAGGAATCCGGGCGGAATGAATACGTCGTTATCAATCCCTTCAACAGTGACAAATCCAAATCCCTGCCTGGTTACTTCGATCTTTCCTTGGACAAGCTGCGGAAGATCGAGTTGGCCCAACCGGCCGTGTTTTTCCCTTCGGATTCGCTTTTCCTCTTCCAGAACCTCGAGGGCCGTTTTCATCGTGTGAATCTCGGCATCGGTTTTCAGTGACAATCTCCGTGCCAGCTCCATGGTCTTGAACGTCTCGTTCGGATGCTTGGCAAAGAATGTCAGAATGGTATTTTTCATGGTGTCGATGTGTTCCTCCGGGGTTTGAAAGGCGAGAGTGACCTGAAATCACTACACTCTAGAACGATATTCTGTACAACAGCCGAAGCCCGTTTGACTGGCGACGTTGTTCGAAACTCTCGATCCCTTCAGACCGTCGCTCGAGTTCAAGGATCAAATTCCGCCACGCCTCGGATCCGGTAATACTGCTCATGGGAAATTGAATGCTGACATTGGTATTCCTGAGGTCCTCAAGTACCCTTCCGCCAAGCCGGATGACGGCATCTCCGACCTCACCTGTGAGCCGAATGTCGGCGGACTCGCTGACCGACCGGTTGGCTCCGCCGTAGTAGTACACGTCAATGGAAGTAATGTATCCGACCTGATTCCGCACCAAATCCGTGAGCGGGCCCGATAGCAAGGAGGATCCAATACTGCCAAGCAAACTCGTAGCGAGGAGATTGCTCTCTTCTCCCTGAGTCATCTCTTCCTTGAACGTTCCGCTCACCAGAAATGCTATGGCGTCGGATTGAACATCGGCCCGGCGGGGAAGTTTGTTTCCGTCCCGGTCATAGACTTCGAGTCCCATGATGACTTTGGGTTCCGATCGGGTGCCGGTGATGTCAAGGCGAACAATGACCTTCTGTTCCGTTAACGTTGTGTCGGCGGGAGTATAGGTCCCTTGGTACGTCGCAATAATCTCCAATTCGGGATTTGTAATGTCTCCTGTAAAGAAAAGTTTCCCGGTTGCCTGAAGAGTCTTGAAGTACTTGTAATAGGATCTCTGGCCAACTTCCAGTTCACCGGTCACTCGCGCTCCGGACTCATCCTTTGTGAACACAAGACGGCCCTTGAGGTCGGCGGAGAGTTCTTCATTGGTGAGCTGGTTAAACACAAACCGGACCTGAGTAAGACCCGCTGTTTCGATGGAGAGGTTGTACACAATATTGTCGAGAAATGACCTTGACTCCCGGACTTCATCCGTTGGGGATGGGGTTTCCGAGCGCACGGTTGGTAATGGACCACCGTTCGCGATCGCCAGGCTCCTTCCGGCCTCCGGCTCGATGCTGCTGATGACATCGCTCGTGTCGTCAATAAATTCAACTGTGAACATCCTTGCCCGTTCCAAAAGAACGCCCTGGATAGGCGGGAAAACGATGGTCGCATTTTTGATCAGAAGATCGCCGGCCACAAAGGACCGTTCAGGCGCTCCAAACCACCGAAGCTCCTTAACCCCTGTTCCAACGTACACGTTGCCGTACATGGGAAGGCCAGACAACCGGACACTTTCCTTCATAACGAGCAATTGTCCGTTTGCGGAGATGTCAAATTGCCTGACGAGAATCCCCTCGAGGGTAAATCTCCCGCCAAAAGACATGGAGCCCAACCCGTCGACAAGCGCCGGCACCCTGTCTTCGGGAAGGTTCGATAAAGTCATTCCCTCGAGACGGAAGGTTTTTCCTTCAGGTACGAGCTGACCGTGCAGTCGATAATTGATTCCAAGCGGGACGAAGTTGAATTCCGCATCCTGGATGGAAAGGGATCCCTCATAAAGGGGTGATGCGAGTGTTCCCCGCATAACAACGTTTCCCGTGATGGAACCTCTGAGTCTTGAAGTGATCAAAATAAAGGGATCCAGGAACTCGAGGCGAAATGCACTGGAGCGAATGGTCAGATTCATCGACTGGTCCCGTGCCTCAGGTTCAACCTCCCCGAGTCGAATGGGCATGATGCCGGAGACAAACAACTCAGGAATGGCCCCGGGTTCATCCGGCCGGCTCATGAATTCAAGAAACACATCCGCGGTCCCGTTGCGATACTTGCCCCGACCCGTGATTTGACCGAAGAGCGTCTCTCCCATGGTCACACCCTGTGCCTTCAGCGACAATTCAAATTCAGGACGGTCAACGTTCCCGTGGAATGTCCCATCGAGATCAACAACGCCATTAAAGGCGCCAACTTTTTCGATATACTCCGGGTCACGGGAAAATTCCTGGAGGTTGTTCAGGAGGAAATTCTGCACGGAATAAGTGAGATCGGAGGTTCCCCGGGGGTCGAAGAGCCCGCTCAAAGCAACCTCCTCGGCCTCATGCTGCAGGATGAAATTGCCAAAGAAGAGCCCGTCGCGGCCATACTGAAGTTGCAACGGCTCAGGGTTCTCGAATGCGTGATCGGCAATCCGCAGTCGAAGAGTGGGAATGGTCAATTCAATCCTGTTCGGAACGAATCGGGATGTCCCGTTAAATGAAATTCCGATCGTGGAATCCACGAGTGTCGCGAGGGCAAAGGATGAAGAGTCGTCACGGAGTCCGTGCCGAAAAATCACTTGGTTGAACAGCATCGAATCGATAAGGATCGCCCCTGCATCAAGTTGCAGGTCGGCATGGAGTCCCTCAAGAGTGTTTTGGTCCCGGAGACGACCTACGGAGAACTCCAAATTGAGATCAGACAAATCCAGCGACGGGGCTCCACTCATGCTGAACGAAGGCAGGTTGAGCCCGCCTGAAAATGAAAGGCCTTCTGACGACGCGTCCACTGTTGTGTGAACTTCACCGGCGCCAAACATCGGTGATCCGAGAAAGGACCCGAGGGGATAAAGGTCCCTGGCAGTGATTGTCACAGTAGCGGAAACGGTATCATGAAGCGAAGCGATCCTCGCGTGAAAGGGTTTAGCGCTTGATTCGGAGTGCCCGGTCCGCAGTGAATCAAACGACGCAAACCGGTGGCCCACGGCCTGAGCGAGAGTGCGGCCTCCCCGCTCAAGAGTGCTGAAAATGGATGCTGGGGTGAAACGACCCTCGATGTGAACGTCAAGCGGATCCGACTGAAGGATCAGTGATCGTGTTGTACCCTCCGCGTGATATGCGATCGAAACTTCGCGATCTTCAAATTCATCTTCTCTATACGACGAGCGCAAAAAATGGAATTGGGCACCCGCGTTCATCGAACTGATATCCAGGTTTGTTCCGGTCAGGGTTACGGTGAACGAAAGATCGCTTGAATGATGGTTATCACCCATGAGGGTGGCAAGGTCAAGAGAATTCACATTTCCCTGGACTGTATAGGTCAGGGAATCTTCCGATGGGAAATTTGAACGAGCATTGAAATCCACTCGGGTTGAACCGGCGTTCACCAGCAGATTACTCCTGAGAGTCTTGTCGGCCACATCCACGACAATAATTGAATTGGAAACCGGGAGGCCGAGGAAGAGTGATGAATCCGCTTGAAGGCGCAGGACCGTCGTCATTGTTTCCAGGGAAGTGCCGGAGCCGGAGATGGTGGCCCGGGTGTTCAGTCTTCCGGACAACATCGGATCTGCAAAAAGCTTCCCGGGATCGAACCCGGCAGTGGTCATTGTTCCGTCGTACGAAAGAGTTCTGCCGTGATTGTCAAGGTCCGCCTCAACAAAAAATTCTCCCGAACTCAGTTTGCCCTGTACCACACCTTTGAATTGCTGCGGAGTTCCCTTGAAACTGAAATCACAACCGAGAACGCCGAACAATGTAAGATCCGGAAGCTGAAGTCCGGGGAGGTAAACGAAAAGATCGGCGGGATGAATGATGTTGTCCCGTGCCGTCAGATCCATTTCAAGCGCAGCCGGTTTATGGAGGTTCCGGATGACGCCACTGATATTCACGTATGTCCGCGGAGTTCTTAGCACGACTTCACGAACGGAGAGATTGCCGAATTCTCCGTCTGCCTTTACGCTGAAAGCGGGCGCCCCGGCCAGAAAATCAACAGTGCCGGGCAGGAATTGCCTGAATTCGTTGAAATCAAGCCGGTCAACATTCAGATCAACTTCGACAGGGGTTTTCTCCAACTCGCGGAGGTCACCGATTGAGGCTAAATCCTTCCCCCGCATCCGGGCATTGACCGAAAATCGAGAGTTTGCTGTCCGGACGGTAAGCGACTTTACCTCGGTCAACCCCGGTCGAAGCTGAATCTCGCCCTTCAATTCCGCTAATTGGAAACGCGGCCTCGTTGATATGAACTCAAGATTCTTGATCGACAGAATCACGCCCGTCTCCGATACATGCAAGCCTCCGCGGAAAGACAGCGGGGAGAGAGTGACATGGTCATAATCAAAAGCATCGGGAGACCGGGGAGAGAGCTCTTCTTCTGTTCTTTGCGACAATGCAAGGGAGTCGGTTATTTCAATGACGGCTTCCTCAAGCTCTATCAGGCGGGCATCAATGCCCCATGGTGAAGAGGTTGAATCCTGCACCGCTTCAGGGGCAATTGGCCGGGCGATATTCCAGTGCCCGACCAAACCTCGCCAAAGATGAATGCGCGGACGGACAAGGGTAAGCCGGGAAAGGGTGAGGCGTCGAAACAGGATCGAACCGAGGTCATAACGGACCTCAAGCCGTTCCGCAAAAAAAATCTCATGACCGTCTTTTGCCAGAACAATGTTGTTGATTTGAAGGCCGGTCACGAGGTTCCCTTCGATGGCCTCGAAGTGGATCGTTCCATCCAGCGCCTTCTGAAGCTCGCCGATCGCAAGTGTCCGGATGTAAGATCGAAACGTCTTCGTTTGTGTGAATCCGCCCGCTGCGACGAGAAGGAACACAAGAACAACGGTCGTGTAATATGTCGATCGAAGGAATTGTTTCACGGCTGATCAAGAAGGTGAGCCGTTGGGGGATTGGAGAGACTTAATGGCGGGCAAACGAATTCCGGATTTTCTCGATGATCCGGCTCGTGGAACGGTTGGGGAGGAATTCAATGGTTCGGACCGAACCACCCGCCCCTTCCACAACCTCGCGTCCGACAACATCTGCAACTGCCCAATCGGCACCTTTCACTAAAATATCCGGCACAAGCAACTCAATGAGTTTCTTTGGAGTCTCCTCGTCAAACAAACAGACAAAATCGACTGACGCCAGGCCAGCAAGAACATGTGCCCGATCGTCCTGATCGACAACAGGGCGACCAGAACCCTTGAGACGTCGAACCGATGCATCCGTGTTCAGGCCGACGATCAAAACGTCACCGAGGTTCTTCGCGCTCTCAAGGTACTCAACATGCCCTCGGTGAAGAATATCGAAACAACCGTTGGTGAACACCACGCGCCGCTTCTTCTCTTTTAAACGGGTCCTGAGGTCCAAAAGTTCTTGTAGGGAGACAACCTTGCCCATTCGGTCAGTCCGTTCGGTGATGTTCCGTGATTGCGTTCAGCAGCGATTGCTTCTCAATGGGAACAATCCCTACTTCGCCGCAGACGACTCCGCCTGCAATATTGGCAAGGGAGGAGGCTTCCTTGATTCCGGCCCCGGCCGCAAGACAAATGGTCAGTGTTGAGATTACCGTGTCCCCGGCCCCCGAGACATCAGCAACCTTCTTTGCCTGCGTTGAAACGTGGGTGACAGTGCCCGAACGCTCAAACAGGGACATACCTTCTTCTCCCAGAGTCAGCAAAATGTTTTCAGCGTCCAACCTTCTGAGAATATCCTGGCCGGCCTGTTCAATCGCCGCCCGGTTGTTCAACTTGCGCCCAAGCGCTTCTTCGGATTCCTTGCGATTGGGCTTGAACACCGTCACATGGTTATACTCGAAGAAATTGTTGAACTTCGGATCCACCGTCACGATGATTCCCTTTGAGCGTGCCAGAGCGACGATTTCCTTGATCAGGCCCCCGACAACCACTCCCTTGTTATAATCCTCGAGAATGATGGCATCAAGTTTGGGAAGTTCGTGCCTGAGGATCTTGAGAATTTGTCCCTGAATCGCTTCGGAGATATCATCCTTGACTTCATGATCGATGCGGACGACATGCTGGTGGTGCGCAATCACGCGCGTCTTGATCGTTGTTGGCCGGTCAGCCTCAACAACAAGCCCCGATGTCGGGAACCTGGACTCCTCGATCAGTTTTTTGAGAAGGTGCCCGCCGTCATCATTCCCGATAACCCCGATCATGATCGGGATCCCACCAAGAGAAGACACATTGTTGGCAACATTGGCGGCTCCTCCCAGCCGTGTCGACTGAGATTTCACGTCCACGATGGGGACCGGAGCTTCGGGAGAAATCCTGTTGACCGACCCCCAAAAATACCGGTCGACCATGAGGTCACCAATGACGGCAATGCGCTTGCCGCTGAACCCCTGAAAAAGCTGCTCAAGCCGGGTGGGTGAGAACTCTACCACTATGGTCCTTTCAACGCTTTCAGTACCAAAAAATGAAATATAACCAGATTAGCCCTTACAAACAACAAATTGAACATCTTCACTCTTTTTGCTATCATCGTGTTCAGTTCTATGGAACACTCGCGCTCAGATATCGCTGCCGGAATCGTCCTCGTCTGTCATCGCCTCTCTTTGAAGGGATTTGTCACGGCACAGGATGGCAACGTAAGTGCAAGGATTCCGAACGGAAACATCCTGGTCACGCCGTCCTCTGTGAACAAGGGCAGCGTGACGGAGGGAATATTGGTCGAAGTCACTCCCGATGGTTCTCCTGTCACGCTCGGTCGAAAAGCATCAACCGAACTCGGCATGCACCTCTTCATCTATCGGGAACGACAGGACGTCCAGGCCGTCGTACACGCGCACCCGACCTACGCAACCGGATTTGCTGCCGCTCGTGTCCCAATCCCTTCCGAGGTCTTCCCCGAAGTCATCATCGGACTTGGCGCGATCCCCCTCGCCCCCTATGCGACTCCCTCAACGCGCGAAGTCGCCGATTCCCTCGCACCGTTCGTTCATTCTTCCGACGCGATCCTGATGTCAAACCACGGCGTGGTCGCCTATGGTTCTGATCTCGAGAACGCCTATTACAAACTCGAGAAAGTCGAGCACGTAGCCCATATGACGTTCATTGCAAGAATGCTTGGTGGCGAACATCATCTCTCCGAACAGGAACTTCACAAATTACTCGCTCTCCGCGGATCGGTGTATGGCAAAACCGTCCGCCCTGCCGCAAGCCCGACACTCCGTATGCACGAAGAGAAAAGTGATCCGTCGGAAATGGAAATCAAGCAACTCATTCGGACGGTCCTGGCCGAAACCAGAAAGACGCATCCGTGACGAATTCAGTTTCTCAAGAGAAGAGAATCAAGGTCGGTGTGGTCTTTGGAGGACGATCGCCCGAGCACGAGGTATCCCTCGTTTCCGCCGCCTCCGTCATACGCGCGCTCAATCCCCAAAAATACGAAGTGTTACCGATTGGCATTACTCCCGAGGGCCGATGGCTTGCCTCCCCGGATGCCTTGAAACTGCTCAAGGAAAAAATCCCGGTCGAACGGTATCCAGAACATACCATCGTGCCCAACCCCCAGCACAAGGGGCTCATGTCGTTGAACCGGTCTCTCACGGGGCCCGCTCTTTACCATGTGGACGTCCTCTTCCCGGTCTTGCACGGCGTGTTTGGCGAGGATGGAACGATTCAAGGGTTGTTCGAACTTGCCGGGATTCCGTACGTGGGGTCGGGAGTCCTCGGGTCAGCCATCGGAATGGACAAGGTTATCCAGAAACAACTATTGCTCCAGGCCGGAATTCCTGTTGCGCCCGGTCTGTGGTTTACTTCCGATGAGTTCTCAAAAAACCGGAAGAAAATTCTGGAATCCGCGACACGGACAATCCGGTATCCTGCGTTTGTCAAACCCGCGAATCTGGGCTCGAGTATCGGCATCAGTAAAGCGCGAAATGTGAAAGAACTGGAAACTGCTATCAACCTTGCATCTGAGTACGACAGAAAAATCCTTGTGGAAAAAGCGGTTCCCAGGGCCAGGGAAATCGAGTGCAGCGTCCTCGGCAATGACGACCCCGTTGCGTCGGTTCCCGGGGAAATCATTCCGTCAAACGAGTTTTACGACTATGATGCGAAATACGTTGATGGAAAATCGAAGGCCCTTGTTCCTGCAAAGCTCCCGAAACAAGTCGTAAAGAAAATTCAGGAACTTTCGGTCCGTGCCTTTCGTATCCTCGATTGTGCCGGGATGGCGAGGATTGATTTTCTCGTCCCCGCCGCGTCCACAAAAGTATTCCTCAACGAAATCAACACGATTCCCGGTTTTACATCGATTAGCATGTACCCCAAGCTCTGGGAGGCCTCCGGACTTCCTTATCCCGATCTCCTCGACCGCCTGATCCAGCTCGCGCTGGAACGTCATGCGGCCCGATCGCATCTCCAAACCGCCTACAAACCCAAATCCGGCTGGTACAAACAGTAGGGTCCTTGCATGATGACAAAAAGAGGTGTACGTTCAGATTCATGAACGGTGATTTCTATCGAGCTCTGCCAAAAACCCGCCACCTCCAGGGAGTCGTCAAACGACTGCTCAAGAATCGCCGGAGGGTGGTTTCCCTCCTCGTCGCAGTCATCGCCGTGTTCTATCTCCTCTTTGATAACAAGGGCATTATCCGCAGGACTTCTCTCGAATTTCAAAAACGGGACTTGGTTGAAAAAATGGCCCAAGCCCGCGAAGAAACGCGGCATCTTCAGGCACACTTGAAAGCCGTCGAAGGCGATAAGAAGACTATTGAAAAGCTTGCACGGGAACGATACGGAATGGCGCGGGACGGAGAAACAGTCTACAGGGTGAAAAAAGACTGATTTGTTTGTTCGGATAATTTGCACCATACGAAAACGCCCCAATCCCGCTCTGGCGGGATTCATTTTTTATCATGGCCTTTAACGAGGACCCTATGGCTGATCTTTTTGGAGATCACCAACACAATCAGAAACAGGCCCGTGAGTTTTCTCCGCTTGCCGAACGCGCCCGCCCTGAATCGTTGAACGAATTCATCGGTCAGGAGCATCTTCTCGGCGAAGGGAAACCACTGCGCCGGATGATCGAGGACGACGCTCCGTCTTCCATGATCCTGTGGGGACCCCCGGGAACCGGAAAAACAACGCTGGCACGCCTGATCGCCCATCAGACAAAAGCCGAATTTCATCAGCTCAATGCGGTCGCCGCGGGCGTAAAAGACGTTCGGGAAGTGATCGCCCGGGCTGAGAAAATCCTGCAACTCAAGGGACGGCGGACGATCCTCTTTATCGATGAGATCCATCGGTTCAACAAAGCGCAGCAGGATGCCCTGCTCCACAGCGTAGAGGACGGAACCGTTATCCTCATCGGGGCAACGACGGAGAATCCGTCCTTCGAGGTTATCGCTCCGCTCCTGTCACGTTCCCGCGTATACACGCTTGCCCCGCTGGGCAAATCCGAGCTCGAGGCAATTCTGCAACGGGCGTTGGCTGTCGATCCGGTTCTCTCCGTAAGGGATATCATGATCGAAGACCCGGATTTGCTGTTCGTCCTTTCCGGAGGGGATGCCCGGAAGCTCCTGAACGGACTGGAAATCGCAGTCCAACTCACAAAGCCGGGCAAGGACAAAAGAACTATTCTGAACAGATCCTCGATCGAGGAGGCCTTTCAGAAGCGAATGGCCCTCTACGACAAGGATGGCGAGCAACATTACGACATCATCTCAGCATTTATCAAGAGCATGCGCGGCAGTGATCCGGATGCGGCGATCTATTGGCTGGCGCGAATGCTGGAAGGGGGTGAGGAGATCCGTTTTATCGCGAGAAGAATGGTGGTCCTGGCCTCCGAGGATATCGGCAACGCAGATCCCGCAGCGCTCGTGCTTGCAACATCGTGTTTTACAGCCATCGAAAGCGTCGGGATGCCGGAAGCCAGGATTATTCTGGCCCAGACAGCCGCCTATCTTGCGTCAGCGCCAAAGAGCAATGCTTCGTACCGCGCCATTGAAGATGCCCTCGACGATGTCCGGAAACTTCCCAACCTCGCGGTCCCTCTGCATCTCCGCAACGCTCCGACTTCGCTTATGAAAGGCATGGGATACGGTGCTGGTTATCAATACAGTCACGACTACAAAAGCGGCTTCTCCGAACAACAGTACCTTCCCGAGAACCTCCTGGAGAAGCTCTACTATAGACCGGGTGATCAAGGGAAGGAAAAGGAAATCAGGGAGCATTTGAATTCTCTCTGGACAAGAAAAAAGCGATAGACACGGGGATTGCATTTACAAAGCGTCCTGCCCATATTCACAGACCCCATGAACCTTTCTTCTCCATACAACGTACCCCCGGACGCGCGTGACCAATACCGGACCAGTGGACACACCATCCTCCGTGGGGTGGCGTCGGCGGGCGAACTGGAGACCGTAGGACCGTTGATCAGGACCATTGTCGATGATGTCGCAAGGGAAAAAAACACGCAGAGTCGAATCAGCGACTACAGCGCCATGTTCACTCAGGTGACGAATGTCTGGCGGCTGAACGGGACGGTTCGCGCATTTATCTGCGCAAAACGGTTTGCGGGAATCGCAGCTCAACTCATGGGTGTGCCGGCCGTCCGCCTCTACCACGACCAGGCCCTGATCAAAGAGCCGGGGGGAAAAGCGACCCCATGGCATCAGGATCACTATTATTGGCCGCTGGCCACAGAACATACTGTTACCATGTGGATGGGACTTGTGGATATTCCGAAAACCATGGGTTCGATGAGCTTCGTCTCCGAATCTCAGCGTAGCGGCGTTTTCAAAGAAATGCCGATCTCGGACACATCGCAACAATATTTTGAAAGTGTGATCCTCGAAAAACAATTGCCCGTTGAGAGCTATGAGCTTAAGGCAGGAGACGCTACGTTTCATTCGGGGCGGATTCTGCATTCCGCTCACGCGAACCAGAGCAAACACCGGCGAGAAGTCATCACGGTGATTTACTACGCTGATCGGACACGGATTATGGAACCCGACAACGAGCACCGGAAGGTGGACTTGGAAGTCTTTCATCCCGGTCAGAAGCCTGGAGACTTCGCGGCCAGTGAACTCAATCCGCTCCTCTATCCATGAACCGCAAAATCACACGCCGCCGGTTTCTCAAGAGTGCAGCAGGGGCGGGGCTTGCCATTTCTGCAATCACGGAACGCACTGTATCAGCAAAGGAGACTCTTCCACACAGGCCCCTGGGGTCAACAGGGCTTGAAGTGACAATCCTGGGGCTTGGATGCGTCGCCATCGGCTACGGGCATCATTCTGTTTCCGAGGGAGCGGAGATTGTCCATGCATGCATCGATCAGGGAATCAATTATATTGACTGCGCGAGCAGCTATGGTAATGCAGAAGCCAAAGTCGGCGAAGTGATGAGGATGAGACGAAAAGAAGTTGTGCTGGCGACAAAG
>JBBDYD010000042.1:0-10557 GCA_040901865.1 Bacteroidota bacterium | reverse complement strand
GCAGATTCACTCCGTCAATACGTTCGATGAGCTCGACCTCATTACGGGCAGGAAGGGCTCGCTCGCAGCGGCTTTAAGGGCCAAAGAAGAAGGGATGACAACGCACATTGGGATCACTGGACACGCCCGGCCGGAAGTTCTCGTCGAGGCTTTTCGTCGCTACCCGTTCGCGACGGCCCTTGTTCCCCTTAGTTCGACGGACAAGCTTGTCAACGATTTTGGGGCTCAGTTGTTTTCATTGAGTCAGGAAAAGAGATTCGGAGTCGTTGCGATGAAGGTGTTGACGGCTGGCAGAGTCACACATCATGTTCGGGAGAGTCTTCGGTACAGCTTTACTCTTCCCGTGAGCACGGCGATTGTCGGAATGGGAACTCTGGAGGAAGTGTTCCAAAACACCGGCATCGCACGCGAATTCCTCCCGATGTCCGAGTCAGAAATGGCCTCCCTGGAGGACAAAACCCACACGTTTGCCACCACCGATGTCATGTGGTGGAAACGAAGATAAAGCGATTTCCAATTGCCAATTGTCAATTGGCAATTCCAACCCTCCCCATCTTTTCGCATTTTTTCTTACCTTGACATTCATGAGCAACGAATCTGTCATTGGTGTCGATCTTGGCGGAACCACCGTCAAAACGGGCCTGGTCTCTTCGGAGGGTCGAATTGTCTATCAGAACAAGTTTCCCTCAAATGCCGGTTTGAGGCATGAAGATGTCCTTCGACAGGTTGAAAGTTCCATTCGGGATGCCATGGATCACGCCAACGGAGTTAGGGTGCGGGGGATCGGGATCGGCTCTCCCGGAATAGTGGATGATGACGGGAATGTCAAAGCGCCGCCAAACTTCGCGGATTTCGACAACATTCCGCTCCGAAAAGAGCTTGAAGACATGTTTGGACTTCCCGTCCGGGTTGAGAACGACGCAAATGCCGCGGCAATAGCAGAGTCAAGATTCGGCGCAGGGAAACCGTTCCCCGATTTCTTGTTTGTCATTTGGGGGACCGGTGTCGGCGGAGGGATTATTCTGAACAGGAAGATTTTCCGGGGCCCTACCGGTGGTGCAGGCGAAATTGGTCACATCTGCGTGGATTATCGCGGACCGCAATGCAATTGCGGATCGTGGGGTTGCATTGAGGCCTATGTGGGTCAGAAATACCTTTCCCAGCGTACGGCCGAAAAACTCAAGCAGAATCCCCAAAACCGGATAGTTGGACTGGTTGGTGGAAACTTGGAGAAAATTGAACCCGTATATATTGCCCAGGCAGCGAAGGAAGGCGATACGTTTGCTCGTGAAGTGTTGCTGGAGGCGGGAATGCTGCTGGGTGTTGCTCTGGGTGCCGTGATGAATACCATGGACCTCCGGGTCAGCATTATCGGGGGTGGAATTTCAGGAGCAGGAGAATTTGTGATGGACGCGGTTAAGAAATCTGTGCAGGAGCATGTGCTCAAACCGTTGCGGCCGGACATCAAGGTCCTTCCGGCCAAACTCGGCAATGATGCCGGCATTCTTGGAGCAGCAGGATTAGTCCTGTGAAACCCGAAGGTTCCGCGCCTGATCCTCAGGAGGCAGTTGCACCTCTCCGGGTGTTGGCTGTTTTTGCACTCATGCTGTGCTCACCTCTCCTGCACGCGCAGCAATCCGTTGCTTCCCCGGACACCACTCTCGCAATCCAAGACACTTCCCGCAGCATATCCGGCCTCGACACGCTGGTCATATACAAGGCCGCCGATTCTATTTCCTATTCTCTCCGCACACGATACATGAATCTCTATGGTGAGGGCGATATTCGGTATCGTACCATCCATCTGGAGGCCGACCGCATCGCGGTCAACTGGGATACAGCAACTCTTACGGCTGGCGGAGTTAAGGATACCTCCGGCGCGATGACCGGCCTCCCGAAACTAAACGATGCAGGGGAGAATTATGATGGATTCGAAATCGGCTATAACTTCCGTACAAAGAAGGGGTTAATCGATCGCGGAGAAACGGAACTTGAAGGCGGGTACTACCATGGTAGGGATATCAAAAAAGTGTCCAAAGACGTACTCTTCGTTTCTGACGGACGGTATACGACCTGCGATCGGGACCACCCCCATTTCTATTTCCTCAGCCCAAAAATGAAAGTGATTCCCGGTGAGGTGGTTGTAGCAGAGCCGGTCTTCTTTTACATCGCCGATGTTCCGGTGTTTGCCTTGCCGTTCGGTGTTTTTCCCAACCGTTCAGGTCGCCGCTCAGGAATCATTGCCCCCGCCTACGGAGAGGATGTCCGGCTCGGAAAGTACTTCAGCCATTTCGGGTATTACTGGGCGATCAGCGATTATCTGGACCTGGCCTCATCGTTCGATTGGTACTCCCGTGGCGGCTGGGGCAACAATACTTCATTTCGGTACAAGCTCCGCTATGAGTTCGAGGGTTCGGTCTCCGGCGGCGTCAGTCGACGCCATGAGGGCGAGGTAGGAGATCCGGACCGGACCGAGCGTGAGGATTATAACGTGCAGATAGTGCATTCACAGAATATCGATCCCACCGCGAATCTCAATGTCAATTTCACCTTCTCTTCTGGAAGCTACTACCGAAATTTCAGTAGCAACCTGAATGACATCTTGCGACAGAATATTGTCTCGAATGCCACATTCTCCAAGTCCTGGCCGGAATCGAATCGTTCGCTTTCGGTGGCGGTCCTTCGGGATCAGAACCTCGCTTCCGGCGATATCAGCGAAACCCTCCCTGCGGTTTCCTTCACCCAGGGGACCTTTTTTCCTTTCAAAGGCTCAGGTTCCCGATCTAATCAATCATGGCTTGAAACCATCGGTGTATCCTACACTGCGTCGGGTGTGAACGGGAGAGATAAAACGGCCTCTCTGATCGATTCCATCAAAACAAACGGAGAGGTCAGAACGGTAACGGAGTACGCAAGGACGAACCGGCAGACCCTGAACCAGAACGTACGGATGAGTTTGTCTCCAAGATTGGGACACTTTACGATTACTCCCGCTTTAGCGTTCTCCGACTCCCGAACATTTACCGACCGTCAGACGCCGATCCGCAACAGCGCCGACAGCACGGTGGTGTTCGAAAGGAACCGGCCGACAGTGTCTCAAGGGAATCTGCAGGCGTCTCTTAGTACCAGCACTCGGTTTTACGGCATTGCCCAGCCAGGGATATGGGGGGTAAACGCGATCAGGCACACGGTGAACCCGGTTCTTTCCATGTCATACGCGAAGCAAGTCTATGGAACATCCGGGGGCTTGCCATCCCTTTCTGCCAGTTTCAATGTTCAGAATATCTTCGAAATGAAGTATCAGGCAAGCGATTCAGCAAAGGAACAAAAAATTCAACTTATGAATATCAGTGCCTCGGTCAGTTATCAGTTCAGCGCACCGGAGCTTCGCCTGAGGCCGCTGAACATCAATTACAGGACCTCTGTGGGTCAATACCTCGATTTGAGTGCAACGACGGTCTATGATTTTTACTATTTCGACAGGCAATTGGGGCGGCGGGTCAATAAGTTCCTGATTGATGAACAGGGGTATCTGGCGGATTTGACGAATTTCTCGCTGTCGATCAGCACCTCCCTAAGCGGTGAACGAAGCGGGAGTGCCTCATCAACGGCCTCGAAGGGCGTCACTCCTGTGGGGCAACAACGAGTGGATATTACGCGCGGGTATTACCAGGACGAAGATCCGGATTTTTCCATTCCGTGGAGTCTCAATCTCGGGTTCAATTTTTCCCAGTCGCAGGCCGACCCGCGGCAGAAATTCCGGTCTGCCTCACTTCAGACAAACCTCTCATTCAACCTTACAGAGCAATGGAAGATCTCGGCGAGCGGTAATTACGATCTTATTCAGAAACAACTTGCCGCGCCGCAAGTGCAGATTTCCCGGGATCTGCATTGTTGGCTCATGAACTTCAGCTGGGTCCCTATCGGCCCGTCACGCTACTATCGGCTCGAAATCAGGATCAAGGCTCAGCAGTTGTCGGACATCAAGATTACGAAGCAGGGAAGCGACAGGGGAGTCTATTACTAGGATGAGGTGGAATTGTCAACGGCTGATTTCCGATTGGAAATTGACAATTGACAATTGAAAATTCTAACCGACTTTTCTCTCTTCGTAGAGATAGATCGGCTCTTTGGTCTTCTGAATGGTGTCTCGGGTAATGATGCACTTGGAGACGTTTTGCCGCCCGGGGAGATGAAACATGATGTCGAGCATGACGTCTTCAATGATGGAGCGGAGTGCCCGGGCGCCGGTTCCGCGTTCCATGGCTCTTGCCACAACCGCTTTCAGGGCGTCGGCTTCAAATTCCAGCTCTACACCCTCCAGCATGAACAATTTATTGTATTGTTTGACGAGCGCGTTGCGAGGTTCTGTAAGAATATTAAGCAACGCGATTTCGTTAAGGGAGTGCAGGGTGGCGATAACGGGAAGCCGGCCGATGAATTCAGGGATGAGACCGAATTTCAGCAGGTCGTCGGGTTCGACACGCGAAAGGTAATGGTCCCGGTCGGTGGACTTCTTTCCTTTGATGTCGGCTCCAAATCCTACCGGGTTCTGACTGACCCTTCGCTCAACGATCTTTTCCAATCCCTCAAACGCCCCGCCGCATATAAAAAGAATGTTCTTTGTGTTGATATTGATAAGGCTCTGTTCGGGGTGCTTTCGCCCGCCCTTGGGGGGAACTCCCGCCACCGTTCCTTCAAGAATCTTCAACAGCGCCTGTTGAACACCTTCACCCGAAACATCCCTCGTGATGGAAGCGCTGTCGCTCTTGCGTGAGATCTTGTCAATCTCATCGATATACACAATCCCGCGCTCCGCCTTCTCGACGTTGTAATCGGCATTCTGCAGGAGATACACGAGGATGGTCTCAACATCGTCGCCCACGTACCCGGCTTCGGTCAGCGTCGTCGCGTCAGCGATGGCAAACGGTACATCGAGGATGCGGGCAAGCGTTTGAGCGAGAAGAGTCTTTCCGGTCCCCGTCGGGCCGATCATCATGATGTTGCTCTTCTCGATTTCCACCTCATCGAGATGATGCATGTGATCGTTGGAGTCGATACGCTTGTAATGGTTGTACACCGCAACGGACAAGGTGCGCTTGGCATACTCCTGACCGATGACAAATTCGTCGAGGGCTTTCTTTATTTCACCGGGGGTGAGTGCCGACCGGGACGTATGCTTGCGGGCGCGGATGGCGGCAAGATTGTTGCGAATGATGTCAACAGAGCTCGAAACACAGAGGTCGCAAATGTAGACATCCGGGCCGGCAATAATACTGCTGACCTCTTCCGGCGTGCGTCCGCAGAATGAGCAGGTAATTTTTTCGCCTTGCTTCGGCTTCTGACTCATGGACTATTTTTCTTTTTTAGTCTCGGTGGTGCGTTTGACAAGAACAGTATCGATCAATCCGTATTGCTTCGCTTCTTCCGCTGCCAGGTAGTAATCTCTGTCTGTATCCTTCAAGACCTGATCGTACGTCCGTCCCGTGTGAAAAGCAAGGATTTCGTTGATCCGCTTCTTCGTCTTGAGGATCTCTTCGGCTTGAATGCTGATATCCGATGCCGTTCCCTGCACGCCGCCCCAGGGCTGGTGAATCATGATTCTGGAATTCGGCAGCGTCGTCCGCTTTCCCTTGGCTCCGCCGGCAAGCAGCACGGCCGCCATACTCGCCGCCATCCCGATGCAAATGGTCGACACATCTGGGCGAATATACTGCATCGTATCATAAATCGCAAGACCGGACGTGACGCTCCCCCCGGGGCTATTGATATAGACATTGATGTCCTTGTCCGGGTCCTCGGATTCGAGGAACAGCAGTTGTGCGATAACCAAACTGGCTATCGTGTCGTCAATGGGAGTGCCGATGAAGACAATCCGCTCTTTGAGGAGTCGGGAAAAAATGTCATAAGCACGCTCACCGCGGCCTGTTTGCTCGACAACAATGGGAACAAGTTGGTTGTACACTTCGTAAGGCGACTTCATACGTAGGGGTCCTTTTCGTTATTCGGGTCTTTGTGTGGCACCTCGGTGATCTTCGCCAGCCCGACAAGGAACTCGATGAGCTTTTCACTCACCAAACGGTCCTTGATCTGATCGGACGATTTGTAGTACTCCGTGAGCCGGTCTTTATCGATGCCGATTCGGGATGATTCCTTTTCGGCCAATACCAACAAGTCTTCATCGGTGGCGTCAATCCGCTCGGCCTTCACAATCTCTTCCCGGATAAGAGCCCATTTTGACTGATAGATCGCGTAGGCCCTGCTCTCCTGGAAAAAACGCTCATGGTCAAAATCCTGAGGGAGCTGTTTTTTCGGGTACTGGTTCTTCACATCTTCCAGCAATCCCTCCAGAACACTGCGGATCAGGCTCTCGGGGATCTGGAAATCATGCCTGCGAACAATTTCACCGATGACGGAATTCACGACGTGCCGACGGCTCTTTTCTTTCCAGTATTCATGCAAATCTTCCCGGAGTTTTTTTCTGAATTCTTCGGGATCAGAAATCTTATCTTTCGTGACCTTCTTTACAAACACGGCGTCGAACTCAGGTAACACGAGGCGCTCGATTGTTGAAACTGTAATCCGCAGATTGACATCGTGGGCATGGTCGCCATGCTGATGCTGAAACACCACCCGGTACTCTCCTCCAACCTGGGCATTTCTCAGAGCGTCATGGATTGGCTTTTCCAACTGGGGGTCGGCAAGATAGAACCGCGCGCCCTGGGTCTTTTTTCCGATAAGGGGTACACCCGAAGGGTCGAGCTCCTGCATCTGACCCGAAATCACATATTCATCATCCGACACGCCCGTCGCCGCCTCTGTGGTGCTGTCCATTTTCAGGAGACGACTGATCTCTTCTTCAACTTCTTCATCCGTTACGGTGTGGACTGGATTTTCGACGGCGACGCCTCTGTAATCCTTCAAATCAATCGTTGGACGGATATCGTATTGAATCTTTACGAGGAAGTTCTCGCCGCGATGGTATTGCATGTCGGTGATAACCGGATCGCCAATGGGTTTCAGTTCTTTCTCTTTCACCACGCCGCGATACAATTCACTGGCGACCGAGGGGAGGGTCTCTTGCTCGATCATGTCTCCGTAAAGTTTTTTGACCAGTTCAAGCGGAGCTTTACCTTTGCGGAAGCCCTTGATCTCAACCTTTGGCCGGTACTCCATATAGGCCTTGTCAAAATGCGTCTGAATCTCGGACGCACTTACCGAGATCTCCACTTCACGCGAAACATCTGAGAGGGTATTGATCTTTACGTCCACGTTTGCATCTTCCTTAATCAGTGACTCCATTACTTGTCTACGATCTACTCAACCACTCCACTATTCAGCTTGTGGGCACGGAGGGACTCCCCCTGCTCCTGCCGAATATTTGAGGGGTCCCTTCTTTGATAATCACCAGAGAGGGAGAACCCCAATGGGTTACCCCACGAGCTCCCAGGCTAGTTTACCCGCCGTGATTTTTGGCAGGCGCGCCCGCCTGACCGCCGTTTTTTGATGTTGCGAGTAATCAGTGGGTAGAGAGGGACTTGAACCCCCACGGGTTACCCCACTAGCTCCTAAGGCTAGCGCGTCTGCCAATTCCGCCATCTACCCAATTTGAAAAGCAACGGCCTCGATGCCAACCCTGCTCAGTCCGACGACCTGTTCGCCGAAGTGAAACCAAGGCGGAAGTTCCGCATTTCAGGAACGCCGTCGGGCGTGCCCGTAGAAAAGAAAAATCCTCAAAAATTTCCTGAAATGCAAAATGACCGTTGATGCCACAGGTGAGTACAGATTGATGAGGATTCGAGGCTGAATGAGGTGAAGATGGCTTGCCAAACTGCCATTCGACCCAATAACCCAATAATCTGATAACGAACAACGAAGGACCAACCCCCTACTTCCCCGACCTCTGCAGTTCATTCAGTCGTGTTAAATATTCGACGGCCTCCTGCCGTAGCGGGTCAATATTAATGGCGTTGTTGAAGTATTCGCGCGCCTTTTGATAATTCTTCACTGTTTGGTATGCAAGGCCGAGCTGGATATTCGTGGTGTAGCTTTGTGGATTGATGCGGAGGGCGCGTTCGTAGTGCTGAATGGCGCGCGCAGGGTCCCCATCTCCCATGTATGCCAATCCGAGATTCGATTGTGTTTCCCAATAGTCGTTTCCTTTATTGATCGCGATCGTGAGGACTTCGATCATGGGTTTGTAATTCCCAGCCCGCCGGTACAGGTTGAAGGATTCGCGGTAAGCGCTGAGATATAAGGAATCGGATTCATAGGCTCGTACAAAAAATGGCTGAGCCCTGATGGCATCGCCTTGTCGGCCGTAGAATTTTCCCAACGCAAAGGAGGCATACGCGAAATTGGAAGCCATCGATCCGGCCCTCCGGAAAAGCTCGCCCGCGGCTTCGGGATTTGTGGCTTCGAGATCCTCGGCTTCCTCCAGGAGGCGGACAGCATCCGGAGAAAACCGACCCTGCCGAACCTGGATCATGATGCGCATCCCGTCGTACCGCGCTGAGATTTCCGAATCAAAAGAAACGTGAAAAATCCGAAAAATTTCATTGAGCGCCCCGTCGAAATCCCTGGAGTAATAATCGTTGACCGCTTTTAGCATCGAGAAGTACGGCATCCGAAATGATGCTGAGTCCCGCCGGACATTTTCCAGGAACTCGGGAGAGAAAATGCCTCCTCCTTGCCGGTACCGTTCATTGGTCAGCAGAAGAAACGTGTCGTAGGAATCTGTCAGGTTGTTCTTCGCCAGGGTGCCCCTCATTTCTTCAGAAATTGTGCATTGGAGAGATGTCGCCGCTGTATCGGAAAACTCGAGGGAGGAGTATGCGTACGCGAGGACCTCGAGAATGGTTTGGTAGAGGAATCCGTTCCGCCCCGCGACGGATCCTTCAAGAATCCACCGGACATTTTGGTCTTCAAGGGCCTTCTGGAGGGAATCTCTTTCTATCCCCATCCAGGAGAGAGCCTTCTGGTTCTCTTGAAAAATTGTTGCGGCGCCGGAATCCGAAGACCCAATTCCGAGCTGAGCGTGCATGAGCGAGTCCTGAATGTACAGAAACGCTGGATGCTCTTCGTCAAGACGCGCGATCTTCGTTTTGAGGTCGAGCTTTGGATCCGATGGTGTTTTTGCAACAACATCCCAATGCTGTGAAAAGTACGAGCGGAAAATCTCCGTCCGGCGGGGCCGATATCCCTCTGATGCCGGGAAAATCCTGAACATGGGGCTCTGAAGAATCTGTTCGCACAGCCGGATGGCCTCCTGGTGCTGGCCTCCGCTGATCGCCTGGCCAACGAGCGTCTCCATTTGCCGGAAGCTGGAATAGCCAGGCCAGAGATCCATCGGAATAGCCAGGCGCGCCGTATCTGCCATTCCATTCTTAGAAAAGATAACCTGAATCGGTTCATGCAGCTTCACTTGAAGGGAGAACCCGATAAGAAGCGAAGTATCCTCCGGTGCAAATTCGCTTTTCCAAAGGAGGGGAAAAACCTGTTCTCCTTGTTCGAGCCGGAGGTTGGAAAGCTCCTCGTCGACGAAATCCTCATCCAGTTCCCAGTCGCCGGCGGGCCTGCATAAAAAAACATAATGGGAGTCGCTGTTCACGGTGAGATCGGTGAGCGGCTCTCTCATGGCTTTGTTGCTCAGCCGCACCTCAAGAAATTGCGGGCCACCCATTCCGAGAAAGCCGGATTTGTCAGCGACCTTGATCTGAACCGTAGGCGCCTGCGCTGCAAGGAGAGACGGTGTGATCAGGAGAAAGACGAGAAGAATTCTATTCATGGGGAAATTTGCTCCGTCGGCAAGATGGAAGGCTACAAGTGCTGAAAAATATAGAAAAACACGGGCGGAGAATCAATGATGATATTGCGGAAAAGCTCATTCACCTTGACATTCTCTCGAAAAGATGACACATTTTCGATGGATTCTCTCCTCGTCCCTTCTGATGATAACCAGTCTTATTTCCGAATTTGATCGCAAGCACACTTTAGTTTCAGGGAATTCGTAATTTGAGAGTAATTCTCCGGAGTAGCCATGCAAAAAGAGTTCAATAGAATAGTTCTGATGTCGATGATTCCCTGGGTCTTCGGGAGCGCCCGGCAGGAAATCTATGTCCAGCCGCTCCAGTCCGCCCCGCTTCTCACCACGTCGATCATTCGGTCTGACCGGCATCCCACGTTGGATCGTATTGCTTTTACCTCCTTCGGAAAGGAATTGGTCGTTGTTGAATCGGCGACCTTGCGGGCGATGTTTTCCTATCCGCAATTACCGAACAGCCTTGCCGCCGTGCGTTTTTCCCCCAACGGGATGCTCATCACGGCGCGCATTGACGGTCAAATCAATTTCTGGGATGTCGAGAAAAAGACAATGGTAAAATCGATGACCGCGCACACGGGCGGCCTGCTCGATGGTGCAATCGATCGGCAGGGAAATATGATCCTTGCCGGTGGGGATAATGCCCTCAAAGTTTACGACATGAAGAATATGACCGACGTGTTCTCGGTTTCACTTTCCCCGGAGAATATCGCGTCTTTCGCTTTGCATCCCAACGG
>JBBDYD010000041.1:0-7771 GCA_040901865.1 Bacteroidota bacterium | reverse complement strand
CGCAAGTATGGTTTTCATATCACGGGCCACGTGATACAATTCCAGGGCTTCTGCCCGCCATGTCGCAAATTGGCGCGCTGACAAACCGGAGGTTTTTATGAACAATCCCGTAAAAATAGGCATCATTATTTGTCACCGGTATCACACATGTGCAGGCGGCAAATGCTTCAGGGCTCTTCGTGCGCGGGAAGGAGCGTTCAGTGCATATCAAGGAAAGGAGATCGATCTCGTGGGATACACCACGTGCGCCGGATGCCCGGGGGGAAACGTGGAATATGCACCTGTCGAAATGAAACGGAATGGGGCCGAAGTCATTCACCTGGCAACAGGGCTCGTTGTGGGGTATCCTCCCTGTCCGCATCTCTTCCATTTCCGGGATTTCATCAAAGAAAAATTCGGAATGCAAGTGGTGCTGGGAACACACCCGATTCCGCAATCATATTTTGAGACTCACCAAGCATTGGGGACATGGGATGGGGCGGATTGGCTTGAGGCAACAAAAGAAATCATCGCAGATGAGCCGATGCGCCGAGCTTATAACTGATTCAGAGCATTAGAACAGACGTTCATCATACGGATGTGTGTAGAAAGGATACTTCTCATGAAAATCGCTGTCGCGACAGAAGAAGGCACGAGAATCTCTTCTCATTTTGGGCGGAGTCCATTCTTTGCCATTTTCGAGATTGAAGACAAGGAAATCGTTCATCAGACAATGCGCAAGAATACATTTACTCATCATAGTCGCGGCACGCACGATGGCCATGATCATGAATCGTCGGGTGGAGGTCATTCGCATGATTCTGTGGCCACTGGATTGGGCGACTGTGCGGCCGTCATAAGCCGCGGTATGGGGCGCAGGGCTTTTGATGACTTGTCTGCACGCGGGATTGAAATGATTGTCACCGATGAGACGGACGTCCTTCGGGCCGTTGAACTCTACATCTCGGGCGGCCTGGAGAACAGAACCGAAAGGCTCCATGAACACGGGGGCAGCCACCGCGAGTGAGGCACTATGGGCTTGTTGTTTGAGACCCTGAACCAGTCGTTGATGATCACCGGGTTCGTGTTTGTCATGATGCTGGTGATCGAGTATGTCAACGTGCTTACGAGCGGGACATGGCAAAAGAGCCTGGCTCGATCGCGCTGGAGCCAATATCTTCTCGCCGCACTTCTCGGAGCTATGCCGGGATGTCTTGGAGCGTTTGCTGTGGTCACCATGTATTCGCACCGAATGGTCTCGATCGGTGCAGTCGTCGCCGCCATGATTGCGACAAGCGGGGACGAAAGCTTCGTGATGCTGTCCCTGATACCACGGGAGGCGCTCATCCTTACCGGGATCCTCTTCGTTATCGGAGCTGCATCCGGATTCGTGACAGACGTGATTACGGTCCGCTACGGATTCTTCCGGGCTCATCTTTGCGAAGCTCTGCAAGTCCACGATCAGGAGGGTTGCGAATGTTTTCCCCGCGGGAACATCCTCGCGCAATGGAAGACCCTCTCACTATTTCGAACCGTTCTAACCCTCATTCTCGCTTTGTTCACTATCTCTGTCGGAACGGGGCAAATCGGGCCGGCGGATTGGGACTGGGTGAGAATATCCCTCTTGTCGGTAAGCGGGCTGGCCTTGTTCATCGTTGGAACCGTTCCGGATCATTTTTTAGAGGAACATCTCTGGAAACATGTGGCCCGAAAGCACGTTCCGCGGATATTCCTTTGGACGTTCGGAACATTGCTCGTCATGGAGTTCGTCGTGAATGGGTTGAATCTTGGTGAAAGCATCCAAGGCAATCTCTGGGCTGTCCTTGGCATCGCTTCGCTTGTCGGATTGATACCCGAATCCGGCCCGCATTTGGTTTTTGTGATGCTCTACGTGAAGGGAACCATTCCGTTTGGTATTCTTCTCGCCAGTTCCATCGTGCAGGACGGCCACGGGATGCTGCCTCTGCTCGCACATTCAAGACGTGATTTCTTTATTGTGAAGCTCATCAATCTCGGGGTCGGACTGCTTCTTGGGGCATTGTTTGTCATGTTTGGAGGCTGAGAAGATGAAGTTGTCATCGACGGAGAACCATGCAACGTCACACGCGAATGACGCAGGGACATTTCACTCGACTTGTTTTGTCTGTGGTCATGAGAACGCGCAGGGGATCCGGCTTCAATTGCGAAGGGAGGGAAGAAGCGTGAAAGGAGAGGTGCTCATTGACAGCCGATTCGAGGGATACACGGATGTCGTCCATGGTGGTGTCATTGCCTCACTGCTTGATGCCGCAATGGTTCATTCTGTGCGCGGGCTTTGCGGAAAGGATCCCTTCACGTGTCGGCTCGATTTGAGGTTCTACCATGAAACGCGCACCGGTCAGAGGTTGGTTGTTGTGGGCCACGTAAAATCGCGGCGAGGCAAGTTGTGCTGGGCCGAAGGGGAACTCTTTTCGGGAGAGACACGATGCGCAAAGGCCGAAGGGGTGTTTCGGCTTGTATAATAGCTTCATGGAAATGATGGTAGGACGGTGATCACGAGAGAAAGCGGGTGCCAAAATTGAATACTACAGTGCTGATTACAGGGGCCAATGGGGAGATAGGACACGGATTGATCAGCAAACTGGCTGATCTTGAGGGTGTCAAGATCGTGGCTCTTGACCTGAACCCCATCGACGAACAGCTGGCGGAGAAATGCTCGGTGACAGTGGTCGGCGATATTCTGAAGAAGAGCGTCCTGGAAAACTTGTCCACGGCGCACAATTTCGGAACGATCTATCATTTGGCGGCGCTGTTATCGACGAGGGCAGAACGGGAACCGCCGCTGGCTCATCACGTCAATGTCGACGGTACGTTGAACATGCTTGAGCTGGCTGTGACCCAATCGCGCCTTCAAGGCCGGGAGATCAAGGTTCTTTATCCAAGTTCCATCGCCGTCTATGGGGTCCCCAACCATGCGGTCATGAAGCAAGTGGCGGCTGTCCGCGAATCGGAATTTTGTGAACCCCGGACGATGTACGGAATCAACAAACTGTACTGCGAGCAATTGGGCAACTACTACGCGAATTTCTACCGCCAGCTTGACGCAGAACCCGCGGCGGGGAGGATCGACTTCAGAGGCCTTCGCTTCCCGGGTCTCATTAGCGCAACAACTCTGCCCACCGGGGGAACAAGCGATTTCGCACCGGAAATGCTCCACTGCGCGGCCCAACGGAAGCCTTACACGTGTTTCGTCCGGGAAGACACGCGTATTCCGTTCATGGCCATGCCGGATGCGATCGAGGCGTTCCTGGCGCTCGAAGCGGCTTCGGGAAACCGCCTTTCGCGCCAAGTGTACAATGTCAGCGCATTCAATCCGTCAGCCGGAGAATTGTACGAGATCATCCGAAGGAGTTTCCCGGGGGCGCAGGTGGACTTCAAATCGGACCTCAAGAGACAGGCGATTGTCGACAGCTGGCCGTCGGAAGTTGACACGACTGCCGCGGAGCGTGATTGGGGCTGGAAACCGTCTTTTGATCTGAAGAGGGCATTTGACGAGTATCTCATTCCGGCTGTGCGTCGGCGGTGGAATCCGATATGATTCTTCCGGAATCTTCCCGACTCCTTATCGGCACCATTTCCTCTTCGAGGACCGACGAATTACTGAGAGACCGCGGGTTCGATCTCCTCGACGAATATCTGTACATCATCAACGAAGCCAGGCTTGCCCCCGGCCTTGTCGTAGAACTCGCAACAGGAACCGGAAGAGCGGCTGCCGTTCTTGCAAGGCTTGGATTCACCGCGATGACGGGAGACATTACGGCTGAAAAACGAGCCGATGCTATTCGCCGCGTAGGACCCGCATTCCGTGACCGTATCTCGATGATCCTTCTCAATATGGAGTGTCTGCCATTCCGATCTCAATCGCTCCAATCCATTGTTTGCCTCAATACGATTCATGAATTGAAACACCCGCAGATCTGTCTTTCGGAACTGCAGCGAGTTACCCATCCGGATGGAACGCTCGTTGTGGGAGATTTCAATAATGCCGGCTTCAGAGTCATGCAGGAGATGCATACCATTCTCTTCGGCAAGGATCATTCACGCGGAAAGCTCCCGATCGCAGAATTGAGGAACCTGATCAGTAATTCATGGAGCAACATTCAAACCGTTGAAACTCCACTTAATGTCTCATTCGTTTGCAGGGGAAAAACTGCGCCCTCTGACAAGAAGCGAAAAAAGGAATAATTACCGAGTTCAACCTTTCTATGATACGATCACACTCAATGACTTTGAGTCTGGCCTAAAAATTGTCCATTATAAATGTTGCCAACTCATAAAGGTAAATCAATGAACATCCTCCGATCCCTCACATCCGTCCTTCCTGGTGTTGTCCTGCTCATGTGTACCACCTTCGCTCAGGAGCCCACAAGCCTGACCGGTACATGGAAATTGGTGCCTCAAAATAGCCATGAGATCGAACTGTATGGCACGCTGGCGATGGAAATCCGGCATGATTCCAAGGCCATCACGATCGTTCAGCGGTGGGGTGGAAGCCGTTTTCATATCGACTCGATCACGGTCCCGCTCAACGGTAATTCGGTCCGTGTAGCCGTGAACGGCCGGGTCTGGCCGGCAAACGTCTTCATGGGTGTCTCTATGCCCGTCGGTGCGTTTCGGACGGTTTCTGCGTCGGTGGACAAAAAAGGGACGATCATGATTGACGACCGTTATGAAATCAGAGGCTCCCAGGGTCCATCATTGATAACCGTAAGACATGAATACGCTCTCGAAGAAAACAACCAGGTGCTCGCGTATACCATGAAGCGGCCGACCCGCCCTTCAGACTCACCGGTGAAATTCATCTTAAAACGACCCGGCTACCGCGAGGCATATTCCGTCAACCTGAAAGACAATTGGGAGATCGAGGGAGACCTTCCGACGAACGCGCTCCTGATCAGCCTCCAGGGGCTTGCCAATACGGATGGTCCCGTATTATATATCCACTATCCGCCCAACTGGCCTTTCACCTATGTTGAGTCCGTTTTTGAATTTTACCGCGACAAACGGCATTTCACATTCAAGGAATTGCGAACCGCCGGGGAAGCGCTCAAAGCACTCGGAAGTCATGCAAAGGGGTATGTGGTGTGGGATAAGAATGTCCGGACCTCGCTGATCGTTGCCTTTACCGTGGCGGGTTTAGAACGCGCCGTTGTGGTCAGCGAAGAACTCGTGGTGGAAGTGGAACGGGCAGGATTGAAAAAAATTGAGGATTTTCGCGGGAAATTCACCGGGAAATCGGATGCAGAGATCTACCGGTGGGCCTACGACCGGTACTGGAAGCAATGCAGCAAGGACTATATTGTCTGGCTTGGCGGCGAGCATGGATCGATCATGAGGCCCGGCGTGGCGGATTTCGGTGTTGCGCAGAAGGTGTTTTTCAACGATCTCTCAAGCAGGCCGGCCGACACACTCGAATATAATCTCGCACGGACGCTTCTATCCGAAATGAATCCGATGTCTATGGTTATGGGGTGGCATTCGTACGCTAAAGATCTTGAAAGGGAACACGTGACCCTCACGTCGAGTTTCGGTCATCGCGTCGAAGGATTGCATACGCTTCCCAATCTGAGTTTCAGCAGCAAGGTGCCTGCCTCCCCGGGATTCAAGTTCAAAAACAATCACAACCTGGTTCCCGGAAAGGACTACTCCCCGAAAGACAAGGTCTACATCAGCTGTATCCAGACCGATGGAATCGGATTGGGGGCGTGGTTAAAGCCCGGCCGGGGTGAGATTCCCTATGCATGGGAAGTGTTGATGAACTACGTGTGGATGGCGCCGGCCATGGCGGAATACTTTTACACCATGGCAACACCGAATGACTATTTCATCGGATGTCTTTCCGGGCCGGGATATCTGTACCCGAAAGCCGTACCCCCAAAGCTTCTGCCGCCGTTGATCGCCAAAGCGCGGGAATTCATGGATGTACTCGATCTGAAGGTCTTCGAGATCATGGACTATTCAGAGGGAGCGACGGTGGAAGGTAATTCGGATTTGACGAGAAGTGTCGTTGATGCGTACTACAAGGGGATGCCCGACGCGATCGGATTTGTGAACGGATATGCACCTTCACATACGTTTACCGTTCGCAAGGGAAAACCTCTTATTTCGTACGATTATTATCTCTCTCCATCACGCGACGAAGCCGATGCAGTTGCGGATCTGCAGGAACTTGCTGCGATCAACAAAGGTCGGCCGTATTTTCTCTTGATGCACGTTCGGGAATGGAGCGATATCAAGAGGGTCAAAGGCATCCTGGACCGCCTGGGGCCGAAGTTCGAAGTTGTACCGTTGGATGTGTTCCTGACCATGGCCGGGAAAGAACAAACGTTCAAAGAGCGCTTCCTGGAACGTTGACTGCAAACGAACGGCAGTCACCGATTCTACCGTCGTCTGAGTACAATTCAGTCTTCATTCGTACCTTGGTCGAATGCTGATTCAGGTTTCCAGTACTCGAAGATGATGAACCCTACGATTCCTGCAATGGCGCCGCCGATCATACCTAAGGTGGTGTAAGCTGTCAGAACAACCAGATACGCCGGCGCGGCGGAGAGGCCTCCTTTGTTTTCGTCGCTCATTACTCGCGCAAAGCCGGCAATAATACCGGCAGACGCGCCGGCAATCAATCCAACCATGCCCCATTTCTGGAATCTCTTGAATTTCTTTGACCGTGGATTGGGGAGGAAAGGTGGATGCCCGTCGGCGGTCAATGACTCCCCAGGGAGAAGTTGTGGGGCCGTGAAGTACAAACGGAGGGGAACTCTCCTTTCGGCAATTCGGTCAGACTCAAAGGTCTGCGCAGAAAGCAATGAGGGGAAGCAGAATGCTGATAATACGAAGGCGACGAATGCTCGATGGTTCATGATCGGCAGATCCTTTCCTTATGAATTGTTCCCGTAATCTGAGTCTTAAGGAAACTACTCAACAGGGGCGACGATGTTGTCATGAAATCGTCAAAACCACGTAAGAAAAACGCCGGTTGGCCTTCAATGTTGTGACTGATTACTTTGCAAGAATCATTATTTTTATCATCGCTGTCGCCACGAGTTCAAGCCGATAATAATACACCCCGCTCGGCAGGCCTTGTGCCTCGAACTGCACGGAATGTTCCCCTGCAGCGCGGTGCTCGTCGGCAAGAACGACGACTTCACGCCCAAACACAGTCCTCCTATCTAATCCCGCCAATCCCTTCAAATCCCATAAATCCGGGTTCTAACAATATGGCCAAACGCAGTCCGCGATCCTCAATCTGAATTTCTCTTAACTCCCGATCTCCCCTTTCCCATCTCCATATTCCATCTCCCATCTTTTCACTGGACATTCTAATCCTGCCAATCCCATCAATCCCATAAATCCAGGTTCAGACAATATTGCCATCTTACCTCAATTTGTCGTACTATAGTTGTTGATCAGAGAGGAGTAACTACCATGGAAAAGAAACGCACACTGACGACCGCGTCCGGAAAACCGTATGTGGAACATGAAAACACGATGAGCGTCGGCCCGCGCGGCCCGCTGCTCCTGCAGGACTTCGTTTACCACGAGAAAATGGCTCACTTTAACAGGGAACGCATCCCCGAGAGGGTCGTCCACGCAAAGGGAAGCGGGGCCTTCGGGACCTTCACCGTCACACAGGACATTTCAAAATATACCCGCGCGAAAATGTTTAACAAGATCGGCAAACAAACGAAGATGTTTGCCCGGTTCAGCACGGTGGGCGGAGAGAAGGGGAGTGCCGACACGGAGAGAGACCCCC
>JBBDYD010000040.1:0-1212 GCA_040901865.1 Bacteroidota bacterium | reverse complement strand
AAATCGGACCGAGCGACTTGTGCAGGCGATCGAGTCCTTGGGGAGCGGACAGATTCGGTCGTTGACGTTTCGTGGTTCCTGGGCTATTCTTGGCGTCAAAGGAGCAATTCCGGGGTCCGTCCCGGAAGGAAGAACTGCCTCCCTGGGGGGCCCTGTAACGCTTACCGACACAGTACTGTTCCAGTCAATTCAGGGATCCTTTACGACTTTGCCGTTTGGACCAGCAAAAACATGGACAGATATGTTTTTGGAGGTTGATACCTCGGTCGCGGGAACGCACGTGTCATTGGATGTCTTGCGATTGCATCGAAACGGGGTTGCGGACACGGTGTATTCAGTATCCTTCGAAAGAGATTCGGTCATCAATCTTCTGCAAGATTCAGTGCGAACTGTACAATTCCGACTGAATTTGTTGTCCGAGACGCCGGGGCTGTCTCCGCGATTGATTCGATGGTGGGTGAATTTTGAACCTCCCCCCGAGCTTGCCTCCAATTATCAGGCAGCGCGTCTCGATACAAATTTAGTTCTCGAAGGTGAAGTGCTTTCTGTCGAGGCGGACATTTACAATTTCAGTCAAACTGTGGCAGAGAGCGTCGAGGTCGCAATTTTTGTCAATGCGAATAATGTAACGACACCACTCTCCCCGGTTGTTTTTCCGGTCATCCCGGGTGGCGCCTATGAGACTATCACCGCCTCCTTCCCGACGGCAGGAAGCACAGGCAGAGTGGACTTTGTTTTTCAAATCGATCCGGATGGAAAACTCAACGAGGCCTTTACGGACAATAATGTATTTTCTCTCCCCTCAACTGTTCTGTCTGATACAACTGCTCCTCTCTTTGCCGTAACGTTTGATGGCGTCAATGTTTTCGACAACGACTACGTCCGCCCGGAGCCCGAAATTCGGATCGGCATCCGTGATAATAGTCCGCTCCCGATCACTGACCCGAATTCCGTGGTTCTGAAGTTGGATAACCGGCGAATTACTCTTGGATCTACTCCAGATAGTCTCTTTGAGACGCTCACTGGAAACGAAAAAGCCCGGGTGACATTCAGACCGACGTTGGCAAAAGGAAACCATCTGCTTTCAGTCCAGGTCCTCGACGCTTCCGGTAATCCCGCAGATTCCATGGAGTACGAAGTGCGGTTCAAGGTGGAAACAGATCTGCGTTTGCTCCAAGTGTTCAATTTCCCCAATCCGTTTTCAACAGAAAC